>JACPDF010000028.1 GCA_016184145.1 Candidatus Woesearchaeota archaeon | reverse complement strand
ACCCTTTTTCGAAAAGTTTATAAATAAACATGAGAATAAATTTATTTAAAAACAATGAAATTCCACTCATTAAAAATTAGTGGAATTTCAAGCATCAAAAACCACATAATGTTGTTATTGATGAAAGTATGCCACCAGTCTCTGATTGGCGGTTTTTGACAAGATGGCAACTCAATTCAGGGAGATAATAACCTTTTTCGATAATATAGGCATTTTTGATGTAGTACTGCCATTCCTTCTTGTCTTTACCATTGTTTTTGCATTATTGGAAAGGACAAAGGTTTTCGGAGTTGAGGAAATAGAAGGCAAGAAATATACAAAGAAAAACCTTAACTCGGTAGCGGCTTTTGTGATAGCATTTCTGGTTGTAGCTTCCTCGAGGCTAGTTGAAATCATAACAGAAGTATCCTCAAACTTCGTTGTTTTGCTTTTTTTGGTGGTATTGTTCCTGCTCTTAGTAGGCTCTTTTTTCCAGGAAAAACCGGAAGGAGTTTTTTTGGAAGGAGGCTGGAAGACATTATTTATGGTAATAGTCTTTATAGTATTGATTTTTATTTTCCTTGACGCCCTTGGCTTGTTAGAAGATACATTCGGCTTTTTAAGCGGGACCAACAGGGGAGAGGTAGTAGGATCGGTGTTTTTATTGGTTCTCATCGTATTGTTTGTGGTTTATGTAACCCAGGACAGGAAAATAGAGAGGAAATCATAGCAAAGTTTAAAAAGTATAACTGCAATAATTAATGTTAAATCAAAAAAGGTGCTGGGAAGACAAGTCTTCCGGCACCTCTTAAGAGGTGCTGTAATTGGTTTCAGAGAATTTTGCGCTGAGCGAGTTTGCAAGAAGTTTAGACCGGTGGGGCTTGACAGATGTTTTGCTGCCGTTTCTTCTTATATTTACTCTTGTGTTTGCAGTTCTTGAGAAATCAAAGCTTCTTGGAGAGGAAAAAAGGAACCTGAACACAGCCATAGCCCTTGTTTTTTCCCTGATTATTGTGATTCCTCATGTAACCGGCAACTTGCCAGCAGGCTATGACCCTGTGCTTGTAATAAATGCCGCTTTGCCGTCTGTCGGCGTATTTGTGGTTGCGATTATAGCGTTAATGATAATGATAGGGGTTTTTGGGCATGAAAAGGTCACTTTGGGAATGGCAATGCCCGGATGGGTTGCTTTAATTTCTGTCATATTCTTAATCATAATATTCGGAAGCGCAGCAGGCTGGTGGGTTTCAGGGTTTGACGACTGGCTGACAAGGACCTTTGGCTCTGATGCCTTGGCTGTAATAATAATGATTGTAGTCTTTGGTGTCATAATAGCATTTGTCACAGGCGGGGAAGGGGAAAGAGACAAGATAGCAGGATTTAAAAGGCTTGGAATGGACTTTAGCAAATTATTCGGCGGCAAATAAAAATGGCAACTTTTCTTGATGTTACAGCTCTGCAGAGCTTTTCCGTTGTTTTTGTATTCCTTTTTGTATGGCTCTTCATTTATGCTGTGTTGATTTACACAAAGGTTTTGGGCCAGAACCAGATTATCAACATACTTATAGGGGTGCTGGCTGGATTCTTTGTCATCATGTCGGACATAGCCACAAAAGTCGTAAAGCAGATAGCCCCTGTTTTTGCGGTAGTGCTTGTTTTTATTGCCATAGTGGCTATAGCCTCGAGAACCCTTGGCTCAGACTCAATGAGCATAGTTGACAGCCATGCAATGAAATACATTGTGCTTGTTATCCTGGTTGTCGCATTAGTTGTAGGAGCTTTAGCTGTTGTCAGGGAAAACATCAATGTTCCGGAAAGAGGAGAGGATTTTGCCAAAACATCCACAATCATATTCCACCCTAACTTTTTGGGCATCATACTCATTTTTCTGATAGCGGTATTTACTGTCGGGTTATTGGCCGCGAAGCAGACTTAGCACGCGAGCATGTAGGAAGGCGGGTGTCATTTCTTTAGAATGGTAATATCTCCAAAGATTTATAAAGGTTCATTTATTCCTCTAAGAAAGATAAACTATGCCACAAATTTTTCAAAGTTTTGAATTGGATTTAGAAGCAATGGCTAGATTAAGCAGTGAAGAATTATCACGCTTGAATCTTCCACAGGCTAGAAAAACACTAAGACAGGAATTAGCACAAAAAGGTTACGATGTTCTAGAATCAAATAATAGTTTCAATGGGGTTGCTACTGGTGTTATAGTTGGCGGAGACTTTAGAATGAATCATAACCAGGATTTCTATGAATTAGCAGGAAGACTTAGATTAAAGTATAGGCCTGGTGATTTCTACACAAAAGAAGAATAAGACGCCCGCCTTTTTATTATTTTTTCAAATCTTTGATTGGCATTAGTTTACCGAGTAGTATGAATTTTCTAACAATAGGGACTAATGCTTATTTTTTTAACGGCCTGGAGCCTTTAGACAATCTTTCCAGCTTGTTTACATTCTCCGTCAGGCTTGGAAGCACTTTCTGGAAGACCTTTTCCATGGCTTTTATCTCTGTTCCCACGTCTGTTAAGTTGCGGTCATAGTCGGAAACCTTGTTGATGATATTTTTATGAAGGCTGTTTAAACTAGCGGCAAGGTCATTTATCTGCTGGGCCATCTGGTTTATTCTGGCTTCTGTCTTGTCTTTCCAGTCAATTATTTTTTTGACGTCTTCCTCAAATTCTTTCCATTTCTCGTCTATTATTGACTCTGCAAGCTCCTCTATCTCCTCCTTGCCCATGGATTCCCGCCTTTCTTCCTGGGATTGCTCAAACCGCTGTTGTGGATAAGGCTGTGGGTAAGAAAAGTCCTGCTGCGGCATGCCATACTCCTGAGGCTGCTCCATTCCCATGTTTGCCCCGCTTATGTTCATCTGGTTCATCGCATCAAAAATCTGGGAAGAATTATAGCCCTGCCTTTCAAGCTCCTGTATGATGGAGTTATTGTCCATGCCCCTCTGCCTCATCACCATAAACTGCTCCATGGGGCTTCCAGGCGCTGATTGCGCTGGCTGCACGCTCTTTTTTTTGCCGAAGCTAAATAAGGCCATATACGCACCTCTTTTTTACACTTCAATTGAAAAAATCTATATAAACATTTCTATTTGCCCTTTTCTTTTTCAAGCATTTCCTTTACAATCTGCTCAACCTCGTTCTGCGTGACAAATTTAACAGGATTCCACAGGTTTATGTATTTCTCAAGGACTTTTACTTCCTCTCTTTTGGCTGATGCCTGCAGCTCCTTTACGAGCTCAATAATTTTTTCTTTTATGTCATTAATCTCTTTTTTCATGTCGCTTATATCGGAAGCTATTGTCCTTATCTCTGTTGTAAACATCCTGTTTTTGTCCAGCATGTTCTGTTCGGTAACCTGCAGTACCCTTCTTAGGTTGGTAAAGCTTTCCTCAAGAACCCTTAATCTTCTGCTTAAATTCCCGATATCATCTGAAAAAGAGCCCATATCAGGCTGCAGAGGCTTCTGGCTGTGAAAAAGACCGCGCTGCTTAGGCGCTGGGGGAATGCCGATTTCTTCCATTTTGATAATCCTCTTTCCAGTTTATATATATGTTTTGTTTTTTAGAATATAAAATTGTGTTAGTATATGGGAGTGGTTATGCCTTTGAAGACCAAAAACCATAATATTTAAATACTATATATTATAAAATATATTAAACAATTAAAAATATAGTAAATATATATTATAATATAAACCTAATGCAAGCCAAGATGAAAAAGCCCATCAGCGCGACTATTGATGATGAACTGATAAAATGGATAGACAAAGAGCTAAAAGACAAGACAAGGTACAGGAACAAGTCGCATCTGATAGAAGTGGCTTTGGAATCATTAAAGCAGCAAAATAAAAAATGAAAAATGCCAACAAAAAAGAAAAAAATGCCAATACGGCTATCAAACAAATTCACAATAATTTGATTACGTTTAAGATAATATATTATTTATAATGAAAATTAATAAAAAAAATTCATACCCGGGAATTATTTTGATTTTCATGAAAATCAGAGATTTTCAGGACACAGAAAATTTTAAATTTTCTCGTGTTTTATTGCCCCTAAGGAAATAAAGTATGCATAAACTAGTGAGGAAACAAATAATTGATAATGATAGGATAAAACTTATTTAAAATGGCGCTGTTTGACGACAATAAGCCTTTCTCTTATGAGGTAATAAGGGAAGGGGAAGATGTAGTGCTTTCGGTTAATCTGGAGGGCTATCCCCACGTTCCTTCTTTAGAAGATGACCCGGTTGTGATGTCCAAGGCATGCGACATGCTCGTTGAGGTCAAGGATGCAACAAGAATAGTGTTCATGCAAAAAAGGAATTACGAATATGACTATGAGCAGACAATATTGCTGAGGGAAATAGCGGGGCTGTACTCCCGGCTTATCAGGAGAAAAGAGATTTCAGGCTATACTGCCATGCTTTCCGATACAAGCTGCGCAAAATGGGCCAACAGCTGGTATTCCACGATACAAAACATAGTCTCTAATCTATTGAGGTCAGATCCCCTTGGCGCTTATGTGGAGCTGGTGAGGACTGCCAGGGATGAGAGAATAAGCATTGACAAGTCTACTGACAATTCATTTGCAAAGTGCGGCATGAAGTACCTTGAGCTTCTTGAGTTTATTCTGGCATTGTTTGAGAAAACAAGGCTAATAGCCCTCGCAAAACCGTACCTTGCGGGCCATAAGGTGGGGGACAGGGAGCTTTACAGGAGGTTCTTTATCCCTGCAGTAAGGCCGGATTTCATGTTTACGAAGCTGATGGCCGCTTTCCCGCATGACGCAAATGAGCTGGAAACATATACTATTGGCGAAGACACTGAAGTTACGGTATTCGAGCTTCCTGACACTGTGCAGTACCTTTACCATATCACGCCCCCTGAATTCAAGCTGACAGAGGAGAAATATGAGATCCTGGACACTGCAAGGAAGGTAATGATGGAACACAAGCCGAAAAGAAGCGAGTTTGTAGAGCCGGAAAGAATGAGGCAGGTGTTCTTTAATGTAGGCCAGGACCTTATTGAGGAACTTGCAGGCTATAGGGACATGAAACTGACTTCATCAGAAATTGACCAGCTTACAAACATACTTGTCAGGTACACAGTAGGCTTTGGGCTAATAGAGGTTTTGCTGCAGGACGAGAAAGTGCAGGATGTAACCATAAACAACCAGATTGGGGATGTTCCTGCCTTTATTGTGCACCAGACTTACGGCGACTGCAAGACGAACATAGTGCCTACAAGCGCGGAAGCAGATTCGTGGGCCACAAAATTAAGGCTCGTCTCAGGAAGGCCGCTTGATGAGGCAAATCCGATACTGGACACAGAGCTTAGCATAAAAGGGGCGAATGCCAGGGTTGCTGCAGTAGGGCAGCCATTGAACCCTTTTGGCGTATCATTTGCTTTCAGAAGACACCGCGATAAACCATGGACGCTGCCGTTGTTCATGCACAACCGGATGATAAGCCCGTTAGCTGCAGGCCTTTTGAGCTTTATAATTGATGGAAGCAGGACCATGCTTGTAGCAGGAACAAGGTCAGCGGGAAAAACATCATTATTGGGGTCATTGCTTGTCGAACTAATGAGAAGATACAGAGTCATAACGATAGAAGACACCCTGGAGCTTCCAACCACTTCACTAAGGAAATTGGGCTATAATATCCAGCCCATGAAGGTTGCTGCTGCCTTGACAAAAGGCTCTGCTGAGGTTCCGGCAGATGAAGGCATAAGGACAACATTAAGGATGGGGGATTCTGCTTTAATTGTGGGAGAGATAAGAAGCAAAGAAGCTTTGGCATTATACGAGGCAATGAGGATAGGGGCTTTGGCCAATGTTGTTGCAGGCACAATTCATGGAGACAGCCCTTATGGAGTCTTTGACAGGGTTGTAAATGATTTAGGCGTTCCAAGGACAAGCTTCAAGGCAACTGATGTTATTGTTGTTGCGAATCCCATAAGGAGCGCAGATGGACTGCATAGATGGAGGAGAGTAACCCAGATAACCGAGGTAAGGAAGCACTGGGAAAATGACCCTCTGCTGGAGAACGGCTTTGTGGATTTGATGAAATATGATAGCAGGACGGACCAGCTTGAGCCTACTGATGACTTAATCAACGGGGAAAGCGAGATACTAAAGGGAATAGCAGGGAACGTCAAGGACTGGGCAGGAAGCTGGGATGCAGTCTGGGACAATATACTGCTAAGGGCAAAAATCAAGGAAACTTTAGTCAACTATGCGGAAAAAGCCAATATGCTTAACTTGCTCGAGGCCGATTTTGTAGTAATGGCAAATGATGAATTCCACAAGATATCAGAGAAGATAAAGGAAGAGACAGGCTCCCTGGACAGCAAGCGCATATTTTTCGACTGGAATGAATGGATGAAAAGAAGCGTAAAGAAGATGAATATGAAATAAAAATGAAGAATCTGAGTTTGAACATTATAATGAGAAAAATCATTCCCGGAGTATTTAGGCGCCGCCAATACCGCGGCGCATCATTACACTGGACATTTGCGCAATCGCCCCATTACGGGCGATTATTGATGTGTTGGAGTACATTTATTGCCGCCAACAATGAGGCGGCTGGGAAAGTTACGTGCCAATGATGCGAGCCAGTGAGATGCGAGTGAGCGAATTTTTTGCGAACTCGCTCACAATTCACTGAGCCGAGCCTAGATTTCAAGGGGATAATAATTATCCGATTCCATAATAAACATTTACAAAAAAAGAGGTGAAGCAGTTCTTCAAATGCCAACTCAAAGCGACAAGGAAAGGATGAGGGATTTGGCAGAATTCTACAGGCAGCAGATAGAGAAGGAGCTGGGCGCTAAAACCTATTCTCCCAAGATTACTTCCAGGGAATATCAGGAATTTAAGCAGGAGTATATGCCAAGGCACCTTACAATATACGAAAAATTATGCAACCTTAGCGAGAAAATACTGAAGATAAAGCCGGATAAGAAGAAAGAGCCGGATATGCTAGAAAGCATAAGCATATCGCACCTTGACATAACTCCTTCAGGAGCGATTTCCTTTTCATTTTTGGCCCCTATTGTGGTAATATTGGCTGGCTCATTGCTTTCTTTCCTGCTAGTCCAGTCAATGTTTTTCATTGTTTTCTTCTTCATAATAGGGATTTCCCTGATAAAGCCTTTTGGGAAACTTCCTGAATATATTGCAAACAACTGGCGCATGGAAGCATCCAAACAGATGGTGCTGTGCATATTTTATGTGGCTACTTACATGAGGCATACGAGCAATCTGGAAAATGCCTTGGAATTTGCTGCAGACCATCTTGCGCCTCCGTTGAGCCTTGACCTCAAAAAAGTCCTTTGGGATGTCGAGACAGAGAAATACGGCAGCATAAAGGAAAGCCTTGACACTTACCTTGAAACATGGAAGAGATGGAATTTTGAGTTCATAGAGTCTTTCCACCTGGTAGAATCTTCGCTGTATGAAGGCAGCGAGGAAAGAAGGCTGAATGCATTGGACAAATCTCTGGATGTTATTCTTAGCGAGACTTATGAGAAAATGCTGCATTACGCCCATAATCTTCAGAGCCCGATAACAATGCTGCACATGCTTGGAATCATTTTGCCGATTTTGGGCTTGGTTATACTTCCATTAGTGGTCAGCTTTATGGAAGGTGTTGAATGGTATCATATATCTGCTTTGTATAATGTCGCTTTGCCTGTTGCAGTATATTACCTGGGAAAAGTGGTGTTATCCAGGAGGCCGACAGGATACGGCCAGACTGATATCTCTGAAGAGAATCCAGAGCTCAAAAAATACAAGAATGTCATCATAAAATTGGGAAAGGTGGAGTTCCTGATAAATCCGATCATCTTCAGCATCTTTATAGGAGCTTTGCTCTTGGTCATAGGATTAAGCCCTGTTCTGCTGCATAGTGTTAATTTCACGGACGTTGGCTTTGGCGCTGAAGACGCATCAAGTCCATGCCTCAGGAAATTTTGCCTGCTTGAGTACAGGGAAAGCCCGACAACCGGGGAGTTAAGAGGGCCTTACGGCCTTGGTGCAGCGATATTAAGCCTGATGGTTACATTGTCTTTAGGCCTGGGAATAGGCATATTTTACAGGCTGAGGTCAAAGAATATCATAAAGATAAGGGAGAGGGCAAAAAAACTGGAGCTGGAGTTTGCATCTGCCTTGTTCCAGCTGGGAAACAGGCTGGGTGATGGGCTTCCGGCAGAGGTAGCATTTGACAAGGTTGCAAATATGATGGAAGGCACTGTCTCGGGAAATTTTTTCAGCCTTGTGAGCGCTAACATAAAAAAACTCGGGATGGGGATAAAACAGGCAATATTTGATCCCGTGCACGGGGCTTTGATCAGTTTCCCCTCCAACATTATAGAAAGCTCAATGAAGGTTTTGATACAGTCTGTCAAGAAAGGACCTATAATTGCGGCCCAGGCCCTGACAAATGTTTCAAGGTACATAAAAGAAATACACAGCGTGAATGAAAGGCTGCAGGATCTTCTGGCAGACATCATTTCATCGATGAACTCCCAGATCAAATTTTTGACTCCGGCAATAGCGGGAATTGTCATAGGAATAACCTCAATGGTAACCACAATCCTGGGAAAGCTTGGCACACAGCTGCAGGACGTCACTTCCGGATCTACGGCAGCCCAGGGAGCAGGCTTGATAGGAATTTTTGGTGAGGGCATACCAACTTATTATTTCCAGATCATTGTTGGCATTTATGTTGTGCAGATAACCTATATACTGACTGTACTGGTAAATGGGATCGAGAACGGCTCTGACAAACTGAATGAGAAATATGAATTGGGCAATAACATGATAAGAAGCACTGTCCTTTACTGCATTATAAGCCTTATTGTCATGCTATTATTTAATATCATTGCAGGGCAGATACTGACTTCTTCTTTAGGAGCATAGAAAAGAGTGGGACCGCTGGGACTCCCCACTGGACATCTCCGCGTCAGCTTTATAAACTACAATTTCTTTGTCAATTTATGCTTCCATTAATTCAAAATATGAAACCAAAATTAACTTCAGAACTTGCGGAATTTATTGGCATTATGTTCGGAGATGGGTATATGAATCATTATTCTAATGGTCATTATTATATTGAAATTGCAGGCCATCTGGAAAAGGATTTACAATATCATAAAATATATATTGCCAATTTAGCTGAACAATTGTTTGGTAAAAGACCTACTTTAGTAAAAAGAAAGGATCAAAATACGCTGTACTCTAGGATAAGCTCAAAAAGGATTTTTTACATTTTACAAGAATCAGGATTTCCAATTGGAAAGAAAAATAATCTAATCATCCCAATTTGGATTAGCGCAAATAAGAAATTTTTTCTTTCATTTCTTAAAGGAATCTATGATACTGATGGTTCAATGATATTAAGGTCAAACGGACGGTACAGCATAAGTCTTGGTTTGAAGAATAAAGGTTTGATTTTAGAAATTAATCATTTTTTGGAGAAAATTGGTTATTTTCTATCATATAACGAATCCACACAAAAAGATAAACGAGGTTTTATCTCGACAACTTATTGCATAAGGATAAATCAAAAATCTCTAATTAATAAGTTCAAGGATGAGATAGGCTCTTCTAATCCCTATAAGAAGGGTAGGCTTGAAAAAATGGCGGGAAATGGGACCGCTGGGACTCTCAGACCCCAATGGATTTGCGGTCTCCCTTAGGGGATATTTGAACCCAGGATTTAGGTCGGTCCCGCCAGCCAATCACCTACGTGACTAAAGAGAGTTCTTCAGCGTAGTGCTCTCCCAGTCTGAGCTACGGTCCCTTTTAGAATTTTTAGAAATAGGGGTGATTTAAATTACTTTCGCTTACTCGTCCTTAATATCTTCCTCGTCATAGTCGGGCTTTTCTTCAAGGCCCTCTTCCAGCTCTTCCAGGCTTTTTTCCGCTTCCTCATAAATCTTTTTGTCCTCTTCTTCATCTGGGCCTTTAGTTTCTTCTTTTTTTGCTTCCTCACTTTCCCCTATTACTTCCATAGTCCCGAATTTTCCCGTTGAAAGCTGCATTTCCCCTTGCCATTCAGAAACATAGCCATTAGTTATCTTTATTTTGTCTCCTGCCTTCACTTTTTCAATATCATCGTTCCATAAAGTAAGCTTTATGTCGCCAGTTTCATCTTTTGCAACTGCTGTTGTTACCCTTCCAGACCTTCCAAACTTCTCAAACTCTCTTGGCTCTCCCATATCAACTACGTCTAGGACAATATCTACCTTCCCCTGTCTTGGCTGTAAGTCTTTTACCTGCATAATCAAAAGAGAATAAGTGCTATATATAAAATTTATGGATTGTTGATTAATTTCCTTATTGTTTCCCTTAAGTCTTTTATCGGAATTCTCACCTGCTTCGTATCATCCCTGTTTCTTACAGTGACTGCCTTGTCCTTTAAAGTGTCAAAATCAATCGTAATGCAGTAAGGAATTCCAATTTCATCAGCCCTAGCATACCTTCTCCCAATGCTTCCAGACCTGTCAAAGATGCAGTTGAAATCTTTTTTTAAAGAATCATAGAGCTTTTTTGCCTCATTATCCAATTTATTTACCAGCGGAAAAACTCCGACTTTTACCGGAGCTAACTTAGGATGCAGCTTTAAGACAACATTTTCCCTTTTTTTGTCATAAAAGTAGGAATCAAACATAAATACCAAAAAAGCCCTTTCAACTCCCTGGGACGGCTCGGCAACAACATAAGGCACAATTTTTTTCCTAGTCTCCTCGTCAAAAATGCTTAAATCGCTGCCGGAAAACTTAATATGCCGCTTTAGGTCAAAATCGGTCCTGTTTGCAATACCCTGTAATTCTTTCCAGCCAAATGGGAAATTATATTCAAGGTCCCATGTGTCCAAGGCATAATGGCTTTTTTCTTTCTTTAAATGCTGCCTAACGCGGAAATTTTCCTGTTTTGCGCCTAAGCCTGTAAACCACTTCTGTTCGGCTGCAAGCCAGTAAGCGTGCCATTCCGAGATTATTTTTTTCTTTAAAGCGTCCTTTATTTTCATTCTTACCGGCTTTTGCTTTTTCTTCTGCATCTCCGCTGTAAGGAAGCTCAATTCTTCTTCCATTGCCTCGTCTATAAACGGGCATTTATCCGCTTTTTCAGGATGCGCAAAATACTCAACTTCCATCATCTCAAATTCACGGCACCTGAATAGAAAATCCCTCGGGGAAATCTCGTTCCTGAAGCCTTTTCCTATCTGCGCTATGCCGAATGGCAGCTTTAACCTTGCATTGTCCGCCACTAATTTAAAGTCCGCAAAAATCAATTGTGCGGTTTCAGGCCTTAAGTAAGCTATAGAGCTGCTGTCTTCCTTAGGCCCGACACTTGTCTTGAACATTAAATTAAACTGCTCTATCTTTTCAAAATCTGAGCTGCACTTTGGGCATTTTAATTTATTTTTTTTGATAATATCATTCATTTCATTTACATTGGAGCCTTCCACATTTGTTTTTAATTTATCTTCAATAAAATGATCGGCTCTTATTTCCTGCCTGCATTTCGAGCATTTCAGCATTATATCCTCAAAATTTTCCACATGGCCGCTGGCCTGCCAGACCTTCGGATGGGTTATTATGCTTCCGTCTATTCCCACAATATCCTCCCTCTGCTGGACATGGTATTTCCACCATTCGCTTTTTATGTTGTTTTTTAGCTCAACGCCCAAATGCCCAAAATCCCAAAATCCAGAAAAACCGCCATATAGTTCGCTGTTAGGATAAACAAAGCCTTTCCTTTTGCAGAAAACAGCCATGTCCTCTATGCTTAATTTTTCCATAACTGAATAGATTAAAGAGAATTTTATAAAGTTTGTTGTTTTTTAAAGAAACTAATCAGGATTAAGCAGCCTTAACCTTCCTCTGGGGTATTAAGAAAGCAATTACCAATGGCACTAATACAAAGAGCCATCCAACCAATATGGCCCAGTCCGGATAGCCAGAATAGTTTTCAACAAACTCTGCCTTTAATTGTATTGCAAGTATTACGGCAAGGGCTATAGGGGTAATGTACTTTATTGTTATGTCCCACCATGGGCCTATTTTGAAGTCAGAGACCTTGTTTACGTATGCCCTCATCTTATCTGCTCCAAAAATCCAGCCGATGGCAATGCATTCAAGGATTCCTATGACTATTAAGCTGACACCTGTTACAAAATGATCAACAACATCAAGCATATACAAGCCGGCATTGGTTGTGTAGATTATTCCAGCCAGGAAACCAAGCACGCATACAACCAAAGCAATATGCTTCCTCTTCATTTTTGTTTTATCTAATACTGTTGTGTCTATAGCTTCTACCAATGAAAATGCGCTGTCAATTGCCAGAGTAAGCAGCGTAAGGAAAAATAGAATGCTGAAAAAGGCTGCAAACGGCATCAGGCTCAATGCTTTCGGGAATGCAATGAAAGCCAATCCCGGACCAGAGGCAACTACATCATCCAAAGGAACGTTCTGCTGGGTTGCCATAAATCCTAGTGTTGCAAACACTACAAATCCAGCCAATATTGCTATTATTGTATCCGCAATCCCGACAATGAATGCATTTTTTGCTACATCCGAATCCTTCTTATTGAAGCTTGCATATGCAATCATAATGCCAAACGCTAAACTAAGGGAAAAGAATATCTGGGCAAAAGCTGCGCGCCATACCTCCGCATCAAGCAATGCAGAAAAATTGGGCGTAAGGTAAGCTGCAATGCCAACACCTGCACCATCCAAAGTAACAGCCCTTATCAACAACACTATCATGAGGATTATGGGCAAAGGCACTGTCCAGACAATAACCTTGCTTACGCTTTTTACGCCTTTCCGGATACAAAAATAAATCCAGGCCCAGTTTATTATAAGCGCGATAAAGACTGCAGGAACTATGCTGCCGATTGAATTTATGCTGTCTGAGAGCTGCAAAACATTGCTGAAAAAATATGTTTTTGGGTCATCAGACCATTGGACGCCAAAAGACACAAGCATGTAAACCAAAGACCATGCCATCACAACAACATAATAGCTTATCACGATAAAAGCGGTAAATAACGCCCACCATCCCAATCCGGACAGCCTTTTTTTGACTGCAGCAAAGGAATCCACAGCGCCTTTCTGCATTTTCTGGCCTAAGCCAAATTCAAGAATCAATAACGGGATTCCAGCAACAAATAATGCAATAAGGTAAGGTATAAGAAAAGCGCCTCCGCCAAACTTCTCAGCAAGATAAGGGTAGCGCCAAATATTTCCCAAGCCTACTGCAGAGCCTATTGCAGCATAAACAAACATAGTCCTTGAAGGCCACCTGTCCCTTAAAGCCATATATTAAGAAATCAAAAACATTATATTTAAACCTTTTTATTAAAATTCTGAGAAATAATTATCAGTTTGTGGTAACTTTATGCGATTTATTTTTTCAGCCACTCAATCTCTTCCATGCTCAAATCCAATTCTTCAATTATATTATTTCTAAAAATTTTATTTTTCTTGAAGGCAACCTGCAAGTAAGGCAATGTGCTTTTCAAAGCGTCTTTTGTTGATGTGTGGGTTTTCTCGGCTATTTTTTCCGCAATCGCTTTCTTCTTCATTGCCTTCTGCTTTGCCCACCAGAGCTTCAATAGCTTGCCTGTCGGCTTATACTGGACGTAGTGCCTGTATTTTTCCTTTTTTGATACTGCAATGCCTGCTGTGATTAATGCATTTATGTATACAAGAAAACGCCAGTGCTGCCATCTTTTAATGCGCCTGCTGAAAACGTCAGCCTTGCTTAATTTATCATAGGCTTTTGCAAGGTCTTCCGGCTCCGTATATTCCCTTGGCAGGTTTTCATCCAGCCATAAAAGCTGCTGGTCAAGGTTTTCCTCGACAGTGTCAAATGCAGCAATTGCAACTTTTGGGTCTGTGCTTTTGAATATTTTGAGGAGGGCATTGGGCATGCTCTCTAATTTATTTCTTTCCCCAAGCTCTTCCAAGCTGCTTTTTGTCAGCTCTCTTGCTTCCAAAGCCAGTGTCTGCAGGTCATTAATTGCGGCTCTTGCATCATTGCCTGCTCTCCTCGCCAAGCCTTTCAATATCTCCCCTTCGTACCTTATTTTTTCTTTGTCGCATATATTTTTTAATATCTCAAATATTGATAAATAATCCAATGGAATGAACTCAATAAGCTCTGCTCTTCTCCTAAGAGCATTGAACTTATAGTCCCACGGATTTGTCGCTGTTAAAACTATCGGGAAAGAAGATTTCTCAATCAGCTTTGTTACTGCCTGCAATCCCCCTCTATCTTTTGTTCCTGAGAGGCCGTCAATCTCATCCACTAAAATCAATTTTCCTCTTGAGAACAAGCTCATCTGGCCTATTGCGCTTCCCACTAAAGAATTTATCTCATCCGCATTCCTTACGTCAGAGGCATTTACCTCCAGAATTTCCAAATCAAGCTCTTTTGCAATAGCATATGCGCTTATTGTTTTGCCAGTACCGCTGGGACCATACAACAGGGCAGCATTCTTTTTCTGTTTCTTAAAATTAACCACAAAGCCCTTCAGCTTTTTTATAGCCTCATTTTGGCCTATTATCTCCATTGAGGTTTTTGGCTGGTATTTGAAGGTAAAGGGCTGCATAAAACCGGGAATAAATTTATAATATTTTAAGCTTTGGGTTTTTAGAAAGTTTAATAAATTTACCCATCAAACCATAAATAAATGCACAAAGCGCTCGTTGTTGACGATAAAGGTATTGATGGCAGGCTTCTGTATGGGCTTACAGAGAGGAAGTTTTCTGTTATAGGGGTTAATCACCCGCATGAAGCCATGAGTATCTTAGCAGCAGGCACAAAACCATACCTAGTGATTTCTGATGTTTATGAGCATCCTTATTACAATGGCATAGAGTTTGCAAGAAGGGCTCGGGACCTTTTAGGCGATAAAGCATCAATATTTCTTTGGAGCGGGCATTATGGAAACAATGAAAGTAATGGCATGTGGAATATTGATGAGGAATTTCTCCGATTATATTTAGATGGAATTGTTGACGGATTCACTACAAAAATAAATGGGAAGGGAGAAGCGATGTTGGACTTAATAGACGCCCCTCACTTTCTTGCTTTTGCTGCAAAGTACGGCATCCAAATTTTTGACGGCGTTGACAGGGATACTCTTCTTAGATTTGCCGAATTGGAAATTCAGCGTAAGACTGGCGTGCCATTAAAGCTTGATTAGCCGCTTGAAATAATATTTTACACCAAAAACATTAAAAACAACACTTTTTTTCTTAAAATTCATGGAATTGCCTAAGCGCTATGAGCCTCATGAAGCTGAAGAGAAATGGCTGAAGTACTGGGAGAAGGAGAGGATTTATGCTTTTGAGCCAAACAGCAAGGGAGAGGTTTATTCCATAGACACTCCTCCTCCAACTGTAAGCGGAAAGATGCATTTGGGCCATAGCTTTTCTTACTCGCAGCAGGATTTTATCGCAAGATTCCAGAGAATGCTGGGAAAAAACGTTTTCTACCCTTTCGGCACTGACGATAATGGATTAGCAACAGAAAGGATGATAGAGAAGATGAAGAATGTAAAGGGCCAGAAGATGGAGAGGAAGGAGTTTGTAAAATTATGCTTAAAGACTTTGGAGGAGATAAGGCCGGATTTCGTTTATGACTGGAAAAGAATTGGAGTAAGTGCTGATTACAATATCTTCTATACGACAATCAACGAACATTCCCAGAAAATTTCCCAGCGTTCTTTTGTTGAGCTGTATAAAAAAGGCAGGATATACAGGAAAAAAGCCCCTTTTGTGTGGTGCCCTGAATGCCAGACAGCTATTGCTCAAGTTGAAATGAAAGATTCTGAGAGGGACTCAAGGCTGGTTTACATGAAATTTGACACAACTACAGGAAAGCAGATAACTATTGCGACAACAAGGCCGGAATTATTGCCAGCGTGTGTAGCAATACATATCCATCCAGATGATAAAAGGTTCAATAAATTAATTGGAAAGAAAGCAAAAATTCCTTTTTCTGGCAGGGAAGTCAAAATAACAGCAAATAAAGATGTGGATATGGAGTTTGGCTCCGGCATAGTGTATCATTGTACTTTTGGGGATATGGATGATGTAAAGTGGATGGAAGAGTTTAATATAGAGCCAATAGAGATAATGAATAAGGATGGAACTTTAAATGAAAAGGCTGGAAGGTTTAAAGGGCTGCATGTCAAGAAGGCAAGGGAAGCTGTCATAAAGGCTCTGGAAGAAGAAAACAGGATAGAAAAAATAGAGCCGATACATCATGTTGTTAACGTGCATGAAAGATGCGAAACAGATATAGAGATTTTAACAACAGAACAGTGGTTCATTAAATATCTAGAATTAAAAAAAGATTTTGTGGAGTATGGCAGAAAGATAAAATGGCATCCGGAGCACATGAGGGCAAGGTATGAAAACTGGATTCAAGGCTTAAAATGGGACTGGAACATATCAAGGCAGAGGCATTTTGGGGTTCCTATACCAGTATGGTACTGCAGGAAATGCGGAGAGATACTAGCTGCAGACGAAAAACAGCTTCCTGTAGACCCTTTGGTTGATAAGCCAAGCAAGAAGTGCAAGTGCGGCTCAAATGAGTTTACAGGGGAAAAAGATGTTCTTGATACCTGGGCAACCTCTTCATTAACGCCAGATATTGCTGCTGAATTATTCAAAGATAGACCAATTTTCAAAAAATTGTTGCCGATGGACTTAAGGCCGCAGGCCCATGATATAATTACCTTCTGGCTCTTTAATACTGTTGTAAAGAGCTATTTCCATCATAATAGCATCCCTTGGAAAAATGCGATGATTTCCGGATGGGCTTTAGACCCTCATGGGAAGAAGATGTCCAAGTCAAAGGGGAATGTTATTGATCCAAGGGAAATGATCGAGAAATATTCTGCAGATGCGCTGAGGTTCTGGGCAGCAGGAAGCAGGCTGGGAGATGACCTGCCATTCCAGGAAAAGGACCTGGTTACAGGGACAAAGTTTACAACAAAGATATGGAACGCTTCAAAGTTTGCCTTTATGCACCTGCAGGACTACAGATTAGAGAAGCCGAAAAAACTGGAATTGATTGACAAATGGGTTCTTTCAAAATTAAGCAAATTAATAAGCGGGGCAACAGAAAATTTCATGAAATATGAGTATTCGCATACCAAGCTCGAGACAGACAAGTTTTTCTGGCATACTTTTGCAGACAATTACGTGGAGATAATCAAGGACAGGCTGTATAACGCGGATAAAAGAGGCAAAGAGGCAAGACTGTCGGCACAATACGCTTTATACCATACATTATTATCGATAATGAAGCTAATGGCCCCAATAACGCCTTTCATAACAGAAGAGCTTTACCAGCATTTCTTTAAGAAAAATGAGAAGGTAAAAAGCATACACCTTTCAGCATGGCCTTCTATAGATATGATTGATGAGGAAGCTGAGAAAGCAGGGGACTTTTTTGTTTTTGTCCTGCAGCAGGTTAGGAAAGCAAAGTCAGAGCAAAATCTTTCATTAAAAAAGCCCGTAAAAAGAATCCTGGCTAAAGGGAAAATAACTTTGGAGCAGTTCAATGCAATAAAAGATGATTTAACAGCTACAACAACTGCGGAAGAGATAGAATTCGAGCAGCTGCCTGAAAAAAACCCGATGGATTACGAGATTGTTGTTGATTTATAATCATTCTTTTTGGCATATTTTTTATAGCAAAATTTAAATATTCCTTACCTCAATTATACGGATTAAATAACAAGATAGAAGGCGGGATAAATGGGTGGACTTGAAGAGGCTGTAAAATCTGAAGATAAAGTTGGAAGAAGTATATTAACTAGTCGGGGAAGGTATACAGGACCTTCAGAAAGCAGAATTGCACGAGCCATAATGGCAGCACAAGATTATGGCAGGGATGAAGAAAGCATTAGAGATCCATACGAGCATGGCTCCAACGCTTATTTTTCTGATATAGGACTCAATAACAGTTTTGTAAATGCCTCTGTAAGAAGGTACAACAAAGATGCTGTAAAAGGAGGCGCACGAGTAGCATATGATGCAGGCATTAGGGAAGAAAATCGAGGAGTTTTTAATATTTTATTTAGGCTAATTAAAGCAGAAGGAGAAGAAGTAACTAGAAATTTAATTTTTAAAGTTGGTATGGACCCCACTCAATTAGCTGACTATTCTATCTATCAGAAATTCTATCGGAAATCTACTACAAGAATTCTTGCTCCTAATGATGTAAGAACTATTGTTGATAGAGCATCAAGCAGAGATGTTGCGTCTATGTTAGCGCAGAATGGGATTAATTTGGTTTATTCTACGCCTACTTTTATGGCATTTTATGCAAACAGATAGGGCTTCTTTTTTTCCTCTTGTTTTATAAAATCTAAATAAATATTAGTGCTTAAATATCAGTACTTAGCTGCTTATAATCTCTTAACCCTAACACCCTCTTTTAAATCTTCCAGCGAATAGCCTTTCTTCCTCAAATCTTCCCTTATCTTGTCAGCTTTTGCAAAATTCTTTTCCTTTCTTGCTTTTTCTCTTTCATCAACCAATTTTTTTACTTCTTGGCTTAGCTCAGCTTCCTCTAAAGTTAAAACATTAAAAATCCTGTCTAACTCCAGCATCAGTTCATAGCTTTTTTTACCGCCTTCCTTTTTATAGACTTCCCTGACAAAATCAAAAATTGTTGCTAGTGCTTTTGGCGTATCAAAATCATTGTCCATATGCTTTAAAAATCCATTCCTTGTTTTTTTAATCAATTCTTCGTCATCCTTTCCCTTGCTATCTTTTATATTTCTCACAAAATCATTTAATCTTTCAAGGCTGTTTTTTGCCTGCTCAATCAGCTCTTCGGAAAAATCAATCGGGCTTCTGTAATGCGCTGAAATATAAAAAAATCTCAAAACCTTTGGATCATATTTTTTCAAGGCATCTTTTACTGTAACAAAATTCCCAAGGGATTTTGCCATTTTCTGGCCTTTTACATTTAAAAAGCCGGTATGCAGCCAGTACTTTACAAAAGGCTTTTTGCCGGAAGAAGCTTCCATCTGCGCAATCTCAGCCTCGTGATGGGGGAAAATCAAGTCTCGAGCTCCTCCATGCATATCATATTGCGGCCCAAATTCCTTTTCTGTTATTGCCGTATCCTCAATATGCCATCCCGGACGGCCGCCATTAAACCAGGGATTCTGCCAACTTGGCTCTTCTTTTTTTGATTTTTTCCACAAGCAGAAGTCTCCTTTGTTGGTTTTTTTTATGCTTTCATCAATCCTTGTTACAGCATCTTCTGCTTCTGCTGACTTTCTGCCGGATAATTTTCCGTATTCAGGAAATTTGCCCAGGTTAAAGTAGATTCCATCATTTTCAATGCCGTATGCATAGCCTTTGTCCATCAGTATTTTGACCTGCTTTATTATTTCCTTAATGTGGTCTGTGGCCCTGGCAAACTTATTTACAGAATCAACGCCTAATTCCTTCATGTCTTTTTGGTATTCTTTCTCAAAATTTCTGGCTAAATCAATTGGCTTTTCTTTTTTTTCTTTTGCCCTTTGTATTATCTTGTCGTCTATGTCTGTAACGTTCTGCAAATAGAAGACATTATAGCCCCTGTATCTTAAATATTTCACAATAACATCAAACTGCACATAAGTTTTTGCATGGCCTATATGGGCATCAGAGTAAGGAGTAATACCACAACAGAAAAAATTGACTTTTTTGTCTCTAATCGGCTTAAATATCTCTTTTTTCCTTGTTAGGGTATTGTATATTTTTAGTGCCATCTTTAAGGTCATTCCTTTCCTCAATTAATAAAATTTTCTTTTTTATCTCAAACCACTCTTCTTTTGGAACTTCAACTTTTTCAATTTCCTTTTGTTTAACCTTTTTGCCTTCCTTGATAATGTATTTGCCCAGCTCTGCAACAACAGTCGAGTTGGCAGGCACATCTTCTATAACAATGGCGCCAGCTCCTATTTTGCTGTTGTCCCCTACCACAATTGGCCCAAGAATTTTGCAGCCTACCCCCAAAACCACACTATTTCCGATTGTCGGGTGCCTTTTCTGCCCTTTTTTATCAGCCCACCAGCCATGCCCGCCTAAAGTAACCCCATGATACATCATAACATCATCCCCTATCTCAGAAGTTTCACCTATCACAACGCCGCTTCCATGGTCAATAAAAAATCTTTTTCCTATTCTGGCTCCTGGATGGATTTCAATCCCCGTTAATATTCTGCTCGTCTGGGAAATTAACCTTGGAATAAACGGCATTTTTAATTCATACAAAAAATGGGCAACTCTATGCGCCCAAATGGCATGAATGCCTTGGTAAAGCAATACCTCCAAAAAATTTACTCCTTTCCTTAAAGCAGGGTCTTTTTTATAAGCTGTTTTTAAGCTTTGAAGCATTTTCATCACCTTCTAAAATCTTATATTTTAAAAACAAAATAAAATTATGTTTAAAAATTAAAAACAATGAAGATATAACTAACAACAAGAACAAGCACAACAATTTCCCTGTATTATCTTATTATGCATTTTCAATCATTAATTAATAGCCCCTTATATAAAAACATTACGTTTTAAAATAAAGCGAGGAGGCGGAGTTTCGTGCCATAATCCTTGCGGATTAACGGCGTTCGAACCGCCGAATAAGAGGGTTGCAGCCTCTCGCCTTAGCCGCTTGGCTTTGAGGTTAAAAAATCCTCGCACTGCAGCTAGCGCCCTCGCATAAGAAATTCCAAAACTCAATTTCTTTTATAAATATTTCTGATTAGAAACAGCTAGTTACAATAAGACATCTCCCAGTCAGAGTACTCAGTAATAAAGCTGTTATAATACAGCAAATAGATTTCCCTATTTCCAAAACTGGGCTTTTCTTCCATTTTCACTTGTTCTTAAGCTCTTCGTTCTTGTCATTTGCATCTAACCAAATAAGGGTTTCGATGAAACTTTTTTCCGTTTCCACGTTTGTTTTTCTAGCTTGTGGCATTTTTTATCACCTCACAGATTTAGAATATTAATGGTCAAGTTTTAGCGATTTAGAGAAAAAATGTGAGATGACTTAACACACCTGTGTATGGGGCTGCCTAATAAACAGAAACTTCTTCGCTTCCCACATACTTGTGTATTCAGTCATATATTAAGGCAATAGAACAGCTTATATTTAAATATTTCTTTTATAATTTATATAAAAATTAGAATAGCATAATTTTTCCGATAAAAATAAAAACAACAATGAAAAAATAAATTAAAAATGGTAAACGAGCTATTGTGGGTTTTATTGATGGTCGTTACCTTTCTTGGTATTTTGCTGGCTTACAGGCTTTTTGGCAGGATTGGCCTGTATGTCTGGATTGCAATCTCTATTATAATCGCCAATATTCAGGTAATGAAAACAATAGAGATTTTTGGCCTGGTAACGGCTGAGGGAAATATAATCTACGGCACTATTTTTTTGGCAATGGATATTTTAGGCGAGAATTACGGCAAGAAAGCAGCGTATAAAGGAGTTTTAATCGGGTTTTTTACTTTAATTGCCGTAACAATATTAATGCAATTGACTTTATTATTTGTTCCGCATGAATCCGACACTTTAAGCCCTGCTTTGGAAAGCATTTTCAGCTTTTTGCCAAGGATTGCATTGGCTTCTATAACAGCATATTTTTTATCCCAAACCCTGAATATAATAATTTTTCATTATATCAAAAAATTAACAAAGGGAAAAATGCTGTGGCTTAGAAACAATGCATCCACCATGATTTCACAATTCTTCGATAATATAATCTTTACTTATATGGCTTTTGTCGGCTTATTTGGCTTGTTTGGCTGGCAGCAGATTTTTGAATGGCCCATTATATTCCAGATATTTATAACGAGCCTGATAATGAAATATATTGTTGCTGTTGTTGACACGCCTTTTATTTATTGGGCAAGAAAGCTGAAAAAAGAAGTTCCCGACTAAGCCTTTAGCCATTTCTTTTTCAATTGATTAAAACTATTATTGTCAATAGAATCCCTTATCTTCTCCATCAATCTAAGCATGAAATTTACATTATGCAGCGAAGCCAGCCTGTAGTATGCAAGCTCTTTTGTCCTGAATAAATGGCTTAAGTAAGCCCTTGAATAGTTTTTGCATGCAACACAATTGCAGTTTTTGTCTATAGGATTTTTGTCCAATTTGAATTTTGCATTATCAATATTGATCCTGAACTTATTTTTTGGGCTGCCTTTGGATTCCGGGGAGATAAATAACGAGCCTCTTCTTGCAACCCTTGTAGGCAAAACGCAGTCAAAAGTGTCAATTCCCTTCTCAACGCAGCCGAAAACATCCTCTATGCTTCCTATGCCCAACAAATGCACTGGCTTGCTTTTCGGCAGCAAAGGCGTGACCCAGTCAAGGATTTTGTACATATCGTCCTTTGACTTCCCTAAAGAGCCTCCTATTGCAATGCCGTCAAAACCCAAAGAGGAAATGAATTTTGCCGATTTTAACCTTAAGTCTTTGTATTCGCCGCCCTGTATGATTCCGTAAAGAGCCTGCTTCGTCCTCTTTGCTTTTTTCTTATGCCATTTTAAGCTTTCAAGGGCCCATTTGTGCGTCCTTTCCATTGAGTTTCTTGTGTACTCATAATCAGATAAAGGAGAGGTGCATTCGTCAAGCGCTAAAATTATGTCTGCTCCCAGATCCTGCTGTATCTTTATGGATTTTTCTGGGTTTAGGTGTACGAGCTTTCCGGAATCATGCGCCTTGAACCTTATGCCATTGTCATCAATTACCGCTTTCTTTTCCTGCATGTCTTCTTTTTTAGTTGTTTTGCTTCCAGGAAAAAAGCTGCCTATCTTGTTTATGTTGTGCTCCATTCCATAGCCTAAAGAGAACGCCTGAAAGCCGCCAGAGTCTGTAAACAATGGCTTGTGCCAATTCATGAACTCGTGCAAACCATGTAATTTTTTTATGGTTTTTTCCCCTGGCTTTAGATGCAAGTGGTATGTATTTGCCAATAAAACTTCCGCGCCTAAAGATTCCATGTCTTTCTGGTCCAAGCCGCGGACAGTTGCAGCAGTAGCTACAGGTATAAGATAAGGAGTGTGAATAGCTCCATGCAGCGTTTTTATTATCCCGGTTCTTGCACCTGAGCTTTTTGACTGGGTTTTTATGAGGAATTGCATGAAATCAGGGATTAAGTATTAATTAATAAAAGTTCGCATAACCTCGCTGTTAAATGCCCCGAGCGATAACGAGAATGCAATGTGGTCGATAGAAGTTGGCGTGGGCAAAAACAGAGAAAGGTATTACTGATTTTTAGAATGTTCTTCTATTTGTCTGTGGCTTTTTTTAATCCCTTCAACAATCTTTGACCTTTGTAATTCCGGAAATTGTTTTATTGCATCCAAAGATTTATTTAATAATTTATTCATGAAATCTATTTCCTTCTCTCTAGCTTCCAGTTCTTTCTCTTTTAATTTAAGCTCTTCTTTCTTAATGGAAAGCTCTTTATCTATATCCATATCAAGTGAATGCAAGTATGATATTGCTACACTACAAATTGTGCTAAGTTCCAATACAAATACTCTTCGCTTATCAGTCTCAAATTCACTGATATATTCAGTTTCTATTTGAGGGATAAATTGTATCTGTTCTTGAGTCAAATGTTTTTTAAGTAGTTCCCATAATCTTTGGTACTCTTTACCTAAATAATAATAAGACCCTATCACTCCGAGATTATAAGTTTTGATTACTCTATCATGGAAAGCCTCTAACATCTTAAGGCAAGAATAGATTTCATGTTTCATAAATATCAGGAGAATTATTAATTATATAAACATTACTAGTTTTTGCCCACATCAATAGCGTTTAAGCAAGTGTTATGCGGGCTTTTTCCTTGTTTTGTAGTAGCTAAGTTTTTTCTTTAATTCATTGTATTCTTTCATAAAAAGCTTTATTGTTGCCATCAAATCATGATTTTTTTCGTATGCCTGCAATGATGCGTAGTATTCCATTCTGTTCTTTATACCTATATTTACCGGAGGCAGATTGTGCTTAATAAGGATATTATTCAGCAGTATTCTTCCAACCCTTCCATTTCCATCCCTGAACGGGTGAATATTCTCAAATTGATTATGAATAACTGCTCCAAGAATCAATCCAGGGTATTTGTTCCTGCTGTTTTCATACCATCCCACTAATTCGCGCAAAAGATGATTTATTCTTGTCTGCGGAGCACCTTCATGGACCACATTTTTATTGCTGTCCATAACAACAACTTCCTCCCCCTTTTTCCTTAATTTCCCGGCAAATGGCTTGGAATTCCTGAAAATAATCCTATGTATTTTTTTTATGAGTTCCAATGATAGATGCTCTTTTGTCTTTCGTATATATGAAATAGCCTCGTCAACGCCGTATGCCTCTGCAATGTCCTCTTTGGATTTATTGGGCCATTTGTCTTTCTCCAGGAGGTTTTTTACTTCATCTTGGCTTAGTTTGCTTCCTTCTATTGCGTTGGTGTTGTATGTGAATATTTCTGAGAATTTTTTCCAATTGCGCTCTGATAAGTGGCTTATTTTTAATGGTATCCGGACTTCAAGCTTTCTTATTGAATTTATCTCTTCTTCTGAAAGCTCAACTTGGAGAGGGTCTCTAATGATTTTATACTTATGAATTTCTTCAAGAATGAGCTTTTCCGCTATTTTTTTCCTTTCTTCCAGCAAATTTTCTTTTAAGTCCTGCCCAAGGTATTTCCTAAATTTGTAAACTTTAGAGCCTTCCCTGTATGAATGCGAAAGAAAATACTTAATTCTCTTTCCAACCTTTCGCTTTTCAACGTGCATAATTATAATATGGGTGACTACATATTTAAGCTTTTTGGTTCTAGGTGGCTACATTTTGATTAGTTTGTAGGCACCCAGATTACTAAATTAATTAATATTGCAACAATATTGTAAAAACCCCTAAAACCCCTTTTTGAACGATAATGAACATAAATAATGCTTTTTTGCTGAAAAAGAGGCATATTATTGTTTTATATCTGCAGCAAAATATTTATATACGGGGCAATAACAACTTCTTAACATTAAATAAACAAAGAGTGAGGGTGTAAAATATGCCAGAAGAAAAAAGCCATGAGCATCACGAGCATTCTCATAAGAAGGATGAAAAAATCAAGTTTGAGATAAGCAAGGTAAGGATATGGCAGGGCATTTCCGCTATTCTTCTTATAGCTGTTGTTGTCATATGGTTTTATAATGGTTCAGGCAGTGCACAAGGCGCAGCAATACAACAGCCAACATTGCAGCAAGGCAACGAGCAGCAATTGCCGACAAAACAAGATATAGATTTGGATGACGATCCTGTTTTAGGGGATAAAAACGCTCCTGTCACAATTGTATCTTTTGAAGATTACCAATGCCCATTTTGCGGCAGAGCTTTCCAGCAGACATTTCCTTTGATAAAGAAAGATTATATTGATACCGGAAAAGTAAAATATGTTTATAGGGACTTTCCATTAAGTTTCCATCCTGAAGCGCAGCCAGCTGCAGAAGCTGCAGAATGCGCTGATGAGCAAGGCAAATATTGGGAATACCATGATGGAATATTTGAGAACCAGGCTACAATGGGAAGGGACCTTTATCTCAACCTTGCAAAAGAGCTCAACCTGGACGTTAATAAGTTTACGCAATGCATAGACACCGGAAAGTACAGGCAGGAAGTGCAGGATGATTTTGCCTACGGAAGCCAGGTAGGAGTATCAGGAACTCCAACGTTCTTCATTAACGGCATACAGCTTGTGGGAGCCCAGCCGTACCAAGCATTCAAGCAGGTCATAGATGCTGAGCTTGCCAATCAGTAAAAACAGTAAAATTAATAAAAACAAGCTATATCCTGTGATTAAAATGAAAAGAATAATCGCTTTATTGGTTATTTTAGTGGTGGTGGCATTGCTGATTTTAGGCTGCACAAAGCAAAGCCAGTATCCTGCTGGATATGCATCCTACGGGCAGCAAGGCCAAAATCCGCAGGGTTATGTTGGCGGTGGATGCTCAGTTGCCGGATCAGATAATTCAATGCCGTTAGATGTTTCTGAGCCAATCGCAGCAGCTTAACTAAAATGGCCCTGAGCAAGGAAGAAGCAGGAAAGCTTAAGCATGAAAGCCATAGAATAGAGCATAAGAAAGAGCCATCAATAGAAACAAAGGCCAAAAAAAAGAAAATCATCTATCTTTCGGTTTCTTCCATTATTGTTGTTTTGATTATATCTGCGGTAGTTTTCAGCTTTGCAAATTCCAAGAAACCAGGGGCTTTGGATGATTTTGCAAAGTGCCTTACAGAAAAAGGAGCTGTCATGTATGGAGCATCATTTTGCAAATACACAAGCGCGCAAAAAGGAATGTTGGGCAATTCTATGAAATATATCAATTATATGGACTTTACCGAGGATCCAAATATCAAAGTAACTCCAACATGGCTTATCAATGGCAAATACTACGAAAACGCGCAGTCTTTAGACAGGCTGTCCCAGATTACAGGATGTGCTATAGGGCAATATAGTAAAGGCAACAAATAATTGAGCATAATTTCAATTTATAATTGAAATCTACGAACGATAGTGAGTATGAATATTGCCTTTACTCATACTCATTTCATTCGTAGCTTACAACCAAGTTGTAAGTATTACGAACGGGCAACAATTGCTCAATTATATTTGCCCGTGAGTATAGCTTATTTTTGCAAATGAAACTGGAAATAAAAAAAGGGGTTTTTTTCAAGAGCCTGAATGCTATTAGGGAGAATAAAAAATTACTGCTTTATATTGTCATTATTGATGTGCTTTTCTTAGCAGCCTTGTTTGTCCTAGGGCAGGTTTTCAATGCAATAAGCCGCATCATTTCAATGCAGCAGATCTACACGTTGTTGCTCCTTGCTGTTTTTTATTACCTGGCATTGCTTTTCATTTATTCTTTTTTCAAGTACATCGTTTTATCTTTCCTAAAATCGGCTTTTGGAAAGAATAAGATTGACTTCAACAGGATTGGAAAGTTCTATTTTTTGAATATAATAATTTTTGTAATCCTGTTTTTAGTGTTTTTCCTTCTTAGCCTACTGGCTGCAAGCATAAAGCAGGGCATTGCCCCTTATGCATCATTGCTCATATTGTTGCTATTCTCTGTGTTTGCGTATGCCTTTGTAAATATAAGCCATGTATTCTTTTCCGAAGGGAAAGGCTTGGCAAAGAGCTTGCAATTGGGAGCAAAGTACCTGGGAAAATTCAGCAAGTATTATGGGGTCTATTTGACAATTATGTTTGCATTTGCCATAATAGTCTTATTGTTCGGCATCTTTGGAAATCTGCTAAAGATTACATTGTTCCAGGACTATAATTCATTGTTAAAATATGGAGATGCTTATACAATAATTTTTGTGCATGCTTTCTTAATTATACTGTACCTTGCAATTTTATTCAACAGGTATTATTTTTACAATATTGCAAGGGAAAAGCTTTTGAAATAAAAATTAAGTTTCAATAAAAAATCCTAAATCGGCGTTTTGCGATAAAAAAGCATGAAGGCAAAAACGCAGGTTATTATTAAAATTTTTTAGTGCCCAAAGGATATTTAAAGTGAAATCAAACAATGACTGAACAAATAGTTGTTAAAGATGCGATAAAATAATGAATTGATAAAATGTTCATCCACAATATCGACCCTGTTTTATTGGAATTGGGACCTTTTCAAATAAGGTACTATGGCTTGTTTTTTGTTTTGGGCTTTGTCATTGCTTACTTCATTCTTAATTATCTGGTAAAGAAAAGAGAAATTAAGCTTACTAAAGACGATATTGCTGATTTTTTACTGCATATAATTATCGGCACTGTTTTAGGCGCTAGGCTGCTTTATGTTCTTGTATATAACCTGCCCTTTTACCTCCAAAACCCTTTTGAAATAATAGCCATATGGCATGGCGGCTTAAGCTTCCATGGCGGCTTTATCGGAGCGGCAATTGCAGGCTTTTATTTCTGCAGGAAAAAGAAGATTGAATTTTACACTATGGCAGATATGATAGTAATTCCACTGGCTTTAGGGTTGGCTTTGGGCAGATTAGGAAATTTTACAAATGGAGAGCTGTACGGGAGAGTTACAGATGCCGCTTGGGCAGTTAAGTTCCCTGATGCTGAAGGCTTCAGGCATCCAAGCCAGATATACGAGGCATTGAAAAATTTAGTTATATTCTTCACATTGTGGTTTATAAAAAATAAAAATCTTCCAAAAGGATTTATGTTCTGGCTCTTTGTCGTTATGTACTCGGCTTTAAGATTTATTGTAGAGTTCTTCAGGCAGCCGGATGAGCAGCTTGGATTTATTATAGGCTTTTTGTCAATGGGACAGATTTTAAGCGTAATCATGTTTTTAGTAGGCATATTTTTTATGTATAGAATCGCTTATAAGCCTTTAAATAAATAAACAAGCCCTAAAAAATCCTTCCTGAACGATCATAAACGTAAATAATGCCTTTTTGGCCAAAACAAAGGTTTTTTAATCCAATTTTCTTGCATAAATTATTTATATTAAATATCAATATCGATCTTAATACGCTAAAATTCCGCCATATCTATGATTGGTGGAGTATAGTGGCGGAATTCGAGTGAATCGCGAGCAACTCGCAGTTGCTCGTTGCATCTCACTGTCAAAAACCACTTGTATGCTTATTAACATAAGATATGCCACCAATCTCTGATTGGTGGTTTTTGACTGATATTGATTAATGCAAATTTTGGCTGATAATGCCATATTTTGATGTTATTTGGCATATTGTCTTTAAAGGGGTTTATACTTAGTAAAAATGGAAAAAAAGCACAACCTGCTTACAACTGCACTTGATATTTTAAGGCAAAAAGAAAGCAAAAAGATTTTTTTGGTATCACTCTTAATATCGTTAATAGGCTACACATTCCTCTACGGATTCTGGAGAATACCAATTATAGACTTTGGGATTAACAGACTCTCTGAAATAGGGTTCTTTGACTATTTGTTTGTCATTGCCGTTTCTATCTTAATCTCCTTGTTTATAGCCATGTTTTTATATGAAAAAAGAAGCAAGCTTGCATCCGCAGCTTCATTCGGCACTGCCAGCGGAAGTTTTGCAGGAATTGTCGGCGCTATCTGCCCTGTATGCCAAAGCATAGGCATAGTAGCGTTTGGAAGCACTTTGCTTAACATCCCAACAGCATTTCTTAATCCATACCTGGGCTTTTTGAAGGTTGCGTCTCTTGGTTTGCTTGGGATGGCCCTTTATTTCAAAGCAGACAGCATCCACAACAAAACATGCAAGGCATGCAAGATAAAAAGCGAGGGGCATATGCACGGGAAGCATTTACATGAGCAAAATAAGGAGCCGCTTCTTATCAGGAACAATATAGCTTTTGGAAGCCTTATTGTATTGACCTTGCTTGTTGCGTTTAATAATCTCCTGATACCAACAGCCTTTGCAACAACTGCCTTATCAGCAGGCTTAGGGGGAACTGCAAATTTAGGAAATTTTGAATATGGCCCAAAAACAACATTAAAGCCAATGCCTTTAGCGCAGGGCGAACAGCCTGCAATACAAGGCTACAGATCAAAGGTAAAATCCATTCCGACTATAAGCGAATTAACAATGAAGCCTTTGACAGGAGATGCAGCCCAGGATATAGCAAATAATATAATTCCGTCGGGAACCCCGTGGTATGGGCCTCAGGCAGGGGTAAGCTTTGACGATCCCCTTACTGCGCAAAACTTGTGGGCTAAAGGGAGAGCAATGCAACTAAGCCCAGAAGAAGAGCAAAGGTGGAGCAGGATTGTGAACTCATTCACATGCGATTATTGCTGCGGAAGCCCCCAAAATCCAACAATAATAACAAGATGCGGATGCGCTCATTCTCAGGCAGCGCAAGGCATGGCAAAGTGGTTCATTAAAAATTACGGCAGCAGCTACTCAGATGAGGAAATTTATGGTGAAATGGCAAGATGGTACGCGTTATGGTATCCAGGGCCTACTGTTAAAAGAATCATATTGGAGGCTCAGGCATAATGAAAAAATCCGCAATTATAATAATTTTAGGCATGAGTTTGCTTTTAGTAGCAGGCTGCAGCAGCCAAAATAATGACATAAGCCAGCCATCTGCCAGCAATGATAATACCATAGAGATTACAGAGTCCGGCTTTAATCCAGTTACATTGACTATTGATGCTGGAGAAACCGTTACTTGGATCAATAGAGGGGTTACACCGGCATGGCCTGCATCTGCTGTGCACCCGTCGCATAATGTTTATCCTGAATCAGGCGGCTGCATAGGGAGCAAGTTTGATGCGTGCAGGGGGTTAAATCAAGGTGAAACTTACTCTTTTACATTTAATCAGAAAGGGGCTTGGAAATATCATGATCATTTAAGCGCGGGTGATACCGGTACAATAATTGTCCAATAAAAATAAAATTAAGGAGGAAAAGAAAAATGGAAAGAAAGGAAATTTTGCTGATTGTGCTGATAGCTGTTTTAGTGCTGACGACAGCTGTCCAGGCAATACAGTTAATGGCTTTAAGCAACAATCCTGTTGTTGTTACGTCAGGAAGCAGCCCGGCCCAAGGCACAGGCAGCGGAAGCCCAGGGGTTGCAGCTTCAGGAAGCCTGGAAGACCTGCCTTCAATGGTTGGCGGCTGTTGATGGAGTGGTTCGCTTGAAAGAAACAAACAATGTAGAGAAATTGCTATATGTTATGCTTGTCTTAATAGCAGTAATATCTCTAATGAATATTTTCATCATACAGGGAAGGGCTGAAAAAGTTAGGGAAGCAAGGGGAATTGCACAGGAATTTCTGAGGCCGGCAGAGCTGGAGGTAACCAAAATACTGCTTTCCAACTGCGAAGAATGCTTTGACATAGAGAATGCCCTTGAAGGCATAAAAAAGCAGAATGTTAATGTGACTCAGGAAACCGTTCTTAAATTAAATGACAAG
>JACPDF010000027.1 GCA_016184145.1 Candidatus Woesearchaeota archaeon | reverse complement strand
AATAATAAAGGGCATAGTAAAAGGATTGAAGCAAAGCGATGCCTCAGGCATTTTAAGAAACTCCATAAGGCTTAATTTCGGAAAAGGGGAGACAGCTTCCGTTGATGAATTGATAGACGCAGCAAGAGAAGGGTATGGTTTTGATATTGCCGGATGCATGATTGGCTTCATTGAAAAAAATAAAGTTAAAAATAAAAAAATAGGCATTGAGGACAAAATAATAGCGTTGCCAAGCTCCGGGCCGCATTCCAACGGCTATACTGATTTAAGGCGTCATTTGTTGAATGGCGATTTTGAGACAAGGGCAAGATACAAGAAAAATTACAGGGGAAGATTTTCTTTGGATTCAAAATTTGATAATTCAACTATTGGAAACATATTGTTGGAGCCGACAAGAATATACCTGCAGACAATGGCGAAAATCTCAAAAGAGCATAATGTCATTGGAATAAATAATACAGGCTATGGGTTAAAGAACTTTAACAGGATGCATGGGAATTTTGAGTTCGGGATTGACAAGCCATTAAGGCCGCAGCCAATATTTAATTTAATGAAAAAAGAATCAAAATTTTCAGATAAAAGGATGTATGAAACTTTTAACATGGGGATGGGCTTCTTTATTGTATGCAAAAATAATGATGCCGGTAAAGTCCTCCAGATTGCCAAAGATGCGAAAGTTGTTGGAGAGGTAAGGAGAAGCAGTGAAACAAAGACAACATTAAAAAGCGATAATAAAAAGGTTGTTTTTTTGGGGTATTAGTCTATATTAAGCACTGTCCTTGCAATATACCTTATGAAGGTTATGGTCGCTTTTATATGCTCAAAGAGTTTTGATATTGAGACATTCTTATTCCCAGAGAGGTTGTGCCCTAATCCTTCCATTTTTTTGGCGGATGATTTTTGAGGGGAAAGCTCAACAAATCCCGACTGGCAGAATAAGCATACTTCTTTGCTTATATCCTCAAGGAGCCTGTCGCATCTTTCAATAAAACCATTGTTTGTTGTCTCTATTTCATATGCTATTTTCTTGTCATTGGTGTAATAGGCCTTCATGGCATTATCATAGCGCTCCTTTATCTCCTCATTCATTTTCTGGAACTCTTCCAGCATTTTGCCCTTGAAGCCCGCTTCGGCAAACAGTCTGCATACCCTCTTCTGCCTGTCGGCAATTTCCTCCACCCTTATCATAATCATCTTGTCGCTATGAAGCTTCCAAGGGTTTGTTTTCAGCTTGCTTGTAAGCATAGGATTGTGCATTGCATTTTTTATTACCCTGAAGCCAAGGTAATATAGCCTGTTGACATCTACGTCACGATGAAGAATGCTTCTCGGATCACATTTTTCTTGCATGCACATGAGATTGTCATAAATCATCGACCTTGTTATTGTGTCCATCCTGCGTATGATGCTTTGTATGGAAATGCTGCTTATATCAATGAGGTCTTTTGCAACTATCCTGCTTCCAGTCTGCTCTATGATTTCCATGCCGGAAAGATTCCTTAGAATGCCTTTGATGACAGGCGCATCATCATGCAAAGTACTGGAAAAGATTTCAATAGTGTGGTAATTATTAAGGTAAGCAGTTACTATCTCAGCCTTAATAATGGCAAGGCTCTTACCATCAACATTTATAGAAATAGACTTTTCTTCCTTCTCAGCTTCTTTTTCGCCTGCATAAAAAACAAGTCGGTCTGTGCCTTCATCGATTCCAATCACATCGCCTTTTTTTAGGCTGTGCTTCTCTACCCACGATTTCGGCATAGTAACGACAAAAGAGCCATTGCTAAATCCAATTAACTTTCTATAATCGATACATACCACCCTTTCATTTAACTAAAGTATAATTTTAGTATATAAGCTTTTAGTATATTAATAGTTCGTATATACTTACTATATTATATATATAATATAAAGAATAAGTATATATATTTAAGCATTTCCTTTGAGGATTATAAGGTTAGTGTAAAAAATGTAAAATTTTGGGAGGTGGTAGTTATGGAAGAAGAATACCTTTTAGATGAAGAAGTGGAAAATATAGACGACGAAAGCATATATTCTGAAAAAGTGAGGGACCACCTTCTGGAAGATGACGAGTTAAGCCCCATGGAAGCGGGCTTTATGCAGGGCTATGATGAGGCTCTTACATGAGGTGGGAATATGCAAAGGAGAAGATGCGTCAGCTGCGGAGCTGTAATATTGAAAAGCGGCCTTAGCGATCCTTACCTATGCAGGGACTGCGAGGATTTGATAGTTGATGAGGAGTCAAGGTATGCTTACCTGGATAATGCATAAAAACAAAATAGGTGGTTAAGATGCTAAAACATAAGAAGCCATCTGAGGAAATAGACTATGATGACTTCTTTGAAAGGTTTTTGTTGGTCGATTTTACGGACAAGATGTCTGAGTTTAAAGAAATGTAAAATCAAGAAAATTGGATTAAAAATGCGTGATATTTTTGCTTCTGCTTCTATTAATAAATATTCTATTCAATTTATTATACCCTAAACCCTAAAATTCTGCCTTTTTAAGCACTTAAAACCCTAAAATTTAATCGCAACATTTATATAGTTCTGCGTATTATTTTTTTGTAGTCAGGCACTTAAATCTCGACGGTATTTTTGGGAAAAATAAAACTAAGCTAGTCAAAAATGGAAGCTAATCCTAATGAGTACGGGGCAAAGGACATACAGGTAATGGAGGGCCTTAGCGCAGTTCGCAAGAGACCTTCAATGTATGTAGGGGACACATCTTTAAGGGGCTTGCACCATCTTGTATATGAGGTTGTGGACAACAGCATAGATGAGGCTTTAGCTGGGTTTTGCAATAAAATTGTGGTCATAATCCACAGGGATAATTCTGTCACAGTAATTGATAATGGAAGGGGCATACCTGTTGACATGCATCCGAAGTACAACAAGCCGGCTTTGGAAATTGTAATGACTATGCTGCATGCCGGAGGAAAATTCGACAAGAAAACATACAAGGTATCCGGCGGCTTGCATGGAGTTGGAGTTTCTGTTGTTAATGCCCTCTCAAAAGAGCTTGTCGTGGATGTAAGGAGGAATGAAAAAATATACCAGCAGAAATATGCCCGGGGAAAGCCTGTGACAGGGCTAAACATAGTGGGGGACTCCAATGATACTGGAACAAAAGTGACATTTTTGCCTGACAATGAGATTTTTACAGAAACAGAATATCATTTTGACACATTGTCAAGCAGGTTAAGGGAGCTTGCCTTTTTGAACAAAGGACTGCAGATAACTTTGATTGATGAAAGGCAGGACAAGAAGCAGGACTTCAAGTATGATGGAGGCGTAGTTTCTTTTGTGGAATTCCTTAACAAGAACAAAACACCTCTGCACAAGGCAATCTATTTTGAAAAGGGAAAAAATGGAACAAGTGTTGAGATTGCGCTGCAGTACAACAGTGGCTACCAGGAGAATATCTTTACTTTTGCCAATAATATAAATACGCAGGAAGGAGGCACCCATTTAATAGGATTCAAGACAGCACTTACAAGAACACTAAACGGCTATGCGGAAAAATTAAGGAATAATGACCTAAAACTTTCCAGCGATGATGTAAGAGAGGGCCTTGCAGCAGTCATATCAGTAAAGCTGCAGGAGCCGCAATTTGAAGGCCAGACAAAAACAAAGCTTGGAAATTCCGAGATAAAGGGCATTGTCGAAAGCATAGTAAACGAGAATCTGGGCAATTTCCTGGAAGAGAACCCAAGCGTCTCCAAGCTGATAATTGAAAAAGGAATAAATGCTGCAAAAGCCAGGGAGGCTGCCGCAAAAGCCCGGGAGTTAACAAGAAGGAAAGGGGCATTGAACAGCCATTCTTTGCCGGGAAAATTAGCTGACTGCTCTGAGGATGATCCGGCAAAGACAGAGCTTTACATAGTTGAAGGCGACAGTGCCGGCGGGAGTGCAAAGCAGGGCAGGAACAGGGGTTTCCAGGCAATCCTGCCATTGAGGGGCAAAATCCTTAATGTGGAGAAAGCAAGGCTAAATAAAATATTTGAGAATGAGGAGATAACAACAATGATTACAGCGATAGGCACTGGAATAGGGGATGAATTTGATATCAACAAGGCAAGATACCACAAGATAATAATAATGACGGATGCCGATGTTGATGGAGCGCATATAAGGACTTTGCTTTTGACTTTCTTTTACAGGCATATGGTCCGTTTAATAGAGGCAGGATACATTTACATAGCACAGCCCCCATTGTTCAAGGTCTCAAAGAACAAGAAAACATATTATGCATACTCAGATGAGGAGCTGGAAAAGCTGTTTAATGATGTTGGAAGGGACAATGCTTCTGTGCAGAGGTATAAGGGCCTGGGGGAGATGAATCCAGGGCAATTATGGGAAACGACCATGAATCCTGGCGGCAGGACTTTGCTGCAGGTAAATTTAGAAGATGCTGTTGAGGCTGACAAGATATTTACAATACTGATGGGCGACCAGGTAGAGCCGAGAAGGCAATTTATACAAGACCATGCCAAGGAAGTGGCGAATCTGGATATATGAGCCAATAATAAGTTACAATATTAAATTTATAATTATATCCTGTAAAATGAATTATGTTGAAATTTTAGGTTTTGCAGCAGGCATATGCTCTACAATAGCTTTTTTGCCGCAGGCAATCAAGACCTGGAAGACAAAGCACACAAAAGACCTTTCCATTGGATTATTTGCTCTTATAACAACTGGAACATTCTTATGGCTGGTTTACGGAATTTTAATAAATTCCTTGCCCCTAATACTTGCTAATCTTTTTACATTTATTCTGGCATCAACAATCTTGATTTTTAAGTTAAGGTACGGATAATTTAAAATAACCGATAAAAACCTTTATAAACCACGCTTTTTTCCTCTCGACTATGGCAAAACCCAAAGTAGCAAAGAAAGAATGGTATCCGATCATAGCTCCCAAAATTTTCAGGGGAGCGGTTATAGGGGAGACTATTGTATACGATCCCAATAAGATGATAGGCAAAAGCATGAGCGAGAACCTCATGAACCTTACAAACGATGTAAAAAAGCAGAACATAAAGGTAGTCTTTGAGGTTGTTAATGTCGAGAACAACAGGGCTCTTACAGAAATTACCGGCTATAAAATGGTTCCTTCCTCTGTAAAAAGGCTTGTAAGGAGGAATATAGAAAAGATTGATATGTCATTCTCATGCTCTACATCAGACAATAAAAACCTGAGGATAAAGCCTTTGATAATAACAAGGTCTGCAGTAAGCTCTTCTGTAGGGGCAAAAATAAGGAGGAATGCCGAGGACTTTATCATAAAGTATGTCCAAGGAATAAGCTATGACAATCTTGCTAACGACCTTATAACTCATAAGCTGCAGGACTTATTAAGAGCTAGCCTGAATAAGATATATCCGCTAAGAATATGCGAGATAAGGTCAATGCAGATTTCCAAGGCTATCAAAGAGGAAAGTGCGCCAAAGCAAGAAGCTGCTGCGAAAAAGAAGGCGAAGCACGAAAAAACAAAGGACGAAAAAAACCTCGAGGATGCAAAGCCAGAGCCTGCAAAGAAAGCGCAGGAAGAGCCTTTGACTGCTGCTTAAGAGTTTAACAAAACATATTTAAAAGAGATTTATTTCTGGGATTACTCTATATAGCCCCGCTAAAGACGCTTTAGCCCCGTAGAGAGTCATGCTCGCGGAATCTAGCGGTCAAGGATAGGGCCCTCTGGTTGCATGAAAATGCAATAGAAAGGCTCTGACGGCAGTTCGAACCAAATCTTTTGCGAAAGTCTGCCCGGGGCTATTTTTTAATTTTGATGGAAAGGTGTTTCAAGCGTTTAATTTTAACTTTTCCTGGAATTAATCAAAGAGCCAATATTTATAAAATGGCTGCTACTTCTACCCTATATGTCAACTTTGAATGGTGAATATCGGGAGTTTCATTTGGGCAACGGCCTATTAGTATCTTTAAATACCATACCTACTAATACCATTGCTTCAAGATTAAGCGTTAACCATGGCACTGTTCATGAATTGAAAGGCGAGGAGGGGTTCTCTCATTTATTGGAGCATATATTATTCAAAGACGGAACCCATAAACATTTTGTTGAAGAATCAGAAGCTATCAGAAATTCTTTAGGGAAATTTGAACCAGCAACTGGATTAGACAGGACATCATTTCCCGCAGGCATTATTCCCTCTAATTTAGAATTGATGTTAGAGTACTTATCAGGCATAGTATTTACCCCAAGGTTTGATAAAGGAATATTCTTGGCAGAGAAAGCTGCAGTCATAAGGGATATTGCAGATGAGAGAAGCAAACCCTATTATAAAGATGAGAAGGAATTTAACAGAGCGCTGTATGGGGCACATCCTTACAATCAAGATGTATTTGGCAAAGCTACTGTCATCAGGAGCGCAAAAATTGATGATTTAAGGGATTTTTACTCCAGAGGCTTCCACGCAGGCAATGCCCATTTAATTTTGGCTGGCCCTTTGCCTGAAAATGTTGAGTCCTTGATTGGGAAATATTTTGATAATATACCTGGAGGAGAACCAAATAAATTTGAGTTTCCGCCATTGAATCCTTTACAAAAAAATGTAGTTCTTGAGAGGATGGCTAAAGATTTGCTAGACATTGAAGAACGAGAAGAGAGCAGTGCGTTCTTAAACTTAGGATTAGTAGTTCCACCGTACAATTCTGAACACAGCGACGCTATGGCAATGATTGGGCAGCTCCTTATCTCTTATACCGAGTGCAGACTATTCAGGAAACTCCGAGGACAAGACGGCAATATTTATGATATCAACGGCGGGTATCGCGGCACATACAACAAGGGTATTATCGAAATATTCGGTAAAGTTAAGGCTTTGAATGTATCTCAGGTGGTAGATTCAATTTTTTCTGAATTTCAGAGATTGAGGCAGGAAGAAGTGCCGGAATCAGAGTTAAGAATGATTACAGATTATCTTGATTACAATATAAAAGCTGAATTAGAAACCAGCCAAGGCCATGTGAAAGCCATTGGAAGAAAGGTTGCTACTGGCTTAACTCCAAACATGTGGCTGGATAAAATGAGAGGTGTAACACCTGAGCAAATCAAGCAGGCTGCAATGCTTTACCTTCCGGAAAGCAGGGAAAATGGCAGATATGTCCTGTTAATAAGAAATCCCCTTTTAGAGCAGTAATTGGTTTCGGAATCATTGAAAACCTCGTTATGGCAATTTTAAACATTTAATTGTTAACATCATAAGATGGAAAATTTATTCCATTTCACTATGAAAAAGCTAATCGCTCAAGGCGCAGAATCAAAAATATTCTTAATAGATGGAAAAATCCACGAAAATCAAAGATTTTCGGGACACAGAAAATCCAAAGGATTTTCTAGTGTACTGAAAAACAGATTCAAAAAAAATTATAGGATTAAGGAAATAGACGGCAAATTAAGAAAATTCAGGACAAAAAGGGAAGCAAAGGTTTTGCAGAAGTTGGAGGCAATAGATTTTCCGGCGCCTAAGTTGCTCAATAACGATGAAAAAGAGAATTTGGAAATCGAGAATATTAATGGAAAATTGCTGAAAGACGCCCTTGAGAAAAGTGATTATGTTAAATTAAGCAGAGATATTGGGGAAAAAGTCGCAATCCTTCATAATGAAAATATAATTCATGGCGACTTGACAACTTCCAATATGATATTGGATAGAAATAATAAAATTTATTTCATAGACTTCGGCCTTAGTTTTTTTTCCCATAAATTGGAAGATAAAGCTGTTGATTTGCATTTATTGAAAGAAGCCTTGGAATCGAAGCATTACAAGATATGGGAGAAATGCTATACTGCCGCTTTGCAGGAATATGAGAAAAATGCCAAAGACGGAAAAGAAGTGCTGAAAAGAGTAAAAATTGTGGAAAACAGAGGCCGCTATAAAGGTAAAAAATGAGCTTATTTTTAACTGCAATTATTGTAATTACCGCATTCCTGGCATTGTACTGGGTATTTTACGGGCAGAGGAAATACAATGAGATGCTAATGCCAAAGAGGAAGACTGAGCTTAAGGCAATTTTGTTTGATTTTGACGGCGTACTTATTGATTCTTTTGATGCCTGGCACCATGTTTTTAACCAAACAAGAAAACATTTCAAATTAACAGGCTTTGACAAAGATAAATTCAGAAAAAAAGCCTGGGGCAAGATTTTAGATACAGAGCTGAAGGAGAATTTTCCTAATCAAGACGTGGAGGAAATTAAAGACCAATACAGAACTTTAATTAAAAAGCACTATCATAAAACAAAGCTTCTGCCTGATGCAAGAGAAGTTCTTGAAACTGTTAAAAATAAAAAAATCAAAATTGGCTTGGTGACAAATACTTTTAAAGAGCCAGCAATAAAGACCTTGAATTTCCATAAAATAAGGCAATACTTTAATGTGGTAATAACTCCGGACGATGTTGAAAAGCCAAAACCTTATCCTGATCCAATATTGAAAGCATGCGAGAAGCTGGAAGTGCAGCCTGATGAAGTGATTTATGTTGGCGACACTAAAAACGACTACAAAGCTGGCAAAGCTGCTGGGGCTTTTGTTGTTGGCTTAAATACGCATGGCGATTTAAGCATCAGCAGATTAAGTGATTTACTGCAGCTATTATAGAATTCTGTTAATACCAATAAATTTTTAAATCAACCTTGCAATAAATAATGCTATGAAACTCCAGCTACCAAAAGGAACTCGCGACTTAAAGCCGGAAGAGGCTATCGTAAAGAACAAGATAGTTGACACTCTAAAAGAGGTTTTTGAGCTTTATGGCTACAGCCCTTTAGAGACGCCTGCTTTTGAAAGGTTTGATATTTTAGCGTCAAAATATGCTGGCGGTGACGAAATCCTTAAGGAAACCTTCAAGTTTAAAGATCAGGGAAAAAGAGAGCTTGGGTTAAGATATGACTTAACTGTACCTTTGGCAAGATATGTTGGAATGAACCCTAATGCAAAGATGCCTTTCAAGCGCTATCAGATTGGAGAAGTCTTCCGAGATGGCCCTGTTGAAAAAGCAAGATACAGGCAATTTACCCAGTGTGATGTCGATGTTGTTGGAATAAACAGCATGACAGCAGATGCCGAGATAATTGCATTAACTTCCAGGGCATTCAGGAAATTGGGTTTTGAGCCAGTGATAAGAATAAACAACAGAAAACTATTGAATGAGCTGCTGATTAATGCCGGCGTAAAAAAGGATAAATTGGAAACCGCAATATTGTCAATAGATAAATTGGAAAAGTTTGGGCTGGAGACGGTAAAAAAAGAATTAAAAGAAAAAAGAATAGACAGCAAAACAATAGGCAATATAATAAAAACAATCAATATCAAGGGAAGCAATAAAGAAAAAATCAGTGAAATCAGGAAAATAATTAGCGATTCAGATGGGTTGAAAGAAATAGAAGAATTATTTTCCTTATTAAAGATTTTAAATGTTGATATTGAGTTTGATGTTTCCCTATCCAGGGGCCTGGCTTATTACACCGGAACTGTTGTCGAGGTATTTTTAAAAAACAGCCCTGTTAAAAGCGCTGTGTGCGCAGGAGGGAGATATGACAGGATGATTGGGGAGTTTTTGGGAAAGGGCAGCTTTCCAGCAGTGGGAATTTCATTCGGCCTGGACAGAATATATGACGCTTATGTTGAAAAGAATAAAGAGGATAAAAAGACAGTTACAAAGGTCTATATTGTCCCTATAAATGCCTTTAATGAGTCCTTAAAGATAGCAGAAGAGCTAAGGAATGAGAATGTGAGGGTTGATATTGATTTAAGCGGAAAAGGCCCCAGCAAAAATCTGCAATATGCCAATTCTTTTGGGATTCCTTACGTCCTGTTTATTGGAGAAGATGAATTGAAGCAGAATAAAGTAAAGCTAAAGGACATGAAATCAGGAAAGGAAAGCTTAATGACAGCTAAAGAATTGGTTGCTTTCTTGCAGGAAAATTAGGTTTTTTAAAGTTTTTTAGAAATAGGCAAGGTTATTTTTCCCTGAACTCTTCCATCAAATCGCTGGAATCTTCCAAGGAAAAAATTGTTTTCCTTTCCATTTATCTCACCTCCGTAAAATAATATTAAAGGAGTCTGTGAGATAGTAATCAGGCTATTTTACGTCTTTATAAATCTTTCTATTTTTATTTCGTCGTAACAATAATATTCCCGTCGGCATCTATAAGGACAGTATGCTCTGTCTGGCTAACCATGCCTTTGTCGCGGTCAGCCAAAGGAGGATGCATATGAAGCATGCCTAATTGCTCCATCTCCCTTAAAGCCAGTTTTGCCTTTGCGCCGAATTTTCTTGTGAGCCATCTTGTAGTGAATGGAAGGCCTTCATAAGCCTCTATTTCCTTTAAAACCTGCCTTGTGATTGGGTTTCTTACCGGCTTTTTTGCCCTTAATTCAAAAACTGTTGGTATTCCAGAATCCTGCACAATGCCTGCTCCTGTAGATGCAAAAGGCTCTATTGCAAAGACCATACCGGGCTTTATCTGGGTGTTGTCGCCGTTGGCAAAATTAGGTATGCTTGGCTTTGTATGGATTTCATATCTTCCAAGACCATGCCCTGATAGGTTTCTTACAGGTGCAAAATTGTATTTTTGTATCGCGTCCTGAATTGCTCCCCCAATCTCACCCAAAGTACTTCCAGATTTTAATATTTTTAAAGCCGAATCCAATGCGTCCTCAGCTGCTTTTATCAAATCACCATATTTTCCCGACAAGTCTATGGTTTTGGCAGTATCTCCAATATAGCCATCTACATGGACTCCAACATCCAGGGAAACCAGCTGATTAGTAAAAATTGTCCTATCATCATCTTCCGGGCAATAGTGGGCAGCAATGTGGTTGCAGGATATCTGCGCTGGAAAAGCTGGTTTTCCGCCTAATTCCTTAATTTTTTCCTCTACTTTATCCAAAACCTCAACCATGGAAGCGTCTTTTTTAATTAAAGTTGCGCCATAATCCCTGACCTGTGCAGTTATCTTTCCTGCTAATTTTATTTTTTCTATTGCTTCCTTATCCATTACAGAGAAAAAGATTTGGGATTGATTTATAATTATTATGGTTTATCCTACATCCATCTCAACAACCTCCCTGCATTGTTTCCCAATAAGGCAATTTTGAAAGCACGCTTCCTGCTCGGAAGTTAGGCTTTCTGAATCAGGTATTTCACAAGAAGTGTCACAGGCACCTATCTGAACGTCAGTGCAGTCAGACCAAGAGCGTGTGTCAATCACTTTGATATTTGAATCTGCAACAACGCCCTGCCCAAACACCCTTAGTGCATTCTTATAGCCGACTGCTTCCTGATCTTCTTTATCAAATCCAGCTATCACAAATCTTGATATCTTTACTGCCCTGTCGAATACTTTTGGATCAAAGGCATATTCCGGACCGATTTCTGTCCCCCACATTACTTTATCCGGAACGGCATCAACCAACGGCTTGTAAGCTTTTATAGCATCATTAATCATGGATTTTTCTTTGCTATCATAGGTAGAAACAAACTTATTGATGGATGACTGCTTGTTGTTGCTGTCATAAACATATACCAAATCTCCTCCAAGAGAATCAACAAAAAGTATATGTGCAGCATCCATGCTGAAATAGAGGTTGTCATGCTCTTTTAATATCTTAATGAGTTTGGTCATGCTTTTGTCTAAGTCTTCCCGGTACATATGTATTAGAAAAACCATATCCGGATATGCCTCAATAATCTTTTCTACATCATCAATTTTAGTTGCAACAGGATGAAACATGAAATTAATGTCATTATTTTTCGCTATTTCAATGAGCTGAATAACTTTTGGGTCATTATGCCTCACACTCCATTCCTGCGTCTCAACTTCTCCAAATCCCCGAATGAATCCTTTTCCAGCAATGTTCTCGGAGGCAGCGAGGGTTGCCCTGTACCATCCTGTTAAAGTTTCTCCAAGATGCTGCTCCACTTCTTCCCCGCCAATTCCGGGGTTAAAAAAAGGAATAACCCTATAAGGATGCTTTTGCACAGCATCAATCACTTCTCCCAACCCCTGGTCGCTGATAAGTGTATCGACAGCAGGCTCACCAGAGATGCCAAACATGCCTATGAAAAAATTAATGCCGTTCCTGTCCAAATTCTCAAAATAGGAATCCATTGATGCAGAGCCTACCTGCTCGGATGTCCCATATAATGGACCATTATACGCGCCTTCATAAGTTAGAACAGGATCAAATATCTGGAATTCTTCTTTTTTTTCAACTACCGGCTCTGGCTCTGCAATTGTAGGCTCTTCTTTTATTATTGGTTCTTCTTTAGTTTCAGCTGCTTCCTCAATTTCTTCAGCTGCAACCGGGACATCCTTTACAACTTTAGGTTCTTCAGCCAGAGGCTCTTCCGTCATTTTAGGCTGCTGCGCGCATCCATATATAGCTATAGCAAAAATTGTCAGAAATAATAACAGCTGCCTCTTTTTCATAGCAACGTTAATTATTAAATTTATATAAAAATTTATCTGTTGTTCACAACCCAAAACTATCAGAAAATTCTTTTATCCTTTCAAACTCCAGCAAAAATTTATAGCCCTGGTCTTTCATAAAATACATCTTTTTGCCTTTAACCAGCTTTTCTTCAATCATTCCTTTTTCCAGAAGCATATTTATATATTCCTTTAATTTTGAATGGGACAAATTGGATTTGTACAAAAGATGAGTAGGTTTAATCCTGCCTTCTTTTTTTTGCATAGAGCTGAGGATATCAGCAATTATCTCTAATTTTCCGCGCCTTTTTTCAATCATTTTATAATCCTGGGCCTTTTCCTAAAAATCAGGATAAAGGGTATCAGCAGATATACAAAGCCAAGCAATTGGATTAACTCGGCCAATACATAAACAATTCTTGAGTATATTACAAAAACAAAAAAGGCCTGAGAAATCAAAAGTATTCCAAAGGCAATTGTTACAAATCCTGCCTTCTTGCTCTTAACTTCCCTGTAGTTTTGATAATACGAATAGGTTATAAGCGAGAGAAGGACGAATGATGTAAAGTAAAATAGCTGATAATGTATAATGCTGAGCCATGTTGCAATGAATACAAAATAAACCAAAAGCGCAATAACCCTTTGATTTTTCCACGTAAGCCTTGAGATTATAAGGAATAATATCATAAATCCAAGTAACATAAAGAAAAAATGCATAACCAGCGCAATAGCGTTAATGTTATAAGGTGTTAAACCAGTAAATGCCTCGTGTATTGAGCTCCCAAGCGCGGTTCTTGTAATTGAGGGCTTGTAAATTGCCAAAGTTCCGATAATTTTTGCGATAAATCCAAAGGTCAGGGACAAAAAGGCAGCGCTAAAGTACAGATACTTCTTTTCCTTTGTTAATTTAAAGCATTTATAGCTGTAGTATACAAGCAATATGCTGACTAGTATGGCAATTAGCTCAATAATGGAGTCAAAGCCATAGAACCAATTTGGGCTGAACACATAAGAAGGAAGCCCATAGGGCACACTCTCAAATACCATGGCTTAAAAAGCGTTTTTCCCTTTATAAACTTTATGAATCATAGTTCTGTATCAGCTGTTCATAATGATTAATAAAGACCTATGCTATCCATATTATTCTGACTAAACACCCCTTTTTTAATCAATCAAGGGCAGGCTTTTCAACACCTCTTTTTGCCTGCTCTTGATGTTTTTTTTGAATTTCTCAAACTGTCCTGATAATAACTTATTATTCCTTATTTCTTTGAACTTAGGGAAAGGCGCTCCTAAAATATTTTAAGCGTTCATTTCATAACTTTTATCCTAAAAGTTCGCTTAAAATATTTTAGGAAGTGCAGGAATAATCGATATGGGGAATCAGCATACATTTTATAGTTTAGTTAATGCCACAAAGGAAGGTTATGAGTTGAAAGTACCATTGGAGCAATCCCATAAATATTACATAAGGACTAGGGAAGGTAATTATGCTAAAATAGAAATATATTGGATTGAAAGTTCGTTTTCTGACTCTGGTTACTTTGTTAAATTTCCTATAATCTGGGCATATCAATCAGATGGTTCAACAAATTTAGCCGTAGAAGACTTTTATGCATTACCTTTTTTTACAAAAAGTACTTGTTCGACACCTTAAATCCAAAACATTTATATATGTGTCATCACATATTTATGCATGGTGATACTATGGGAAACATAACACTATCCGTGCCAGAAGACATACATCAGGAAATGAGGCATTTCTCTGAGGTAAAGTGGTCTGAAGTGGCAAGAAAAGCAATCGTGGACAGGCTGGAAACATTAAAACTAGCTGAAAATCTTGCCAAAAAGAGCAAATTAAGTCAAAATGATGTTGAAGAATTTAGCAAGAGAATAAAAGCAAACGCCACGAAAAGGTTTCTTGCATGAAGATTATTCTTGATTCCAACATCTTGTTTTCGGCACTAATCAAAGACTCCAAAGCAAGAAGAATAATTCTCGAATATGAGGGATTTTTTCTTTTCCCGCAATATATTTTCGAGGAAATGGAAGAACATATAGAGGAATTGCTGAAAAAATCAAAACTCCCAAAAAATGAGTTTAATACTCTTCTGGCAATAATCTTAAAGAAAGTGATGATTATCCCAAACAATGTTTTGTTTCCATACAGAAACAAGGCTCTAGACATTGTTAAAGACATTGATAAGGATGATATTTTGTTTGTTGCATGCGCGTTAGCATACCCTAACAGCATTATTTAGTCTAATGATAAAAGACTGAAAAATCAGAAGTCGGTCAGAGTTTTAAACACCAATGAAATATTAAACTTGTAGCATCGAAAAATCTTCTCAAACCAGTTGGGCGCAGAAAAATTGTTCCCCTTCGGGCATTCAACACATTTGTACGTTATACACACCTTCCCTAATAAAGAATCCCCACAACAATACACTCAATCTGAGAAAACCTTAGCAACAATTATTTAATCCTTACGCTCTCAAGGTTTCTTGGCGCGGAAGTCTCAATGCGGAAATTCTTATGTATGCTGCTTGCCAAATCCAGGCATCTTGAGCTCTCTCCATGGTTAACTATCACTTTTTTAGGCCTTGGATCGCAGTTCTTGACAAAATTCATGAGTTGGTTGCGGCTGCTGTGACCGGAAAAGCCTTCAACAGTATGAACTTCAAGCTTAATCTGCACAACCTCATTCTTGCCATTGCCGCTTACATTATATTCCCTTTCTCCCCTCTGTATTCTTCTGCCTAAAGAACCTTCTCCCTGGTAGTTGACAAATATCATTGAGTTCTTTGGATTGTCTGCCAAGTGCCTTAAATACTCGACAGACGGACCTCCTTGCAGCATTCCAGATGTAGCTAATACAACGCATGGCCCTGTTTCCTCTATTATCTGCATCCTCTCTTTCTGGCTGCCAACCCTCTTGAACACCTCAGACAAGAAAGGGTTCTGGTCTTTATGGAAAATCTGCTTTCTTATCGAACTGTTAAGGTATTCGGGATAGGCTGTATGAATTGCGGTAACGTCCCATATCAAGCCGTCAATATAGACAGGTATTTTTTCCATGACTCCTGTCTGTATCATCTGCTCTATAGCTATCATGATTTCCTGGCTTCTTCCAACTCCTAAAGTAGGTATCAAGATTTTTCCCCCTCTTTTTACTGTTTCCTTCACAATCCTGTTCAGCTCCTCATCGCTGCTCTGCCTTTCAGGCATGTTTGCATCTTTGCCGCCGTAAGTGGATTCAAGAAGCAATGTTTCAAGCCTTGGGAACATAGTGACAGCAGGATCGAGCAGTAGAGTCTTCCCGTATTTCTGGTCGCCTGAATAAAGGATGTTGTGCAAGCCATTTCCTACATGCAGATGGACCATTGCGCTTCCTAAGATATGGCCTGCATTGTACAATGTGATTCTTACATCAGGCGTTATGTCAAAGACCTCATCATACTCAAGAGTGATAGTATGCTTTACCATCTCCTTTATGTCGTCTGTAGTAAAAATAGGCTCTTTTGCGTCTGAGCGCTGTATCTTCACGAAGTCAAGGAGCATTAAAGCTGTAACATCCCTTGTAGGCGCTGTGCAGTAAACAGGCCCCCTATAGCCGTACTTAAACAAATAAGGGAGAAAACCGCTGTGGTCAACATGGGCATGGCTTAAAACTACTGCATCTAGCTCATTAATGTTAAATTCAGGCGCTTCCAGATAAGGGTAGGGGTACTGGTCAGAGGCGACATCTACTCCGCAATCAAGCAATATGCGGCTTTCAGGAGTCTGCAGAAATAAGCAGCTTCTTCCCACCTGCCTTCCGCTTCCCAAATAGCTTATCCTTATCCACTCCTCCTTCTTGCCGCGAATCCAGCCGTCATAAATCCTGTGGCCTGCCTTATCCAAAAACTTTCTCCTATAATCAGAATTCTGGTACAGGACTGCGCGTATGTTCTCTATCAGCTTTGACCTTATTGCAGGCTTCCTGTTTATCAACGGAACCCATAATGTCTTGCTTCTTATGTCCCTGAGCAAAGAGCCCTGCTTTCCTATAGCCAAGCCAGGTTTTTCCGCTTCTATAATTACCCTGGACCTTTGAGGGTCAAAGATTATTTGGTCAACTCCCGCTTCTTCCGGAATTATCTTCCTTATCTCCTTTTCAGCCTCTTCCATGTCCATGGTAATGCTTGGATCCGGCCTTAGCTCTACCCTTTTCTTTATATCGTCAACTACCTTTTTGATAAGGCCGTTATTATTCAGGAAGAAATCCTTATCCTTTGTGTACAATACAATGTTCGCTGCCTCAAAATTCGCCTCGCTAATCTTGTCTTGGGGCAAACTCTTGAGGATTTCCTTTATTATGTCTGCCATTATGCTCACTAAAATTTTACAGAATCATTATTCTTTTAATTCCAAATCCATTGATATTAAATTAAAATAAATTAAAATGAATAAAATTGTTTTTGATTTCTTTTTGGCCTTGTTTTAAGAAAAATTCTAAACCTCTATCCTTATGTTAATCTCCTTTGAAAATACTTTCTTTACGCCGTCTTTTGTTATCGTTACAATGTCTATGCCGTTGCCTGAGGCTATGTCCCTCTGGACAGCTGCATTTACCGCTTTTGCAGCCAGCTTAATGCCCTCTTCGACAGACATATTCTTTTCATATAATGTCTCCAGGACGCCATAAGCCATCACGCTTCCTGAGCCTGAGGAAACATAATCATCAATCTCTGCAATGCTGCCATCGGGGCTTAAATCATAAAGGTAAAATCCTGAGTCATCTTTTCCGCCCAATACAAAATGGGATATGCCTGGTATCAAGCTGAGCTTCCTTATGTTGTTGTAAACCATCACAGCAAGAAGGTTTGCTGCTTCCCTCACCATATTTCCCCTGTTGGTCCTTATCTCCTTCAATTTTAATTCCGCTTTTATGTATTTTGCCAGAAGCTGAACATCTGAAACTGTCCCTGCAACTGTAACAGCTATGGAATCTGCTATGCTTATGATCTTGTCGAATTTCTTGTTTGCTATCAGGTAACCAGACGTTGCTCTCTTGTCTGCTGCAAGCACAATGCCGTCTTTGCACAATATGCCAACAGTTGTTGTACCTGTCTTCATTATATTCTTATCTTCTATCATTTTAAATCTAAGAACTCTTTATTCTGGTTATATATAAGTGGTATTTAAATGTTGCGTTTTGATACTACTTCAATTGTGAAAAATCTAAAGTTTTTAGTATAAATAATAAAATTAATTAATAAAATTTACCTATTCCCCTTCTCAAACAAATTATTCAATGCAGATACAAAGTAAGGGCTCTTGATCCAGACTCCTGTATCATATTCAGGGTCTTTTCCCGCCATTACGAAGAAGATTTCTTCGTTATCGACATTTACGAATCTTGCATCATAGCCTGTTTTCAGAACTTCAACATTTTCCATGCCGATGCTTGTTGCGCGGGCATTTGTGTAAAGTTTTACCTTTACCTTTTTCCTTGCCAAATATGGCTTGGCTTTCTTTAAAACCTTGAGCTTGTGCTTTAAGCCTTCTTCATTGGTGAGTATTGTAACGCTTTTGTTTGCCCTCAAAAGCATGTCTTTTACGAATCTGTTAATATTATTCCTTCCAGCCATAGAGTCTGTTATGTTCTCCACATCTACCTTCTTTACACCTGTCTTGTGCAAAAGCTCCAGCTCCTTGAAAAGGTCTGTTTTCCCAAGCTCCTCCACTATCCTTAGCTGCTCTTCTGCTTCCTCCTGCAATCTGTTTTTTACCCTGTCAACGACAGCATCGGGCTGCACTGCAATATACTTAATCGGCTTGCCAATCTTCATTATAATGAAGCCTTTTTTTTCAAGGCTTTCAAGAACATCATAGCACCTGCTCCTAGGGACCCCAGAGATGTCTGCCAGCTCAGATGCTGCTGCTATGCCTCTGCTCAGTAAAGCAGTCCATATCTTAACCTCATAGATATTAAGCTTAAACCTTTCCCTTAACTCATTCAGAGTGTCTTTGGCTACTAGCATTTTATACTTAGGATAGCCTACCTGTATTTAAAGTTTTCTATTGAGTTGTTACTTTAAAGTGAGGACATTATTTAAAATAACCACATAACTGACAATAATATCAAAAAATAAAAATTAAAAAGAATAACAAAAGAAAGGAATTTAGCTTCTCTTCCTTACTACCGCAACAACAATCACTATTGCAATTATTACCAGCAATACTTCTCCTGCAACCAAAGCAGCTAAAAAGCCTGTTGACTGGAATAGCGATTTTTCCTCGGTTGCTGGCAAGCTAGGAGCGGTTACTGGCTGAGCAATTACTCCGCCTGTTGGAACTGTTGGCTGCACTGTAGGCTGCACAACAACCACTTCTTCTTCCGTAGCTTCCTCTTCCTTAACTTCCTCTTCCAAAGCCTCGCATGTTGCTACAACCAAGTCAGCAGTTTCTGTTTCTGTCTCCTTTCCATCGTCAAATGTCACTTTCGTGGTTATTGGGTAAACGCCTGCTGGAACATCCTCAGGCACTGTAAATGCAAAAGTCTTGCTGAACTTGCTGTCATCGTCAAATGGGTCATCGCTTAGGTCAAATGTTTCCTTAAAGCTTACGCCAAGATCAGCATTTGAAACTTCCAGCACTGAATCTTCCTGCTCATTAGAGCCTGTGTTTATGACTGAAGTGGACAACTGCACACTCCTGCCGCACTGTACTTCTGAAGGTGCAAGTGAATTCCTCAAAAACCTGACCTCATCATCTTCCTTCTGGACTTCCAAATCGAGTTCCATCTTTACTTCCTGAGAGCCATTGTCTGAGTCGCCTTCAACCTCTATTAAAACATTAAATGTGTCTTCGTCAACTTCAAGCGGTATCTCGAATTCCAGGGTCTCTTTTTCGTCGGAGTCTGCTTTAATGTCGAACTCGTTGGTTTCTTCCTCAAGGTCATCATCATCATCTATGCCTTCTATCGTAACCGTGATTGTTACATCCTCAATCTCAACATCATCATCATCAGTAAAATTGTTGTATACCTTTATTGAGAATTGAACTGTGTCTCCTGGCGCTGCTTCGTCAGAAATTGATTCCCCGTCCTGCAGGTTCTTGTCTGTTTTGCTGCCTACCTTGACATCAACATCAGTTATAAAAAGCTTGCATCCCGTGACGCAAACGCCAAAATTCTCTTCCTGCGCAAATACATTAGGCGCAAGAAAAACCGCCAAAACCAATCCAATTAAAATGCTTAATGCTTTTATTTTAACCACCTTCTATTAGTTATTATAGCTTTATTTTAGCTATGAAAAACACCACTAGTATTTAAAGTTTTTGTTATTGTATAATAGTAATAGATTTTTGACATTAAATAATGGTGAGGCTTTTAAATATTTTTATATTCGATGATTGTACTATTGCTTATTTAAATCCAGGCAGATTACAAGCGAATCATGAAATCAAGAAGCCCGCTAATTTTAGCCTTAATTGTCTTAGTCGTAATTTTTGCAGTATTTTTTACAGTATTAAATATATTCCTTATGAAAAATAGTTTTCTTGATAAAGATGCCAATAAACAATCTGAGAAATCATCAGCAGAAGAGGTTTACAATCCGCAAATAAATCCCAGCGATTTTACAGCAAAAATCAACAATAAATACCTTACATTTACTCCCGGAACAACGTATATCTATGAAGGCAATACTGAAGAGGGGAGGGAGAGGACTGAGGTATATGCAACCGGCAATATCAAAAAAATAATGGGAGTTGAGGTTGTTGAGGTCAGGGACAGGGTATGGCTTAATGACGAATTAATCGAGGATACAAAAGACTGGTATGCCCAGGACAAATTGGGGAATGTATGGTATTTTGGAGAAGATTCTAAAGAGTTTGTTAATGGAAAAGTTGTCAGCACAGGGGGCTCATGGGTAGCTGGTTACTATGGAGCAAAGCCCGGAATAGTTATGAAAGCTAATCCCCAGGTAGGGGATGTTTACAGGCAGGAGTATTATCCTGGAGAAGCAGAGGACATGGGGGAGATAATTGCTTTGAGTGTAAAAATCAAGGTAAAATATGGTTCATTTTTCAATTGCCTGCAAATAAAGGACATAAATCCCCTGGAACCTGGCGATGAAGAGTACAAATATTATTGCCCGGAAGCGGGAAATGTTGTTTATGAAGTTGGAATTGAAGACGGGGAAGCAGCCCAATTGGTTGATATTGAAAAAGGCTCAAAACCTTCTGCAGCAAAAGAAGAGCCTTTGCAAGAATTAAAAACAGAGATAACAGAGCAGGAAGCCATTGCAATCGCTAAAAGAGAAGTAAACGGAGATGTAACTGATGTCGGAATAGAGAAAAAGTTCGGAAAAGCCGCTTATGTCGTTGAGATAAATGCTGACGGGGAAGAAATTGATGTGATAATAGACATACAAACAGGGCAGGTCTTAGGCACTGAAGACTGATTATTATTCTATGATTGTACTAATATTCTATAATTGAACTACGAACTATTTAAAGATATACATATTTCATATTTTTGTTAAGAATAAGGAGGCAGCTGGAAATCAAAGGATTTCCCAGCCTCCTCGTAAAAAAACTCGGAGGCAGGAAAATGGATAAAACAACAGAAAGGACAATTCTAAAGGTAACTTTAGGGCTTCTTGTTGTGATGATATTGGCAACAGGCGTTTTTATAGCCTCTGCAGTAACCTCGCAAAAGAGCCAAGAAGACGACGACGACGAAAATGAAGCGGCCATCACGGGGAGTGCATTAGAAGAAGCAAGTGCAGCTGCTCTTAATTATATTGGCCAGGGCAGAGTAACTGAAACAGAGGTAGGTGATGAGGAAGGATATTATGAGGTTGAGATTACCCTAGATAACGGCCAGCAGGTAGACGTGCATCTTGACGAGAACTTCAATGTGCTTGGCCATGAATCGGATAGCGACGAAGAGGATGATTAATTTTACCCTGCTTTTTTCTTTTTTTATTATTCTATAATTGTACCAATTTATTTATAAACAGCATTAGATTTTAATTAGTTCTGTAAAGACAATTTTGTTAAATGGAGGGATGCATTATGAAAAACAAAAAATCATTTTTCCTTGCAATTATCGCCATGATGCTGCTGCAGCTTCCAGTTGCACTAGCTCAGGAAGGGGATGATTTAGAGGTTTTCGGGCTGGAGCTGGAGGAATTATTGAACTTAGGCAGCGGGTTGCTTGCTACAGTTCTGTTTATCTTAACTTTGATTGCATATAAAAGGACTCAGAGAAAAAGGCTCGTATATGTCAGTGCCGCCTTTTTTTTGTTTGCATTGAAGGGGTTTTTGATGTCAACCGAGCTTTTTTTTGGCGATTGGTCGTCATGGATTGATCCTGTTGCCAGCTTCCTTGATTTTGCAATACTTCTAAGTTTTTTCTTTGGAATAATCAAAAAGTGAGGCCTTATGGCAGAGGAATTTTTTGATGAGGGCAAGAAAAAAGTACTTGAGCTGGATGCGAGAAGGAAAATCTATGATATTGTAAGAAAATTTGCCGGGTGCCATTTCAGGGAAATTGAAAGAAAAAGCGGATTGTCAACAGGCTCTATAAAGTACCATCTCAGCTACTTAACCAAGCATGGCTTAATCAAAGAAGAAAGAGACGGGAACAATCTGAGGTACTACCCAAATGAATTTGGCTCTGAAGATAAAAAGTTATTGGGCTTATTGAGGCAAAAAAGCATCAGGAAGATTGTTTTATTCATATTAACCCATAACAACTGCAATCACAAGCAAATTGTGCAATTTGTTGGCTTATCTCCCTCTACAGTTTCATGGCATCTGAAAAAGCTGGAAGAGAGCAACATCATAGGATTTGCAAAAAAGGGAAGAAAGACTGCCTATGGCATCTTGATTGATAAAGGGAATATCATCAATTTGCTGATAACTTACAGGGAAAGTTTTCTAGACTCTGTTGTAGATAGAGTTATTGATATGTGGGAGCTAAGTTAATGCCATTTTAGGGTAAAGTCAATTTAGGTGTGTTTTTAAATTCTCAATTTGCATTCGGCGATTATTTTATGAATTTTTTATTTTTCAATCCGTTCGCCTTCGGCTCACAAACATTAGTGCGAGGCTTTCGCTTCCTAACAATACGCTCAAGCCTCGCATATCTATTACATTGGCTTTTGACACTTAACTTGAAATTGCCTCATTTTAGCAATATATAAATACTCTAATTAAAGTTGGGTTGGCATGATAATAATAGGCTGCTCAAGAGGCAGGCATATAGCGGGGAAAATAGCCAAAAAGCTCAGGAAGCCCTATTCCGAGCTTAAGGTAAAGAGGTTTCCCGATGGCGAGATTTATGTAAGGCTCATGAGTAATGTAAGGGGCAAGGATGTTGTTCTTGTCCAGTCTTTCTACGGCTATATTAATGACTGTGTCATGGAAGCCATATTTGCCGCTGAAACCGCTAGGGATTTAGGAGCAAAAAAAATAATTCTTGTCGCGCCTTATTTTCCTTATTTGAGGCAGGACTCAAGGTTTAATCCCGGAGAATGCATAAGCATTAAGGTTGTAGGCAGGCTATTCAGCAGATATTTTGACAAAATCGTGATTATTGATCCGCACCTGCACAGGCAGGGAGAGCTTTCCAATCTGTTTTCCGTCAGGACTGAGAAGCTGACATCCAATCCTTACATTGCCGCTTACATAAAGAAGAATATCAAAAACCCTTTAATAGTGGGACCTGACTGGGAAAGCTACAAATGGGCAAGAAAAGTTGCTGAAAAATTAAATTATCCGTTTGTTATATTAAATAAAAAAAGGCTGTCAGGAAGAAAAGTCAAGATAAGCATAAACAAAAAAATAAAAATCAACAATCAAAATGTTGTTTTTGTTGATGATATCGTAAGCACGGGGCATACAATACTAGAAGCTGCAAAAAAACTAAAAAAGTTAGGGGCAAAGAAGTTTGTTTGCATAGCTGTTCACGGCGTTTTTGTGGAGAATGCATTGGAAAAATTAAGGAAAGCAAATATAAAGGTTGTAACGACAAATACTATTCCTACAAAAGTTTCTAAAATTGATGTTTCTGAGTTGGTGGCTGGGAGCTTGAGGAAATAAAACAAAATTATTAATTGTTTAGTAGTAACAAAATAGAAAACTTTATATAGCACATAATTTCTCTAGTTTTATGGCAGAAAGAGTGCTAATAGGAACAAATGAAGTAATAGACTTTTGTAAGAGCAAGAAATGCGGATATTATCCTGCAGCCACAAATAGTTTGCCTCATTATGCCGACTTTGTAAATAGATTTCTTACCGAAAAAGCAGAAAGAGACTTGCCGAGAGCCCAGTTAGACGGCAATGTAAATGCTGCAAATCTTGAGCATCTTGTAGAGATAGGAGGGCTTTTAAAAATAAAAGAGGGTATGATGACTGAGATTTATTATGCGAAACCAGAACAATCTATGGTCAGGGTTGAAGGCGATAAAGTTGTTTCTTATGGCGGAGTACCTTTCTTTCCTATCAATTATTTTGAACAAGGAGGGGATATTATCGATTGGCATTCTCATCCTGATGGCGAAGGAAACCTGTCTGATGGAGATGTTGAGCATATGATAAAAACATTTACTCCTGTTAAAATGTTGAAAGAGATGGGTTATCCTGTTGGAGAATTGTATTTTGTCCTATACCTGCCACATAAAAGAAATTCTGTCTGGTTTGTGCCAAAGAAAATAGAGCAATAACTCTGAGAAGCAGACAATCTGTTGCAAAACAACTGCGGGAACTGCGCTCTCGCGGTGATTCTCAAATTGAAAATATCAAACAAAATAATTTTTAGGGTTTCCCGGCAATTTCTTCAGTAAAGTCTCCACTAAAAGAATTATGCAGTGACTTTTAGTTTCTGCTTATTGATTTCTTCATTCATCAATTTTTTAGAAATATCCGTGTCTAAATCTATCAATTTTTTCACAAGCAGGCTGTTTGGATTTAATTTGTATAATTCTGCTCTTCCGATTTTTCTAGTTTTAATTACTATTCCCAACTTCACTATGTTTCCCCAAAACCCATGCAAGGTGCTCCAACCAATATCGGCATTTTTTGCTATATCTGTTAAGCTGTAATCAAATTCCCTGTTGTCCAAGAAAAAGTCTATAACCTTAACTATTGGGGAATCTCCAAATACCAGCCTAAAAGACGTTTTTTCTTCCATTGTAATGTATTATTAGATGAGCTTGTTTATATATTTTTCCATATTTGAATGTTCATTATAATGAATGAAGCTATATATAGATGCTGTGATTTTTGAAGGAATATGAATTTCAAAAAGATTATTCTGAGGAAGATGTTTAGACTTAGGATTATTGGAGGAAAGCATACAGCCATAGAGCATTTAACCAAAGGACTGCCAAAACATGCAGTTGGAGAGGCAAAAAATGCAGTTAAGGAACTGGTTAAAGAAGGATTCATTTTGCAAAAACAGACTTCTTATGGTTTGCAAGTTAGCCTAAACCCAGAAAAAATTGCGGAAATTTCCAAGATTATAGAGGAATAATGGAAACGATGAGAAATTCGTCTAGATTTGATTTTGCCGTATATCCAGCAAATAGCGGCTCCATGAATAAAAAAGATAATGCCCACATTGGGGTAAAGTGATTTTGGGATTTGAGAACAAAAGTAGTAACACCAAAGGTATTATACCAATTTATCAAGTGAAATTTGATTACCGAAAGGTATTTGCTGGGGAGATTTATACCTAATCAGTCCATCTCCAATTCCTCTTGGAGCGAATTCATAAAATTTAAACCCTCTTTTTTGGAATTCCATCAAAACTTCCATGTATCCATCCCTAACATAAGTATTAAAATTAGTTACATAAACAACGGCGTCTCTCTGATCATAAAAAGCCCCATCGTTTGGACTGAAAACAATACGTTTATTGTCAAAATCTATCCCACTCAGTCCTCCAGACCTAACAGAATTTAATCTTTCTGGATTTGAAATGTAAACTATACCATAAGGGGAATAATACCCTATTACTGCAGAAGTTATTTTTGCAGGGTCTGTTTTTTCTGGTACTGATTTTATCCTAAGAGTTTCTTTTTTTCTAAACTCGCGCTCTACAAATTCAATTAAATCGTTAGAGATAACTTCTTCAGGGGTAAATCCCCATAGCACACATTGAAGCACATTCATTAATAAAGTGAAATCAATTTTGTTTATAAAACTTTCTTAATTTACTATCGAATAATGGTAATAATAAATAGGCGAGGAGGCCGATGTGACAGGACAGCACCGACGAGCACTCACTATTGTGTGAAGCATCAAATAAATATCAAATCCCAAAATTTATTGGTCTTTTTCTATTGTAAAATAGAATTGTAATAAGTATTGGAGCGGAAAAGGTGCAAATTGGATTTAATAAGCCTTCCCAAATATGACCATAAACTTCGCTTCTTTGCCGCAATGCACGCATTTTCCAAGAGTTTTTGGCTGGCCAAAGGGGATTAAGCGGGAAGTTGCGCCATTGGTCTTGTCTTTTATGTAATCCTCGCATTCCACCCCGCCGCAGAAAGGGGCATTGACAAGCTTCCTGTCCTTAAGATGCTTTACAAAGTCTTTCCAGCTTTCCGCAAAAACAAGATTTTCTTTCAGGAATTTCTTTGCCTTCTCGAATAGATTGTTCTGGATGTGCTCCAAGGCCTCTTTCACTTTTTTATCCACTTGGGATACTGGAACTGCCTCTTTTTCGTTAGCATCCCGCCTTGCCAAAACAACCTGCCTTTTCTCGATGTCTTTAGGGCCTATTTCTATCCTTAAAGGAACGCCTTTCAGCTCCCACTCGTTGAACTTCCATCCAGGGGAATAGCCGTCCCTGTCGTCTAATTCAACTTCATAATTTTTCAGCTTGCTTTTTATTTCTTCAGCTTTTTTCAATATTTTTTCCTTGTTTTCATTGCTGTAGATAGGGACTATTATAATTTGGGTAGGAGCGACTTTTGGCGGCAATACAAGGCCTTTGTCGTCAGAATGAGTCATTACCATCGCTCCTATCATCCTTGTCGAGACGCCCCAGGAATTCTGCCACGGTATCTTAATGTGTTCGTCCCTGCCCAAAAACCTTATGTTAAATGCCTTTGCAAAGTTCTGGCCGAGGTTATGGGAAGTGCCCATCTGCAGCGCTTTGCCGTCAGGCATTAAGGCTTCCAGTGTATAAGTCCTTTTTGCCCCTGCAAACCTTTCCTTGTCTGTCTTCTCCCCTTCAATCACAGGTATTGCCAGCAATTCCTCGCAAACTTTTTTGTACTCATTAAGGTAAAGCCTTGCCTCTTTCTCGCATTCCTCTTCTGTCTCATAGACGCAATGCCCTTCCTGCCACAAGAACTCGCGAGTTCTCAAAAATAATTTTGTCTGCTTGACTTCCCACCTCAAGACATTGCACCACTGGTTAACCCTTAAAGGCAAATCCCTCCAGCTCCTTATCCACTTTGAATAGGAATCATACATTATTGTCTCGGAAGTTGGCCTTATTGCATACCTTTCCCCTTCCTCTTTTTCTACCACCCATGCCAACTCAGGAGCAAAGCCTTTGGCATGCTCCGCCTCTTTCTTGAAGAATTTTTCAGGTATAAGCAGGGGAAAGTATGCATTCCTCACTCCAAGCTTCTTGATGTTTTTATCAAGGTACGCCTGGATTTTTTCCCATATACTATAACCGCGAGGCTTTATCACCATGAAGCCCTTGATGGGAGAATGCTCTGCTAATTCAGCTTTGATAACGACCTCGTTGTACCACTCAGAAAAATCATCTGATTTCTTTACCTTTACCCCTAGTTTTTCTTCTTGTTTTGGCATTGCAATTTATCTTATCATTTTGTATTTAAATATTTGTGTTTAAAGGAACGAATACCGTTCCTTCGCCATTCAATGCGCCTTCCAGCCCTTTGTCTATACTACTCCAATAAAGAGGAATTAGTTTTGGGCTTGCTCTCAGGATTCTCGCAGCTTCAAGCCTTGCTTTTGGTCCGCCGGTCCCATTAGAACTAGTTTTTTCACACAATACCTCAATGTCTGCAGTTATTTCCCTAATTTCAGGGATTACCTTTCCATCAGCGTCTAAGAGTCCACCAACTACGCCCAGCATAATCAGCCAGTCTGCATTGACCGCGACAGCAATCTCTGCTGCTGGCTTGTCATTGTCTCTTATTACCTCTGAACAATCTACCCCGTCATTATAATTAAACAATGGAACCCTGTATCTTTCTCTTGCATCCCTGAGTATACCTTCCATTGTATTTGGCTTCTCATCTTTCAACTCAAGATTGTGGTATGTAGCTAAAACTTGAGTGGGGGCGATAGCAATGCTATTAGGCCTGTTAAAATCAACCATATATCGGTCATTAGCCCTCTGAAAGCATTCCGCGTAAAAATTCATCAAATGCGTCTGCCCTAGCCTTGCAAGGCTTTGCAGCTCTTTGGCATCAAGCGGCCGATTTTTCAGCTCCTCAGGAGACCTTAATCCTTTCTTAATTTCATCCAAGAGACCGAACCTTATTGCCCCTGAAGCAACCACGATAGTGTCTACTTCCTCTTCATACTTCATTCTAGTTATACTATAGCAGACATCTGTTATCCTGCCATATTCCACCCTGTTAGAAATTGCACATTCACTTCCTATTTTTACAACTTGTAGCTTTCCCACTATAGCCCACCCTTGCCGGAATTTTTCGATATTATATTGCAAACATATCTAGAAAAATCGTTGCCGATTAGGACGACAATCAACTCGTGCCATTGTAAAAACCCAGAAAGCCCTTTTGTATTTAAAGCTTTTTGTTATAAAAGCTTTGCCCGATAAGTCCCCGAAAAGTCATACTATTCGGGCAGGCTCTTGACTTTTCGGGCAGAATTAACACTTATCGGGCAAGTGGCACTATTCGGGCAAAGCTTGTTATAAATGGGGCTGCTGAGATTCGAACTCAGGTTACGAGGCCCCGAACCTCGGGTGATATTGCTCCGCGCAGCACGAAACTGCATCGACCAAGCTACACTACAGCCCCAATAAGAAATCTGAAATCGAACCATAATTTTAAATCTTTTTCTTATTTGTCCCCGCATGTTATATTGTAAGCAGCAACAAAAGAAAAAACAAGCCCAATGCCAAGCAAAAACCACTCCTTCATAATCAAAAAATACAATGAAACAATCATTCCCAGTGCAGCCAAAAGAATGAAAATTGTTTTTCTCCCGGAGAGTTTCATGATTTTCTCCTTACTGCAAGAACATATATAGATATTGCGGCAACAACTATGGCGTATATGATGGAGTATCTTACAAGGTTTGATGTGTCAGTTGCCTTGAATGCATAAATCATTATCGAGGTTATTCCTGCGAAAAACAGTATGGGAGCGGCAGAATGTATGCTCTTTTTTTCAAAAATAAGATACGCCGCTGAGACGAGGAAAAATGAAACTAATGATATGAAAAGAAAAACAACCGTTATGTTCATATATTCTATGCTTCCAAAATGGATGGTTGCGAAAATTGATATGTATACTGTAAAAAGATACGCTGCAAAAACAGAGCCTATATAGAACCAGGAAGGTACGCTGCCCTGAGGCTCATAATGGAAAAATTTTTTTGCAGGCCTTGGCTTTTCCTCTTGCTCCTCTTTCTGCACCGGCTTTTGCGACCTTAATTCTTCCAGGGATTCCAGCTCCCTGTTTAAATCATCATTCTCCGCCTCCTGAGCTTTTTGGCTATAAGAAACATCTGTTTTTTCATCAACAGGCTTTTTTGGCGCAGTGCTTTTCCTGGATTTAACTTTTGCCTTGCCTCTTTTTTTTGCCATTTTATGCTTTGCCATTTTATGCTTAATGCAAAAAGTACTTTTTAAACTTTGCCTTTATTGCTGCGCCTGGCTTAAATACTGGCTTATTATGTCATCTGTCACTTGCTTTACTGCGTTTGACTCTACTGCAAAGCCCAGGCCTTCAAAGCCCCCTATTTTGAAATTATTAAGCCCTATGATTCTTGAGTTTGCGTCTACTAGCGGCCCTCCTGAGTTTCCGGGGTTTATAGGAACGTCTGTCTGTATATATATGTTAAGCCCGTTGGGCCCTGTCCTGTGGACAGCGCTTACAATACCCTCTGTGACGGTAAATGACAAGCCTGCAGGATTTCCAAGCGCTATGACCCTCTCCCCTGCTTTTACATCATCTGAGTCGCCAAACTTTAAGCTTTGAAGTTCCGCATTTACTTTTATTACCGCAACATCAGCAACGTCATCATACCCTATCAAGGCAGCATCATACACGTTTCCGTCATAAGTAAGTACTCTTATGGTGCTCGCTTCCTCAACGACATGGTAATTCGTGGCTATAAAGCCCCTGTCGTCAATTATTGCGCCGCTTCCCTGGCCCTGGTTTGTCCCCACACTAACGACAGATTTGACAACATCATCAATTATTGCGGAAAAGTCACTGCTCTCTACCTGTATCGTGCTGATCTCTTCCTTAAGCTCTTTGAGCTTTATGTCGCTCTGTTTTTCTATTTCGTCTATAAGGGAGTTTAATGTAGTGATCTCTTGCTCATTTTCTTTGCGGAAGCTGGTAAGGCTTGTGTCAATGAAATCTATTTTAAGTGTCAGGTTGTTTCTCAATGATGATATCTCTGCACCAAGGTCCTGCTGGACATTATTAATGTTTGTCAAAATTTCCTTGTTCATAAGGAGAAGCTTTATGTTAAAGTCCTCATTCAGGGCTCTGAGCCTGTAGTTATAGTAGAAAACAATGCTGCCAATAACAACCAGAATAATGGCTGCTGAGATAATCAGTGCCTTTTTAATATCCAGCTCTGGCTTCGCCATAGTGACCTCTTTTTTTATAATTTATTTGCTCACATGCTTATAAAATTTTGCATAAACAGGAACAATAATGATGCAGCGACAATAATGCCGTAAACTTTCTTGTCCCATCTAAGCACTTTAGCTCCGTCAAAATTCCATACTGGTATCATATTGAATAAGGCCAGCCATGAGTTTATGAAAAATCCATAGAAAGCCAGTATTTTTAATAAGCCGGCAGGAAACATGAATAGTATTGACAGGAAAAATAATGCCAAAACCAAGTTTACAATAGGCCCTGCAGCGGATATTATGCCGTTCTTTCTTATGTCAATTCTCCCTGCTATCATTACAGCTCCAGGAGCTGCAAACACAAATCCAAAAAATGACATTATTATTGCTAAAAGCAGCATCTGATCAAAGCTTCTAAATTCTGCAAAGCAGCCATACCTTTGCGCAACAAACTTGTGGCCGAGCTCGTGCAATAAAAAACCTGTGCCTACAGTAACTGCAGAAACTATAAAAACTTTATAGAGGCTTAATGGCATTGAAAACCTGAGGACCATTGCAAAAGCAAACGAAATTGCCAGCCACGCCTTCAGCAGGTCCTTTATCTCTTTCTCTGAGGTATTAATATTCCCTATGTAGATTTGCTTCCCCCTACCCAAATGTTCCATATTAAATCAGAATTAATGTTATTATTAAAAGTTTTTGTTTAAGAATGCAATCTACATAACATCAACAAACAGTCTGTGCTTCTCATTCCCTTCAAGCTCTTGAAGAATCCTGCGAATTACGACTTTCTCGGGATCGGGCATCAATTTAACGCGCTTCTTTATGTCTTCAAGGCTCTCGAATGGCTTCTCATCGCGGGCATTGATTATTTCCCACATATGCTTCTTGCCAACTCCTGGAAGCAGTTCTATCTGGTGCATTCTTGTGCTTAAGGGCATTGCACTATTGAAAAAGTCAACAAACTTTTTCTCGTTTTTCTTTACTATATCCTTCACCGCAAACTGCAATTCAGATTTGGCAGTCCTGGTTAATTTTGACATTGCAAGCTTTCCGACTATATGGTGCACCTTGTCCCTTTTCCCTTCGCCTATGTATACTTCCTCAAAAGGCTGCAAATGCACGCCTTTCTTTGGCACCAGTTCCAGCAGGACAAAATGCTCTTTTCCCAGAGCCTGAGCTATAGGGGTCTTCATATACATGGGCCTGTCATCAAAAGGGTACCCATTAGGCAAAAAGTCTAGTACTATTACGTTTTCTTCTTTTGCGTTTTCCATTGTCTCAAAAACCACTATCTGCATTGGATGTAATTATTTCCAGCACCTCAATTGCTGGCTTTTAATTATGCTCGGGAATCTTTGACTCCTGACATCTCATAAGTTTGCTGCATTAATATATTCATGAAATACCTTCCTTGCTGCATTAATATATTCATGAAATACCTTCCTGTATTCATCGCTTATCTTTCCAAAGCTCTTCATTGATAATGCCCTTTGCTCTTTTATTTTAAGTATTTTTTCCTTTTCGTCAACGATATGCTTTATCTTATCTTCAATTTTATTCCTTAAGCGCGTGTTTTTCTTGACTTTTAAAAAAATCAACGCTTCTTTCCTGTATTCAGCTTCAAGCCCTGCTAATAGCGCAAAAACCATTGGAATCCATTTGTTGAATATTTCCTTGCCGAAAAGCTTTGCTTTTATCTTTGATTGCGGCGGCATCTTTGCCTCTAACAAATCCAAAAGCTCGCTTTCTGTCCTTAGCAGGTTTTCCAAGTCTTTTATTTCCACCTTTTCCTTCCCAATTATAGTGGCTTCCTTGATTACATAGCCTTCAAGCAGCTTCTCGTCAAAAATCACGATTTCCTGCATCAGCTTGTAAACTGTATGCTCTATCTTGCTTATGTAATCCTTTGGCAGACCTCTTTTTGACTGCAAAAACCTTTCCGGCTTTTTTGCCTTAAGCGCTTTTAATATCAATGGCTCCCTGCTGGCAATGCCGAGCTCTGCCAAAAAGATTTCTTCCAGGTAATTATTAAGGGATTTTATCTTATGTATTATTTCCCTTATCAGCGCAATATATCCTTTTACGCTTTCCAAGGCTTTTTTGCTGTTTTTTATCTTCCTTATGTCTATGGAAAATGTATGCAGTATAAGCTCATGAAGAGCTTTCGCCAGCTTTTTCTTCTTATTCTCTACGCTTATGTTCCTGCTTTCCAGGGCTTTCCTGTACGCTTCCTTCTTAAGCGCCTTTTTGCTGCCCTTTACTATATTGTTCACTTCTCTCGCTATATTCTTATAGCTATCTATGTACCTCTTTTCTATGCCCACCCTCATTTTACATAACTTTGGATTACTTGTTTATAAATATGTCGGAAAATCTTAGATTTTCCGAGCAGTGAAATGCGGTGAGCGGAGCGAACCGCTCACAATTCACACAAAAACCAGTACATTATTTTGAATTTTCCCCTATGAATACTCCTAGAAGGTGGTTTTTGACATTTTTAATTTTCAGTAATAAATATCAATAATAAAACATAAGAACTCTTACTTCTTCCCAATAAAATTATTTATGGTATCAACAATCTTCTTCATGTTTTCAGCGCTGATATTTACTGTGTAGCCCTGCAGCACTATTTTAAGGTCTTTTACCGTTGTTGGCATTATGTCTATTATCTTGTGGATTTGCTGCTCCCTTAGCCTGGGTATGTTGAGCTTGTTGATCTTGTCGAAAAGCTCTTGGGCATTTTTATGGTCTGCTGTCAGTGCGAGATGCTCCTCTGTTTTTTGCGCCCTGAAATTAAGCTCCTTGTCTCTTTTTTTTATCTTTGCCAGCTCTTCCTTAAGCTGGTAAGCATTTATTGGAGTTTCTGATAATATCTGTGTTGTCATTTTTTAGCCTCTTGCCTGAGATGTACAGGATGCACCAAAATCATTTTTTCCTTTCCTTCATCATTTATGATGACTTCATAGCACTTTCCTCTTGCAGCTTTTATTGTTCCAGTCTTGCCCTGGAACCTTGCATGGTAAATCCCTTTATGGTAAGAAGGCTCAAAGCTTAAATGGACCTTCGCGCCTGCTTCAAATTCCTGCATGAACCTGCTTATGCTTATCTTTCCCCTGTCCCTTCTTTCCTTCTTGAACTTAAACCTGCTCTTCCTTCTTAAGCCGCCAATTCTGTTCATGAAAAAATTGAAGTTTATCCTTGTTTAAAAAGGTTGCGGAAAATTTAGCTTTGCAAATTTTCGAAACCTAGAAACTTTGTTTCCACTGGTTTTGGAAAATTTCTCGGAAATTCCAAATACCTAGAAAGCTCTGCTTTCTGCTGGTTTTGGAAAGAAAAATGTCAAAAACAACCCCGCACTAAAGTGCGGGGCGTGTTTTTGAGCATCCTGAGAAACGCAAAGCGTTTCTGGGACACCAAAAATCTGCATTGTAGATTTTTAAGTGTGCCGAAAATTCCGATTGCTTGTTCCAGGCTAAAGTAATGAATGTGCGCAATCGGAATTTTCCAGCATATCAAATCGTGCCTTATTGATTCAAACATATAAATTAACCTGAAAAGTATTTAGCCTTACAGAATAGTAATTTCAATAGAAACATTTATATATTTAATATAATAAAAGCATTTTCAGTTTATTAAACAAGGTGGTCTAATGGCAGGATTTTTATCAAAATTGAGAGAAAAGATGGGTTCCAGTTCTCAAATTTTGCATGAGGCCGAGGCAGAAGGCTATGTGGAATTGGGGGCTGACGTTTCCGAAGGAGGCTCAAGGATAACTGTAAGGCCTTTTGTTATTGAGGATTTTGAAAGCATTAAGCCAATTCTGGATGCATTAAGGGAGGGCCACACAATCGCTTTAGTCAACATTAAACCATTAAAAGACAAAGATCTAGTTGAGCTGAAAAGGGCAATCAACAAGCTAAAGAAAACCTGCGATGCCATTGATGGCGACATAGCAGGCTTTGGAGACAACTGGATTGCAGCTGTGCCGAGCTTTGCCCATATTCACAGGCATAAAGCAAAGGAAGAAAGCAAGGAAAGTATAGGACAGGTCACTGAGTACGATTAATTTTTTGATTTCTTTTTTATTATAACTTTTTTATTGTAATTATCATAACCCTAAACTTTCATCAATTTCCTTGGCCATCTTTTTAAGGTCTGTGATTGTCCTTATAGTGTCTTTCTCAACCTCGTCTATAAGGTCCTGTAAATTGTTTACCCTTAGGATATAGCCTCTTTCCGTTGGTACAACTATTCCCGCATCTAATAATTTATGCAGATGATGCACAACTGTGCCGCGGCTTAATCCAAGCCTATCAGCTAATTCATCGGAAGATAAAGGATAGTTTGCCTTTGCTGTTTTCACCAGCTCAATAAAAACCCTGAAGCAGCTTTTGTCCTTGTCCCTTAGATTAAACAGGCCTAGGGAAGAGCCTAGCCATTGCAGCTCCTGGTTAATATTTTTTTGCGCCGGCTTCCTGATGGTTATTATTGTAATCCTTTGCGAGTATCTCATATTGCTATTAATTAACTGCTTATTTAAATAAATTGTGATTATTTATATACTCAAGCATAGAAATGTTTAAATATTAGTAGATTTTATCTCAATTTCGTTGATTTAAAGTCAACGTAATCCGAAAATGGAAAAAGCCAATGAAAATGAAGAAAGAAAAAGAGAAAAGGCAGAGGAATTTAAGATACCAAAAGGAAATATAGTCGAAACAAAAGAAAAGGCGAAAAAAGAAAAAAAGCCAACAGACAAGGAAAAGCTTGAGGAATTAACAGACACATTAAAAAGGCTGCAGGCAGAGTTTGAAAACTACAAAAAAAGGGCAGATAAGGAAAAGGAGGAGTTTGCAAAGTATGCAAACGCAGCTATGATTGCCAAGCTATTGCCCTTGCTGGACACTTTTGAGATCGCTTTAAGAAACACCAAGGACCATGAGAAGTTCCTAAAAGGGATGGAGATGGTTTATGCGCAGCTTTTTTCAGCTTTGGAAGCTGAGGGCTTAAGGCCCATAACAGCTGAGGGAAAGAAGTTTGACCCTTATTACCATGAAGTCATGCTTAAGCAGGAATCAGACAAGGAAGAGGGCATTGTTTTGGAAGAATTGCAAAGAGGATATATGTTTAAGGATAAGGTTTTGAGATACAGTAAAGTCAAGATTAGCGGAAAAAAGGTGGAAAAAAATCAAACTGACGAAAAAAACATCGCTAAATGAAGTTTTGAAACTAGCACATCCATGCAAATGCGACGCATGCACAGTTGGATGCTTGCATGGCAGCGGTGTTTTTGCCCCTGGAGAGATTGAAAAGCTTGCAGAGTTCATGAACGTTGATGCAGAGGTTTTGAAAAAAGAGTTTTTGGAGGAAATAGAAAAGTTCAACACAAAAAAATTCCGCCCAAGGATAAAGAGAAAAAATCATCCTTATGGAAAGTGCATCTTTTTCGATGAAAAGCTCGGATGCAAAATACATGAGGCAAAGCCATTGGAATGCAAGATTGCGATGGGATGCAAGCCGTACGGGGAGCAGCTGGCATTGTGGTTCATGCTGAATCATTTTGTAAACAAGGATGATGCAGAGAGCGTAAGGCAGTATGCATCCTACCTGAAAACAGGCGGAAAGACTCTGGATGGAGGAAAATTAGAAGAGCTGGTTCCAGACAAGGAAAAATTAAGGAAAATATTGAGCTTCGAGATTTTGAAGTAAAAAATCATGTTCAATAAAATAACAATGGGGGCTGATAATTATGGCTAAGGAAGCAAAAACAAGAAAGGAAAAAATAATCGGAATAGATTTGGGAACATCAAACAGCGCGGCTGCTGTTTTGCAGGCAGGAAAGCCTACAATAATACCCAGCGCAGAGGGAACCACTGCTTACGGAAAAGCATTTCCAAGCGTTGTTGCATTCACAAAGGACGGCCAGATGCTGGTAGGAGAGCCTGCCAGGCGCCAAGCAATTTCTAATCCTGCAGGAACAATCTTAGCTGCAAAAAGGAAGATGGGCACTAGCTTTAAGTACAAAATAAACAATAAAGAATATACTCCCCAGCAGATTTCAGCTTTTATCCTTCAAAAGATAAGGAAGGATGCAGAGGAATTCATCGGAGAGCCAATAACCAAGGCAGTAATAACCGTGCCTGCTTATTTTGATGATAATCAAAGGCAAGCTACAAAAGATGCCGGAGAAATAGCAGGATTGGAAGTTCTAAGGCTGGTTAATGAGCCGACTGCCGCTTCTATGGCCTATGGCCTGGATAAAGCTGACAAGGAATTAAAGATCCTTGTGTTTGATTTCGGCGGGGGAACATTGGATGTGACAGTCATGGATTACAGCGAGGGTGTATTTGAAGTTAAAGCCACAAATGGAGATACCCAGCTTGGCGGCACAGACATGGACGAGGCATTGATGAAATTCATAATTGCAGATTTCAGGAACAAAGAAGGGGTTGACTTAAGCGATGATGACACCGCAATGCAAAGATTGAGGGAAGCTACGGAAAAGGCAAAAATAGAGCTGTCCACAACTTTGGAAACCGACATAAATTTGCCTTTCGTAACATCAACAGACGAAGGGCCCAAGCATTTAAGCATGAGGCTTTCAAGAGCAAAGCTTGAGCAGCTTGTTGAGCCTATTGTAAACAGGTGCAAGCATCCATTGGAGCAGGCCCTTAAGGATGCGAAGCTGAGCGCTAAAGATATAGACAAGATAATCTTGGTTGGCGGCCCTACAAGGATGCCCATTGTGAGGAAGATTGTAGAGGATTTTGTTGGCAAGAAAGCTGAGAGGGGTGTTGACCCTATGGAGTGCGTTGCGCAAGGAGCTGCAATACAGGCAGGAATTCTTGCAGGGGAAGTCAAGGATATTTTATTGCTTGATGTCACTCCATTGACCTTGGGAATAGAGACCTTAGGGGGGGTCTTTACAAAATTAATCGACAGAAACACAACAATACCAACTAAAAAAAGCCAGATTTTCAGCACGGCTGCAGACAACCAGACAGCAGTCACAATAAGGGTTGGCCAGGGCGAGCGTCCTATGTTTGCCGACAATAAAGTTTTAGGCCAATTTGATCTTGTTGGGCTGCCTCCCGCTCCCAGGGGCATTCCCCAGATAGAAGTTGCCTTTGACATCGACGCAAATGGCATATTGCACGTAAATGCCAAGGACCTGGGAACTGGAAAAGAGCAGGGCATAAGGATAACTGCCCCGAACAAATTGAGCGAGGAAGAAGTTGAGAGGATGAGGAAACAAGCAGAAGAGCATGCAGAAGAAGACAAGAAAAGGAAAGATGAAATAGAGACGATAAACAATGCAGACAATCTTGTTTACTCCACTGAAAAATTGTTCAAGGACTTTGAAGGCAAGGTGGACAGCAAGGAATTAGGCACGGTAAAAGGAAAAATCCTGGAATTAAAAGAACTGCTAAAAACAGAGAAAAAAGACGTTTCAGCAATAAAATCAAAAATGGATGAAGTCAACGAAATTGTCCAGAAAATGTCAACAGAGATGTATCGTAAAGTTTCTGAGGAGCAGGCAAAGAGGCAGCAAAGCCAGGGACAATCTTCAGGAAACTACAGAGAAGATAAAGAAGACGATGAAAATGTAGTGGATGCAGACTACAAGGTAGAGGACGAAGATAAAAAAGGAAAGAAAAAGAAATAGCCATTAATTTATTTTTTGTCAAAATCATTTTTGTTAATCATTGGTTTTTATTTAATGGAAACCTATTTATTGCTTAAGTAATAATGTCGAAAAATGAACATTCCTTCCAGAGAACAATGCCTGCAGATACTAAAGAATAATAAAACTCCTTCTAATATAATTGAGCATTGGGCAAGAGGCGCAGAATTAGTCAAAAAACTTGGCTATCCGGAGGTTGCAAAGGTTATTTCAAAGCATACATTGTACAAAGTGGAAATAGAGGAAAACCAACCAAAGACATTCGAGGAAAAGATTGTTTTTTATGCTGATAAAAGGGTAAAGAACGATAAGGTAGTCAGCCTGGAAGAGAGGTATGATGATATAAAGAAAAGGTATGATGTTGACTTAGGCTGGGAGATGGAATTTACAAAAAAAATTGAGAAGGAGTTATTGTAACAAAAATATAAGCCAATAAAAATCAAAAACAATAATCAGCTACAATAAAAAATAAACAACAATAAAACAAAATAAAAAATAATTGACCAATAAAAATCCGGGAATAAAAAACAAAATCAAAAATAGGATAACTAAAAATGGCTAAAGACTACTATGAAATACTGGGGGTAGGCAAAAATGCAACTAAAGAGGAAATCAAGAAAGCTTACAAGAATTTAGCTAAAAAATATCATCCTGACCTCAACAAGGAAGAAGGCTCAGCGGAAAAATTCAAGCAAATAAGTGAGGCTGCAGCAGTTCTTGCTGATGACGAAAAAAGAAGCCAGTACGACCGCTATGGCACAACTGCAGACCAGTTTGGCCAGGGCTTCCAGGGCTTTGATTTTAGCGATTTCATGCACGGCTCTGATTTCGGCTTTGACTTTGACAGCATATTTGAAAGCTTTTTCGGAGGCGGTTTTGGAAGGCAAAGAAGAGGCCCGAGCAGGGGCTCGGACTTAAGATACGACCTGGAAATTACTTTGGAAGAAGCCTACAGGGGAGCAACAAAAAACATTACAGTACCGAGGCTTGAGAAATGCGAAAATTGCAATGGATTAGGCGCGGAAAAAGAATCGGATATTATAAATTGCCCTGATTGCAGCGGAACTGGCGTTATCAGAAGAGCCCAAAGAACACCTTTTGGAATGTTAGCTACGACTACTACATGCAGGAAATGCCATGGCAACGGAAGCTACATAAAAAATCCGTGCAGTGAATGCAATGGAAAGGGCGTTGTAAAGAAAACAAGGAAGATAGAGATAAAGGTTCCGGCTGGTGCTGAGGAAGGGACTAATTTGCGCATCAGGGGAGAAGGCGAAGCTGGAGAGAAGGGAGCAGAAACAGGGGATTTGTACGTTATTATACATGCCGCAGAGCATGACGTCTTTGAAAGGCATGGAGATGATATTTACACTAAAGTTCAGGTACCCTTTGCTGTTGCAGCTTTAGGCGGCGAGGTGGAAGTGCCAACTCTGGATGGAAAGGCAAAACTAAAGATTCCTGCTGGAACACAATCAAATTCCATTTTCAGGATGAAGGGAAAAGGGGTTCCATATTTGCATGGCTACGGCCAGGGAAATGAGAATGTGGAAGTCATTGTTGAAGTGCCTAAAAAACTAACCAAGAAGCAGAAAGAATTATTAAAAGAGTTTGATAAGGAAAGCGGAAGGAAGGGGTTTTTCAAGAGAATTCTTGAATAAGCTTATCCCCTCAAATGCATTATTCTGTTTATATAGTAGGCAACTTGCCTAGGCACCAGGTTTTTCCATTCTTCTTTACTTTCAATTTTTTCCCTTATTGTAGTTGCATCAATCCCTGCAAGCGATTTTATTTTCCTTATAGTGTATTTTTCCTTTAAACAGCGCTCAACCCACTTTTCCCCAAAGGTATTTTTATCGCTCATATACACAACATCAAACTTTGGCGCTAAGGTCTCCAGTTTCTCAACCCATCTGCCATCATCCTCATTGTCAGGCACCGGAAAAACAGTGTAATTGCTTATTTCATTGGCAGGCAATGCCAGATCAATCATCTCTATCCTCTCCTTAACTGAAAAAGGGTTTTCATTCTTGTCCGCATTCCCATTATAAGCAACACCAATTATTATTTTGTCTACTTCTTTTAGAGCTTCTTTTATCACATGTAAATGCCCCAGATGGAACGGCTGAAACCTTCCAAGGAATAAAGCTGTGGTCATGAGAAAAAGGGAAAATCCTTGATTATAAAAATTTATTGGGCAATCTTATAATGTGAAACTCTTTGTCCAGGATATCCAATATAGCCGTTTTTACTGAATTGGTGGAAGTCTGGGGTTGAATGGGTAAAAACTAAAAAGATTTCCTTAGGCGTTAGGATGCCTCTTTTGGTTAAGATAATTTCAGACCCAATCAAATTTATACCTATGCCCCACGGTAAGGAATGTTGAAGAGCCCTCTCCGGAGCCATTTTTCCCTCTGCGAATTTCAATTGATGATCATAGAATGGTATTCCAAAAAAAATCCCTTCCTCTGAAAGAGTTTCAGCAATTCTGTGCAGTACCCCTATCTTGTCGTCTACGTAAGGCATTGCCCAGTTTGCCAAACCAACATCCATCGCAGGCAATTTGGGGTCTGACAATACTTCTGTTAAGTTGCCTTTATAGAATCTTGTTTGAGAATTTTCATTCCAAGAATCATCTGCTTGACTGTCTATTCCAATGTAAACAAGCCTGTCTACGAGGGAAGAATCCCGGCCTTCCTCTTTAGTCTTTCTCCTGAGGTGTTCAAAAAAATCCGTTGCTGCATACCCTTTCCCGCAGCCCAGATCATAGAAGAATACCTTTTCTTTATACCTTGCCTTTTCAAGCAAATTATCAGAAATCAGCCTTTTAGGATGCAATTCATAGCTTCCAAAATTCCTGTCGCTTGTTAATCTGAAGGTTACTCCGTCCATACCCTCAACGAAAACATCAGGCATTCAATGGTATATAAATAAATTAAATATAAACCCTTTTGATAAAATTATTCCAAAAAGAATAAAAACAAGACAAAATATTCATTGCTTTAATGCCAAAACCTTTTAAAAAGGAGCATTTTAGCCTGGATTATGATAAAAGCAATATTGTCGGATTTGGGAAATGTTATAGTTTTTACAAATCATAGAAAGATTACTGAAGGGCTTGCAAGATACACGGACAAGGATGAAAGCCAAGTATATGATTTCTTTGTCAATTCAAATGCAAGGAAAGGTTTTGAGAAGGGCAGGGTAAGCCCGCAGCAGCTTTTTGCCGACTTTAAGGATAATCTTGACTTAAGGCTGAATTTTAATAAGTTTAATGAAATATGGTGCTCATGCTTTCTCGGGCTGAATAAGGAAATGGAAAAGCTGCTTTACAGGCTTAAGAAAAACTACAGGCTTGTTTTGCTGTCAAACACTGACGAAATGCATTTTAATTACTTAAGGAAAAAATACAGCGTTTTAGACATCTTTGACGGCTATGTGCTGTCTTGCCAGGAAGGCTGCAAAAAGCCGAACCCCATGATATACTTTCAAGCAATAAAAAAGGCAAAAGCAATGCCCGGCCAGATAGTGTACATGGATGATGTATATGCGTATGTGATAGCTGCAAAAATTTTTGGAATAAAGGGCATACAGTACAAGACTTTCGACAAGCTAAAAATTGACTTAAGGCAGAATTATGTAAAAGCCTGAAATTGCTCGACACAAAGTTTATAAATGAAATGCTTATCCATTTTCTAAAATGAGGATAGCGGTCATGTATTCAGGCGGAAAAGACAGCACTTTTGCAATAGATTTGGCTAAAGAGAAAGGCTGGGACATTAGGTATTTGATTTCCATTAAGCCAACAAGGACGGACTGTTATTTATTCCATTACGCTACTGTGGAGCATACCAAAGAATTGGCTAAAATTTTGAAAATTCCCCATATTCTTGAGAAATGCTCTGTTGCTGACCCTGAAAAAGAGGCAAATATAGTAAAGAACATTGTTAAAAAAATGCAGGAAAAAAATCCTGTCAATGCTGTTGTTCTTGGAGGCACAGGATTGCAGGAAACCCAGTTAAGGAGCATACAGGATGCTTTAAGGCCGATGGGCATAGAGGTTTTTGCAGCCCATGCAGGAGAAGAGCACGATTTAGTCATTGAAAAAATGCTTGATAAGGGCTATGAAATAATGGTAACGCAGGTTGCTTCTGACGGCTTGATGAGATGGCTTGGAAGGACAATAACAAAAGACAACTGGCAGGAATTAAGGGAAGATTCTGTCAACTTTAAGTTCCATATTGGCTTTGAAGGCGGCTATGCAGATACTTTAGTCCTTAACTGCCCGTTGTTTGGCAAAAGGTTGGTGCCTGAGAAAGTTGAAAAGGTAATAGAGGATGAGTATTGCGGGCATGTCAAGATAAAGAAGCTAAGGGTTGTTGACAAAAAAGAGATAGAAGTAAAAAACTAATTTCTTATTTTAGAGCTTTTGTAAACTTCCGGCTTAAATGGCCTGCATCTTGCTATTTTTGCCTTAATATTCCTTTTTTCCAGCTCTTCCCTTAATTTATTTTCATCTATTGTTTTCTGGTCGTAGCCCAGGCAAATAATGTCTGGTTTGTACTCCTCAAGAACCTTAAGAATATCATCCTTATGGCCCAAAACAGCCTCATCGGCAAAATTTAGTTTTTTGATATTATTCAATCTTTGGCTTTCGTTGTGTTTTGGCTTTTTCCCTTTGAATTTTTCTATGTTTTCATCCCTTGCAACAATAACAACCAAATAATCGCCATATTTTTTTGCCTGCTTTAAATAATTTAAATGCCCTTCATGCAGTATGTCAAAAGAGCCGAAGGCTATCGAGGTTTTCATATTAGGCACAAAATTGCATTCAATTTAAAAATATTTGCGGCAAATGAGGCAAGCCCATAAAATAAAAAGGTTTTTATATTAGTAGTTAAATGTATATATATTAGTTGTTAAGTGTATGTATCTAAAGCTTAACTTGCTTATTTTGGAATTTTAAAGCCGCAAAAAGTTTTGCCTGATAGGTGCACTTTTAACGTTGGGTTTGGCTGTCAGGCGTACTCACTTGAAAATGGAGTTGCTGCCGCAGACGATACAATTAGGTTAAGGCTGAAAAATGGAGTGGGTTATGCTGTAACTGTAACCGGAATTAATCTCACAACAGAGGCAGGGGTTGTTTTTGGTAGCCTTCCACCATTTTGCACTACTGCGACACCAGCATTGCCAGCTTCATGGGGTTCAGGCGTGGTGCAAGATTTTACGTGGACAGGCTGTGATTTGGCTGTTGTTGGCTTTACAGACGGAGAAAAAGCTAAAGCCTTTGTTAAGCTTGATTACTATGACCCGCAGGCTGGCACTAATTACCGTAAGGTTGCAGAAGGCG
>JACPDF010000026.1 GCA_016184145.1 Candidatus Woesearchaeota archaeon | reverse complement strand
CGAAGAACCCCTGGACTTGCATGGCTTAATCGAATCCCAATAGCAGCAACCTCCCGCAGGATCAACGGGAATTGTTTGCACAATTCCGAGCATTCAATAAAAAATTGAATACACCGGGAATTAAGCTTCTATGGTCGCATTTTACAAAACTACCCATACTTGACAGCAACATCAAGTATGATCATAACCAATGTAAATTTTAGAATTTAAATATCTAAAATATGGGCGGTGATTTGGGTTCATTGAGAGTAATAAACCTCTATTTAAATGTTTCGCTGGTAAAAAATCCGCTATTTATTGGTTAAAAACCAAAATAATAATAAAATAGTATATATATCAAAAATAATATGCCAAACTACAAGCTGGTATGCTTCGATGTTGACGGGACTTTGATAGATAATGTGAAGTTCTCTTGGCAGGTATTTCATGATTGTTTTAAGACAGACAAGGAAGGAAGGGAAAAGGCAAGAAATGATTTCTTTAATGGCAACATAAGCTATCTTCAATGGGCAGAGCACGACATAGGGATGTGGAAGGAAAAGGGAGCAAAAAAAGATGAATTTTTAGAGGCATTAAATGGTCTAAAGCTAATGGATGGGGCTTTAGAAACTCTCCATGAATTAAAAAAACACGGCCTTAAGCTTGCAATAATATCCGGATCATTAAATATCCTGCTTGAAAAATTTATCCCCAATTATAATGAGTTCTTCGATGATATATTTTTGAGCAAAATCTTTTTTGATGAAACGGGGAATATTGTGAATGTCCGAGCAACGGAATTTGATATGGAAAAGAAGGCAGAAGCCTTAAGGCAGATTGCAGAAAGAGAAAACCTAGACTTAAAAGAATGCGTTTTTGTTGGAGACTATATTAACGACCTAAAAATAATCCAAGAAGCAGGATTGGGGATAGCATTCAATTGCCATCATGACGAGCTTAAAAAAGTTGCAGATATAGTGGTAGAAAAAAAAGACCTGAGGGAAATTTTGAAGCATATACTATAATCAACTTACTTATCCTTACTCAAATTTTTATTAATCTCTTTCAATGCCTCTTTCAGTATCTTTTTGTGATTGTAACCTTTTATTGTTTTTTGCAATCTAATCTCATTGAATCTTTTATATTGTTTTATTGTTTTGATTAATAATGGAACTGCCCTTGTAATGTTGTCCACGATTGTTATTGTAGCCTTTCTGGCGCTTCTTGACAATGGGTTTAAGTCCACAACAATCACTTTCTTTTTGTTTTTAATTAAGGCTTCTGTTCTGTCACCATCCTCTAAAGGGACAAACACAACATCCGCTTTCAGGATTCCATCAGGATTTACATATTTTCTGTTGCTTTCCAAATATTTTATTCTTGTATCTTTATCTGGCAGCAGGACTTCTTTTGCGCCATTTTTGAGCAAATGGTTTTTTATTTTTAATTCTCTGTGTTTTGACGGATGAAAAATGTTGACTTCCAGTTTTGCATTTAGCAATCTTGATAATTGTATTAATTCTTTTGGCACTAATGCTGTAGTGTTACCATTAACAGAAATAACCGGATTCTTTGCCAATAACAAAGATGCAGCCGCAGCTTCTATAGATTTTTCTGCGCTCTTTGTTGTCTTTTCACCAATTAAGTAATCAAAAGCCTCCCCTCTCCCATGAGCTGCCAATCCGGCCAAGGAAGTTATGCCCTTTTTAACCCCCCCAGCTATTTTTTCTCTGGTAGTTAGCGAAACACGTCTTGGATGTGATTTTGGGATTTTCATTTTTTATAACAAATGCGCACCTCTGTCTGTAATAATCAGTTTTTTTGAGCCTCTAAATTTTTTATCGGAAAAAACAGCATTTCCCAGCATTATCATTGATGCATTTCCATTGTTTTTTTCAATTTCTTTGATGGCATTTTTTACCTTATTATTCTTTAGCAATCCGCTTCCGGCGGAAAATTCCTTTGATATTCCAATAAGCTTTTTCAGGTTAATATCTTTTTTGTTTAGGCTTTTTATTTTATTTAATGAACTTATTCCTGCTTTATTGATTTTATTTTTTATTTTTTTGTTTGAAATAACTTTTTTTGTATCTAATCCGTTGAAATACCTATAATGAATGAGCTTATTTTTTATTGACAATTTTTCAGCTTTGAACATATAACTTGGTTTGTATTTTACTAAAAAACCGCCATAATATTGATTAATAACATCGCCCAAACCTGTTAAATTCTCAACTTCTGCAATATGCGCAATTAATGCCAATTCCTTTTTTGATTTTTTTAATTTTAATAATTTGTTCAATGCGTATGCTGTTGCCAATGCGCTTGCTCCACTCAGACCGAAACCCGCACCCAAAGGCAATTCCGATTTAATATTTACAATTACTTTTTCCTTGGTCAATTTTTCTATAACAGAATTTACAGTCGGAAAATTTATTTTTTCATTATTGAAATAAATTATATTTTTGTTTTTTTTAATTTTTTTTATTGTTTTTTTATTGCGTTCTTTACTGTTGATTGCTTTTTTTATTGTAACTGCCGCTCCTTTATTAATTGTAAAGCCAAGGCCCAATGATCCGGATTTTGCGGGATTTTTATTCTTTCTGATGACAAATATGCAGCTTATGTTTCCGGGGGCAAACGCTTTTGCTGTTAAAGACCTCATTTTAAATAATATCCAACAGTTTATTTGCTATAACCCTTTTATCAGCCAACTGCAAATGCGCCACTTTTTTATTTTTGTCAACAACAAAAACTTCATTTGTTTCTGTGTCAAAACCTCTTCCTCGCCTGCCAACATCATTTGCAACAATAAAATCAGCATCCGCATCCTTTAATAAGGCATACGCCCTGTCAATAAGGGATTTCTGGCTTACTTTATATTCGGCCTTAAAGCCTATAAGGAAAATATTCTTCTTGATTTTCTTTATTTTTTCGAATATCTTTGTTGTCGGGCTTAATTCCAGGTTTAATGTTTCAAAGCTTTTTAATTTTCTTTTTGCCCTGTTATTGGCCATAAAATCAGAGACGGCAGCCGCATGAATCATAATATCATTGTTTTTTATATTATTTTTGACTGCATTGAGCAATTCCTTGATATTGTTGATTTTTATATCTTTGAAATGATACTGAGGCTCTACTGCATTGGCCCCCCTGATTAAAGTTACACCAGCTCCCCTCAAAAAGGCTTCCTCTGCTATATAAACTCCCATCTTTCCTGAGCTTTTGTTTGTTATGACCCTTACCGGATCGATTTCCTCTGACGTAGCGCCTGCTGTAACCAGAATTTTCTTTCCAGCCAAGTTGTTTCTTCTTTCAACTATTGCCTTTATTCTGTCAACAATTTTGTCTGGATTGGCTAATCTCCCCACTCCTTTGTAGCCGCATGCCAAATCTCCATATTCCGGCTCGACAAACTCATATCTTAATTTTTTTAATTTATTTATATTGTCTTGCGTTATTGGGTTTTTCCACATCTTTACATTCATAGCCGGGCATATTAAAACAGTGGCATTTGTTGCCATTACGCTGGTTGTAAGTAAGTCATCAGCTATTCCGCCAGCTATTTTTCCTATGATATTAGCAGTAGCTGGGCAAATTAAAAACAAATCAGCAATATCTGCCAAAGAGATGTGTTTTATAGGCTTGTTTTTTTTGATATAGTCCTTATAGTCAATATTTGGCTCAAATAAGTTGTCTTTAACCTCATTTCCAGATGCCTTTTCAAAATCTTTCTTGTCAGCAAGTTTTTCTGCAGAATAAGTCATTATAACTTGGACATTAGCTTCTAAATCTCTTAGTTTTTTGATTAGGTTAAGAACTTTATAGCAAGCTATTCCGCCGGTTACACCCATTACTATGTTTTTGTTTTTTAGACTGCTCTTCATATAACAATAGGATAAACATTGGTTTTATAAAGTTTATTTCTATTTTTCTTGTTTTGAGCCAAAAAAAGCCGATAATGATTTGCCAATCTTGACTACCATTAAGGTTCCAAGCCCATATGAGGGAGAAAGCCATATAGGAATCCCATAAATTGCAGGATTTCCGTAATCCCAAACACCCCTTGGAACTAATATCAGATCAAAGATTGGTCCAAGGAAAAATCCGGTAAAATAAAATATAGTTTCCTGCCTATCTGTAAATTTTAACAGAATGATTAACGAAACGGATATGAGGGCTAAAGTTAACACAAGGTTATTTTGCCAAAAGTAATAAATAAGCAATAGATTTAGCAAAAGTGTGCCAACTCCAATAAAAAAATCTCTTTTACAGTTGTACCTCAATGAGCTTTTATCCTTATCCATTTTCAATGAAAACTATGCTTATCTTCCGGGAATTTTTTTTCTTTAACTTCTTTAATGTAATTCTGGAATGCTTTTTTCATCTCTATCCCTAAATCTGCGTATCTCTTTGCAAACTTTGGGCTTAGTTTATCATATAATCCTAACATATCGTTGCTGACCAAAACCTGGCCGTCGCAATCAGGTCCTGCCCCAATCCCTATTGTTGGTATTGATGTGCTTTCAGTTATTTTTTTTGCCAAATCCCTTGGAATGCCCTCTAAAACTACTGAAAAGCATCCAGCTTTCTCACATTGTTTTGCAAGCTGCATGATTTCATTTGCGCTTTCCTCATCCTTTCCCTGCACCTTAAACTCTTTTGTTTGCGGCGTCAAGCCAACATGCCCCATGACTGGAATATTATTTCCCACTAAAAATTCTGCAATCTCCGGCTTGTTTTCTATTTTGACGGCATCTGCACCTACTTTCATTAGGGCTTCTGCATTTAAAGCAGCATCTTCATTATTATCAAAAGTTCCAACTGGCATATCTGCAACAATAAAGGCCTTTTTTGCGCCTCTTACAACAGCAGCTGTATGTCTGAGCATATCTTCCATTGTAACACTTAAGGTATTTTCATAGCCCAAAACAACCATGCCAAGGCTGTCGCCAATCAATATTATGTCAATTCCAGCCTCATCCTCCATTTTAGAGGTAAAATAATCATAGCCAGTAATCATGACTATTTTTTCCTTGCCTTTCATTGATTTTATTTTTTCTACTGTGGTTTTCATGGCATTTGGTTTGTATGTTGCATTTATAAAAGTTTTTGATGTGAGTTATATTAATGGAAATAATGGGGATTAAACACAATTTTTATATACTAGCAGAATGAAAAGATTATTAAGATGGTTAAGGTAAGAAAAGAAGGAATAATTCTAAAGCCTACAGATTTGGAGTTTGAAAGTCAGGGCGTCTTTAACCCTGCATGCATGCAAATAGGCAACAATGTGCATATGTTCTACAGGGCTGTAAAGGAAGGCAATTATTCGAGCATAGGCTACTGCAAGCTTGAGGGCCCGTTAAAAGTAGTGGAAAGGTCAAAAAAACCAATACTTTATCCGGAGCATAAGTTTGAAAGCCAAGGCACCGAAGACCCGAGGATTGTTTTCTTGGATGGGAAATACTACATGACTTATATTGGCTATGATGGCAAAAATGTAAAGATTGCATATGCAACAAGCACAAACCTTAAAAATTTCACAAAAAGAGGCCAATTATTGCCAAAAATAACCTATGACAGGGCAGAGGACTTATTCAAGAGATGCGGCAAACTAAAAGACAGATATTTCCTTTTTGAGTCTTATTATAAGGATAAGGTAGGCAAAGATGTCTTGCTATGGGATAAGGATGCAATTTTGTTCCCTAAAAAAATAAATGGGAATTTTGCAATGATGCACCGTGTCTTGCCGGATATACAGATAATCTACTTCAGGGACTTTAAGGACCTGACTCTGGATTACTGGGAGAATCATTTTAGTACCCTATGTGATCATATTGTGCTTGAGTCAAAGCATTGGTACGAGACAAGGAACATTGGAGGGGGAGCACCACCTATAGAGACAAAAAAAGGCTGGCTGCTTATTTATCATGCTGTTGATGATATGGATCAAGGCAGGACCTACAGGGCAGGAGCAGCATTGCTCGACAAGAAAGACCCCAGAAAAGTCCTTGGGCATCTGCATGAGCCGCTTTTCTCGCCTGAAGAGAAATGGGAGCGCGAAGGAGTCGTGGATAATGTTGTGTTTCCCACCGGAACGGCATTATTCGGCAAAAAGCTTTACATATACTATGGTGCAGCTGACAAATACGTCGCAGCAGCATCTGTAAATATAGACCATCTGCTGAAATCCCTGACAAAAAAGGAGAGATAGTTCTGCAAGCTTATGAATAACAAAGAAGCAAAATACAAAAAATTTGCATTAGTCGAGGAGATGCTTGAAGCGCCTGGAATAATAAAAAATTTCAGGGCAAAAAGCTTGGAAAAGCCCGTTAAATCGATAAAAAAAACAAAAAAGCTGTTTCTTACAGGAGAAGGCTCCTCAAGGATTTTTCCGGCCAAAAACATGATTTATAATGCACTCAAAAATAACTCCGGATTGGCTATTTATACTGAGGGAGCAAGGCAGGCAGCAGAATTAAATCTGAAAGACTATGTTTTGTTTGCTGCCTCAAACTCAGGAAAAACAAGAGAGGTTATTTCATTATTTAAAACAACAAAAGCCTATTCAAAATTTGTTTTAACGGAGAACAAAAACAGTTTGTTAAAAAATCTGAGCAATGGAACTTTTATTCTTAATTGCGGGGAAGAAAAAGCAATCTCTGCAACCAAAAGCGTTATAGAGGAAGCTTTATTTTACCATAATCTCTTATACGCGCTCAACGGAAAAAACATTCACAAAAATGCCTTGGATGAGCTTTCGAAAAAAGCTTCAAAAGTCTTGGAAATGAAAATTGGCAGAAAAATCGCATCAAAAGTCTCTAAAGCAAAAGTATTATATTTTGCCGGCAGGAATAATGGGGTTGCAGAAGAAGCGGCATTAAAAGCAAACGAAATAACAAGGAAAAAATCATGCTATCTTGAGGGAACTTACGCAGTCCATGGAACAGAAGAGGCAATGGACAAAAGCGAAGCAGCTATAGTCATAGAGCCGTTCAAGGAAGAGGAAAAAAAATTCAAAGAAGCCCTGATAAATGGCGTAGGAATGCATGTTATTGCAATAAGCGCAAGAAAAACTTTATTTCCTACGATCAAAATACCTTCTATGCCTGGCTACGACGGCTATCTGCAGCTTTTGGCATGCTGGAACCTGCTCGTGGAAACAGGCATTAGTTTGGGAATTAATATTGACAAGCCAAAAAGAGCAAGAAAAATAGGCAACGAGCTAAAATAAAGAATCAAATTAAAAAATAATGCCAATAAGGTTTAGAACCAGTTTTACAATTAAGCGTAATTTCATAAGTTCAGAAATAATTTAATATATTAAGGCAAAAAGAAAAAATAATAACCGAGCGTTTTTGCAATAAAAAAGCATGAAGGCAAAAACGTAGGCTATGATTTTGTTTTTCAGTGCAAGAATGATATTAAAAGTGAAATCAAAAAATGACCAAACAAATAGTTGTGTACATAAGATAAAATAATTGTTAAAAATGTTAGAGAAATGCTGTGAAAGGGCAAAGGAAGTAATTAAAATATGCTCCACTAAAAATGGCCTTTTTGCTTCTGGAGGAATAGACGGCTATAATGCTGTGTGGGCGAGAGACAGCATGATCAGTTTTCTCGGAGCCAGCCTTGTAAAAGAAAAACTGTTCAAAAACACGTTCAAGCAAAGCATAGCAACCCTTACAAAAAATCAGAGCAAAAACGGGCAAATTCCAAATGCAGTTGACAAGTTCAGCAAGCGCAAGCAGCATGTTGATTTTGCATCTATTGATTCCAGCTTATGGTACATTATTGGCCATTATATCTACAAAAAAAGATATAATGATAATTCCTTATTTAAAAAATATGAAAAAAATATAGGCAGGGCTTTATTGTGGCTAAGATGCCAGGATACTGGAGAAAAAGGGATGCTTACTCAGCTTCCCACTTCAGACTGGCAGGATGCCTTCCCGCACAAATACGGCTATGCAATAAACACTCAGGCATTATACTACAAAGTTCTTAATTTAACTAATAATAAAAAAGATGCAAAAAAATTATTTGCCGCGGTTAATGAAATCCATGATTCAAAGCTGTGGAATGGAAACTTTTATCTTCCTTACCGATGGAAAAACCATAATAGATACTTGGAAAGGGGAGAATGGTTTGACAGTTTAGGAAATCTTCTTGCAATTGTATTTGATTTGGCAGATAAAATAAAAGCTCAGAAAATTTTGTCTCACATTGAAAAAAATAAAATAAACGAGCCTTATCCTGTAAAGGCAATTTATCCCCCAATAAAAAGGGGAAGCAGATACTGGCAGGATTATTTCTATGATTCTGATGCCAGGAAACCATACCGCTATCTTAACGGAGGAGTATGGACATTTATAGGCGCATTCTATATTCTCAGCTTAATAAAGCTAAAAAAATTCGTCAAAGCACAAAAAGAGCTTGAAAAGCTTGCAGGAGCAAACCTCGATGGCGATTTTGCCGAGTGGATAAGTCCCTTGACAAAAGAGCATTTTGGAAAACTGCAGGCCTGGAATGCTGGGATGTACATTCTGGCTTATGAAAGCTTAAAGAAGAAAAAAGTTTTACTCTAACCCAAGCCTTTCCTTCGTTATATCCACCATTTTTTTTGATGTTATCCTGTAATCAAGGCTCTTTACAACGTGCTCTCTTCCTTTACTGCCCATTCTCTCCCTTAATTCCCCATCTGTCAAAAGTTTTAAGGTAAAGTCCCTTAAATCATTTATGTCTGCCCTGTAGGCAAACGTCTTTGGCTCCTGGAACTGTATGATTTGCTGCTTCTCAAACCCCATGGAAGGATAAACCCATTCCTGGTTAAGCATGACCTCTTCAGCAACTCTTGCCAAAAACCCGGTCTCGTTATGTATGATTGTTTCAGAGGGCCCCATTTTGTTTATTGAAATGACCGGCTTGCCGCACGACATGGCTTCCACTTGTATCATGCCAAATCCTTCCAGTCTTGAAGGAGCAGCGTAAATGTCGGCTGCATTGAGGAAATGAACCATAAACTCCTGGTCAAATTCATCGTCTATGAAAACGACCTTGTCCTTTATGCCTAAGCTTTCAGCAAGCTCAACTTCATGCTCCCTCCATTCCCTCGCGCAGTCGCTGGGCCATGATTTGCATACGTATTTCCAGTCTTTGAATTCTTCATTAACTTCAGCAAGGGCTTTCATCATCTCCTGGCTTCCTTTTGATGTTGTGTCTCCTCCTACAGTAAGAATCATCTTTTCATTCTGCTTTACTCCAAGCATTCTCCTCAAAGCCTTGGTTATATGCTGGTTTCCATTGGGCTTGAACATGTCTGTGTCTATGCCTATGTGTATAGGAACAATCTTGCTTATATCCACCCCATCTCTTTTGTATGTCTGCCTTACCCATTCGCTTGTCGTGAACATCAGCTCAAGCCTGTTGAATTCGTTCTGGTAATTGGCAATCCACCCATCAGCATTGAACCATGGCACAGGCCTGACACCATATTTCAATGGTTGCTGGACTATGTCTGGGACATTCCCCCAGAATCCTACTCCAAATACAACATCAGGTTTTAGGTGCTTTAAATAGAATTTTTTTTGTGTGCTGTCCCTAAAATGGCATGGTGTCGCTTTGTTTCCAGATGCTAAAATCCCCCTATAAAGCAGATTGCCCTGCAGGCTCTGCCCATCAGGCTCTGGCGGATGCGCGTAAAGAACAAGACACCTCATTTTAACCTCTTAACCTCAAATGCTTCTGCACCCCTGCAGCATATGTCTTCAAAGCTGTTTTTGCCGAATCCATAAACATCACGTATCAGCCGTTTCTTTTTTTTTAAGAAAGATTTTTTGAAATTTATAAATCTATCTGAAATTTTTTTTGGGTAAGCGTATTTTCCTTTTTTTTCATAGGAAAAATAAATCAATTCCTTGCATGACAGCAATCTGCTTTGCAGCATCTTGTTTACTGCCTTGTGCGCATCCTTGTGCCTTATATGCCCATATTCTCCATTCTTGTTGTGGGTAAAGATTTTGTCATAGACGCCTGAAAATTTTTTAATTCTCTTCATTGCTTCCTGTAATGGAATCTTATTCAGCTTCTCGTCCTCTAAGTCAGACATGAAGCCTTTGGCATTGTAAATTTTGCAGATTTTCGCAAACTTTGGAGCTCTGTCCTCGTCATCTCTTCTGCACAGGCTGAGAATTGTTGTATCCCACTTATTGCGGTTTTTAAGCAAGGTCCCGCCCATCCAGATTGTCTCGTCGTCAGGATGCGCAACTACGACCAAAATTTTTTCTTTCATAGAAAACCCAGCTAAATTATTGCGTTTGGGAGCTTTGATTCTTCCACGTTTAGTCTTGCAAGGAGATAGGATATTGTTGATTCGGCCCCTTGATTCAGATTTATTGTTTCTTCAGACAGGCCGTCAAAACAGCCTCCTGTCACTTCGTCATACATCATCTGGTTCAGGGAATTTTTGCCCAAAAACCAGTTGAATGCAAGAACAGCATTTGAGTAATAGGATTTCTTTTTTGTTATTTTATATGCAATGAGAAGAGTCTGGACCATTGCAGCCGCATCTACCGGTTGCTGGTCATAAAGCGCTCTTTCACTGTTTCTGTAATACCAGCCTTTGTTTCCTATCAGCACCAGCTTGCCATTTACAATCAGTGTATTGGAGAGGAAATCAATGGTTTTTTTTGCTATCTCCAGGTATCTCTCGTTTTTTGTCATAAGGTAAGCCAAGAACAAGGACTCTGGAAGCTTGCTGTTCGAGTAGGTAAGGTAAGGCTCGAACCATTCCCACTCTCCAGAGGAGTTTGCATCATAAGCATGAACAAGGCAGTCTGCAAGAGTTCTTGCCTTATCCAGGATATCTGAATGCTTGTATCTTTTGTAGTAATGGTAAAGCCCGATTATTGAGAAGGCCTTTGCCCTGAGCGAATCTAAGCTTTCAACAGACTTTACTGCATTGTCAAAAATGAATTTTGCAGTTGCTTTTACGTTTTCATGGACTTTGCTGGACACAACATAGCCGCATGCCGACAAGGCCCTTCCGAACGAGTCTTCGCTTCCTTCCTTCTCCAGAGACCTCTTCTCATAGTCGAACAGGTTATGGAATCTCCCATTCTCTTCCTGAGCGTAATGTATGAAGCTTAGGTATGTATTTATCAGCTTAAGGCTCTGCTGAGACTTGAAGATGCTGTAATGCTTAGTAGCTGCTACCAACGCCCTTGCATTGTCATCCAGGGTATATCCCGTTTTCCTATTTGGTATTGAATGCTTAGCATGGTGTATAATGCCTACATTGTCTGTCATGGAAACAAGGTGGTTGAGCTTTATGGCCGGGAATTTCCTTATTATATCCTCTCTTAGCCTTATTACTTTGTTGAACACCCTTAGGTATTCAGCAGCAACATTGGGCCATATCATCTTCCTGCCGAGCTGGTATGCATTCTTTTCCAGGTTTTTCTTTAGGTTTTCATTAGTCAGCAGCTCATTGATTGCGGTTCCAATTGACTCAGGATTCCTAAAATCAACCAAAATCCCCCTGTTCTTGGATAGGACTTCCTTGGCGTAAGCTATAGGAGTTGCAATAACTGCTTTCCCGCATCCCAAAGCATAAGACAAAGTCCCGCTGACTATCTGGTTTTCATCCAGGGAAGGGGATATGTAAATGTCAGTAGCGCTCAGGTAAGTGGTTATTTCCTTTAAAGTGTGGTATTTGTTGTAGAATCTTACATTGCTCCTCAGCCCTAAATCCTCCACAAGCTTTGCAAGCATGTTTCTGTAAGATTCGCCTTCCCTTTTCCTTACCTGGGGATGCGTTTCTCCAATTATAAGGTAAATTAATTCCGGAAATTTTTTGACCAACGGAGGAAGGGCTTTTATTGCATACTCAATCCCCTTGCCCCTGCTCAACAGGCCGAAAGTGGACAAAATTATTTTGTTTTCCAGGTTTATCTTCTTCTTTGCATTTTTGTTGCTGAAAGGCACCTGTGGCACTCCATGGTGTATATGGAAAATCTTGTTGCTGTCATGGATGCCATATTCCTCATTTAGGATTTTTTTAGCGCTGCTTGCCATCACCACAACTGCGCTTGCTTTATTTATTATGGAACGTGTGATTTCCCGCCTTGCCTCATTAGGATTAGGAATCACAGTATGCAATGTAATTACAACAGGTTTTTTTATTGCGTCCAGGAATGGAAGCAGATATTCGCCGTAAGCGCCTCCAAAAATGCCAAACTCATGTTGTATGTTGACAATCTTGATGTCTTCCCTGCCGTTGATTTCATTTGCCGCATTTAAGTAGTCGTTTATATTGCTCTCATCTATCTGCAAGCTTACCTTTTCATTATAGTTGTAGAAATTGTTTCCAGCGTCGTTCATTGCTAGAACCTCTGACTTAAGCACAGGATTGAATTTCCTGTCCATTGCTCTTATAAGGTCATTGGTAAACGTAGCTATGCCGCATTCTCTTGGGACATAAGTCCCGACATATAGAACACTGCGCTGTTCTTTTTTTCCTTCCATCTACTCAAACCTAGTTCACGACTGAATTTGGTTAGAAAAATTAAAGTATATAAGTTTTATGTTTTTAACATTATGGGAAAATTTTAAAGGAATTCTTCGATGGGCGCAACAAGCAATGGAAAGATTATTGAAGCATCTCCATGTATTGTAATTGATTTTGCATCTTCCTTTACTTTGCCCCATGATTTTGCCTCTTCTGTCGTAGCGCTGCTTAACGATCCTCTGTAAGGGGAGCTGCTGTTGACATAGACTGCATAATCAAAACCATTATTCATCAGGTTTGAGATTATTGTATGGTGCTTTGCTATGCCTCCGCCTAAAATTATTCCTGCTGTTTTCTCATATTGCATTGCCTGGTTTATTATATTATTAAAATCAGACAGTACATCAATCTCAAAATCATTGTGTTTCTTTTTAAAAAAAGCCAGCTGCATCCCAAAAGCCCCATCAGTAATGCCAGGGCAATAAATCGGAACATTAATTTCTGCCGCTGCCTTAATGAAAGACTGCCCCTCAATTTTTTTGCCGATTTTTTCCAATAATTCGCTTGGGGTAAATGACTTTTTTTCTTTGTAAATTTCTTCTAAAGCATTTAAGCTGAATTCCTCCAGATATTGATATCTGTCATTTGGCACAAAAATATTCCCCATGCGGTTAATGCCTTCCTTGCCCAGCTTTGCATCATCCGCCTCAAAACTTCCTTGCAAATAAGGCAGCTTGGCCCTTATGATATCCTCATCAATGGAGCCGGAACTTGTGACTATTGCCTTTATCTTTCCTGATTTTATCATGGAAATAATGACGCCCCTTAAGCCAGAAGCAGTCATGTTGGAGGTAAAGCTCAAAAAAATAGCAGCGTCATTCCTTATCATTTCCTTTATGATATCAATTGCCTTTCCCAGATTTTGGGCTTGGAAACCGGAATCACCAAGCTGCTTTGCCAATTCTTTGACCGCCATATTTTTGCCCAGTTTTATGTCTTTTATCTCTTTCATAAAAACCAACCCTACCCAATAAAACTCAAAACAATGAAAAAAATAATAACTAATAATAAACGACGAAAAAATCAGAATTCTTATGCCCCTTCCCGCCTTACAGTGTCCATATTCCTGCATTTATTTGGCAATATTTATAAACATTTTTGTTTTTATTTTTAGTATGCTTATAGACATTCATTCGCACCTTGACCATTTTTATTTTAAGGATAGCCTAGGCAAAGTTATGGAAAGCGCAAAAAAGGCTGGGGTAAGGGTAATTCTCACAGCAGGAATTAACCCAGAGACTAACAGGAGGGCTTTGGAAATAGCTGAAAAATATGATATTGTAAAGCCGTGCCTGGGCATTTATCCAATGCAGACCTTGCAGAAGGAAATAGAAGCCGGTGATTACCCATTGAAGGAAAACAAATTTGATGTTGATATTGAGATTGAGTTCATTAAAAAGCATAAAAGCAGGATAGCTGCAATCGCCGAGGTTGGCTTGGATTATTCCATGGGAGAAGATCCAAAATCCCAGCAAAAACTGTTTGAAAAAATGATTTCTCTTGCTGAGAAAATGAGCAAGCCAATTGTAGTCCATTCAAGGAAAGCAGAAGCAGACTGCATAGAGCTCCTGCAAAGCTCAAAGTTAAAGAAAATAATAATGCATTGTTTTTGCGGCAAAAAATCTTTAGTCAAAAAAATAATAGACAACGGCTGGTTCCTCACCTCTCCAACATCAATTGTAAGAAGCCAGCAATTCCAGGAAAATGCGAAATTATGCCCGATAACGCAGCTTTTTTGCGAAACTGATGCGCCTTATCTAAGCCCGTTTAAAGACACAAAAAATGAGCCGGCTTTTATAATTGAAAGCTACAAAAAGATTGCAGAGATAAAAGGCATGGAATTAAAAGAGGTCATTAACAATATATGGATGAACTGGCAGAGGGTATTCTAAAATTTTGAGTTAAGAAATAACCACTTCCTCATTAACTGCAGCTATAAACCCAGTATCCGTATCATTCAGGTTCAATCTTACGTTTTTATTTATGTTAAGGTTCTTGAAGGTTTTTGGGGACAGGCTTATGCTTCCTGCATACATTCCTCCTGGCTCAATCGCAGTTCCCAAATACACTCCTCTGCTCCTTGTCTGCCAGCTTTCCTCAATTTCCTTGTCATATGCATAAACGTCCACTCTCGGCTTCAATGCCTTGTCTTTGCCGTTATCTATAGTAAAGTCAATCTTGTCTATATATCCGGTATCATTAATGCTCTTGCTTAAACTGGTGTAAATCTTGTCTATAGTTAAGGTAACAATTCCTGAAAGCTGCTTCCCTTCCTCTTTAACAGTCTCGTTCTCCTCTTTCTCCGCAGATTTATTAACTATTGCAACTGTTTCATTTTTTGCTGCAGCAGTCTTGTTTGCTTCTGTAGCATTAGTTGCTACTTTGACGCTTATCTTACTAGCATTCTCGCTATTATTATCTTCATTATGATAATACATCCAGTCAATTGCAGTATAAGCAACTAAAACAAGAATTATCGCAATATACGCTATTTTTTCATAATTAGGCAGCCTTTTTGGCGGCAATCTCTCGTATTTTACAGGCTGTTTTTTGGGCTTTTCCTCTTCCTCATCATCAACAAATTGCCTTACTGGCTGTTTTGGAGCCTCTTTTGTTTCTTTCTTGCCCTTGACCTTGTACTCAAAATCCTTAAAGATGTCATCAACTTCCGGATCTGCCATTTCGCTTTTTTTAATTTGATAATTTATATTTAAATTTATTGTATTTGTTGTAAGCAATATTAATTTTAGGACAAAATTCAATCCGTTCGCTTCGCTCACAATAATTACACTCGGCAAAAATTTTTGTGAGATGCGAGTGAGCTCGTTTTTAGAGCGAACTCGCTCACAATTCACTCAATAAATTTTTGCCTCGAATGCATCTGTAATCAAACGCGAGGCTTGAGCGTATTGGCAGGGAGCGTGTGAGATGCGAGTGAGCGAGCAGTAAAAATTAGGCACACGATGAAATTGTTCACTCGCTCACAATTCACTCTCGCACTATAATCTGCCGAAGGCGGATTGAAAATCATAGTTATCCATAAAGCTGCACAATTGCTCCTGTTCTATTTTATAGAAAAGTTTAAATTCTCGGTTTATAGGTATAAGGAGATTAATATGAAAATCACCATAGACACAAAGGAAGACAGCCATGAAGAGATAAGAAGAGTGATAAAGATGCTCTCATCCCTGGTAGGGGAAAAAGAGATTATGAGCAATCAGGATATCTTTAGCGATAGCAGCTCTAGCCAGGAAGGCGGGGCATTTAATATGTTCAGCAGCTCTGATTCCGGAAGCAAGCCCGAAGTGAAAGCAGAGCCAAAAAAGGAAGAGAAGGAAGCTGTTGATTTTGACATAATGGGCATGGAAGAATACGATTAAATCTCTATTATCCTGCCTTTCTTGCCGACATTTATGACTTTTGTCTTGCCTACTTTCTCTTCTATACCTTCTGCCTCATGAACATGGCTACAAAGCAGTATGTCCGGCTGGAATTTTTCTATTGCTTTCCTTACCCCAGAGCTCCCGGGAAATATTTGGGTGAATTTCTCTATTTTAGTGCCTTCAGGATGCACATGCGTAACCATTATCTTTTTCTGCAAATATTTTATCTTGTCAAATCCTTTTTTGAGCAAATCATAGATTTCTTTTTCATCCAGCTGGTGCAGTCCTATGTTAGCTCCGCCGCAGCCAAACAGCCCGACATCTTTGTACTTAACAGAGTAGCCGTGGATATTCTTTACTCCATATAAATCAGCAAGAAAATCCGCCGTAGCAACAGTCTCATGGTTTCCGGGAATAAGCAAAACCTTTTCCTTCCTCTTTGCAAACGGCCCTATTATATTTTCAGTGGAAGATTCCATCATGGTAAGGTCTCCGCATAAAATAACCAGGTCGCAATTCTCTTTCTGCGCTCTCTCAGCCAGCTTTTCAGCTAAGCTGGTGTCCCCATGTATGTCTCCAGCCGCAAGTATTTTTAGCTTTTTATGTAAATCTTGTTTTGTTTCTTTCTTTTCTTCTTTGGGTTTTTGCATAATTTAGGGATAAGAAGTATCGTTTAAAAATTTTTGCTATACGAGAGGTGTTATCTTTCAATAACCTTAACTTTGCTTGTCAAATCAACAATCTTGCTCGGCTTTCCCTGCCTAGGCCCCTCATAAATTATGAAATCCACTTTGGCCTTTATACCCTCATCCAAATCTTCCAAGGAGGTCATGAAATCCCCTCCAGAGATATTTACAGATGTGGACACTATTGGAATGCTTATTTCCTTGACAAAACCAGAGAACCAGTGGTCGGGAATCCTTATCCCTAAAGTTTTCAGCCCCGGAGCAACATTTTTTGCCACGCACTCCTCTTTTGTTTTTAATACCAATGTGTAAGGCCCTGGCAGCTTTTTTATCCACTCTTTTGCATTCTCATTTACCTCACAGTTCTCCGCAATCCATTCTTTTGAAGGCGCAATGACAGAAAAAGGATTATTAGCGCGATGCTTTATTTTCCTTATTCTCTCAACTGCTTCTTTGTTTAATGCATTGCACCCAATGCCGTAAATAGTGTCAGTAGGATAAATAAACACAGTGTTTTCTTCCTTCAATTTGTTCCTTATGATATCTTTTTCCTGCTTAAATTCCTCTTTGCTCAACACCCTCATGGAAAAAGTGAATAAGAAAGCGTATTTATATTTTGTGTAAACAAGTCAAATAAAATAATTTATATTGAATATTTTACGCATCAAGGTAGCCTACCATGAACCCTTCTTCCCCAGCAGTCAGCTCATCATCCTCAATAAGCTGCTCTATTACGATTTCAGAATAAATGCTGTCACCATCAAGATTTTCTTCCTTGTTTTCCTCAGGATAAATCTCTTCTTCCATCTTTACCACCTCTCTTCCAGTAATTTGCCGCTGAATTGCAGGTCAAAGCTGTCTTGCTTTCTTAACGTAAGCTCTTTTATCTGCCTGTAAAACAGCTCTTTTATTGTTTCGTTGCTTAAGTCCATTTTTCTTGTCACCTCGTATCTTATTGGATTATTTGATCGCGCCGCGGCTGGGAGTCTCACCCAAAAAGTTTATCCTTTGCAGGATTTGAACCTGTGAATTGTGAGCGAGTTCGCAACGAGCTCACTCGCATCTCGCTGCTGTTTCCAGCAGATGGGTATCAACCTTCTGTTCTGCCGCATTGGGCGGCCGTTTTTTTTTAAACTGATTTTTTTAATATCCTTATAATCGCTGAAATTGGGGGTGGGGCAGGGAAGTTTTTTTTCGGAGATCTTTTCCCTGCCTGCCTCAATATCATAAACCAAGGGGTGTTTTAGTTTTGGTGTATAAGCAAGCTAATGGCATAAGTCCTTTATATACCTCACGCGCAAATGTCCAGTGCTATATGCAGCATGTCCAGTGGGCTAAAAGCCCAAAATTCTGAGAAGATAGGCAATATTTAAATAAAAAAGAGTTAACGCTTAAAATGTGAAAAGAGCCAATATTCAAGTATATGGATTTGTGCAGGGTGTATTTTTCAGGTCAAATACCAAAAAAATTGCTTTAGATTTAGGCCTTAAAGGCTATGCAAGAAATATGCCTGATGGATCAGTAGAGATAATAGTAGAGGGACCAAAGGAAAAGATTGGCAAGTTAATTGAGTTCTGCAAAAAAAGCCCCGGAGCATCGCAAGTGAGCAAAGTTAAGGTCAAATTTGAAAAGCCAAAGAACGAGTTTGATGGTTTTGAGGTAAGGCATTAAAGCTTAAAGACAAAATTTAAATAATCTTGCTCAATATAGCCCTGCATGCCATATAAAAAACATCTGGAAAAGGCAGACAGCTTTGCGGATATATTCGGGCTTGTAAAAAAAATAGTGCAGGATTATCTTGGGAAGGACCAGGCAGGATTGCTGGTTGGCTTAAGCGACCTGGGAGTGTATGGCCATGCCTTTTTAGGGGCTTTTTATTCTATGGACGCTAACACCATTGTAATAAACAAAAGGCCGTTAAACAGCCTAAAGCAGAAAAAACCTGCCCTCTATAACCCTTACGTGTTCCATGTTATGCTGCACGAGTATATACACAGCCTTGGGATTCTTGATGAGCGCGAAGTCAGGATGCTCTCTTATGAAATAACAAAAAAATACTTTGGCAAAAATCATTTAGCCACTCAAATAGCCCTTGATATGGAAAAATTCCTGCCGAACCTTGTGCTGGGGACGGAATTTGAAGCTCCTGAAGACATGAGCATAGAGTTTATTTCCGGCATAGACAGGGATAATACCGATTATATTATGTGATTTTTCTGATGAGTAATCCTGATTTATGATGGATTTTTAAGAAATATAAAAAAATAAAAAAAAGAACGCAGAAACTTTACCTCTTCCTCCTCTTTCCGCCTCTCTGCATCTTTGCTTCGCAGACGTTTCCTGACCTGTCGATGTAATAAAGGAAACCTGCCTTCCTCTTGATGCCTGCTTTGGCAACAACTGTCTGCGTTTTGCTGGTCTTTTTTCCAGCCCTCTTCATCTGGACTTTGGCAACATTGCCTTTCTTGTCCAGGAAATATAGGTATCCTTTTTCCCTTTTGACACCTGTTCTTGCAATTACTTTTCCCATTTTACCACCCTCTTTGGTTGTTTTTAGACGATAAAATCGAGCTTATTTAAATAGTTTTGGTTTTTTGAGACGGGAAAGGGAATTCTTAGGCTGGTATTGCAGCGATTATGGAAAAATTTATATGCAAGCGCATCCGTGGTATGATGCGATGAGACGTCGCAGCCCTTCTGCTACCACTCCTACTACCGCTCAGGACTCTGAAGGCACAAGGATTTATAAAAAAGCATTGTCGCTGAGGGAAAAAAACTATGAGGCGTCTATAGAAAAATTTAATGATGCCGCAGATATTCTTCAACAAGAGCTAAGTATTCTGGAACAAAAGCTAAGTTCAGCCAGTCCTAGCAGCAATCGCAGCGAAATACGTGGAGTATTGGAAAAGCTGTATAAGTGCTACCAAAAAGTTTGGGTGGCAACTATAGTTGCTCAAGATGATTTAGCAACATACTATGGAAAAAGAGCCACAGAAATATACCAAAAATTACAGAAATATCCAAAAAATTAGAAAGTCTTGATTGACAAATTATTTAGTCAAATGCCCTGGCAATTTTGGGCTTCTCTATCTAATTCATGCTAGATTTTATGCTACTTTATAGTGGTTAAATATAGAAAAGTTTAAATACTGCAACTTTCAGAGTGGTTAGTATGGCTACTAATCTGCAACATACTTCTTCGGGAACAACTTTGTATAACAGGGCGCTCGCTTTTAAGAGTAATGGTTATTATGCTGGCTCTCAATATGCATTTCGTGAGGCAGCATTTCATTTGGAGGATGAAATCAACCAGCCGGATTTACCATTGGCTCTAAGAAAGGATTTGCAAGATAAACTTTACAGCTGTTACCAATCTTTATGGGTGTGGTTTATTTGGGCATGTGAAAATTCCTCAGCAAACCCTACTTTGGAAAAGATTTTAGGCGATGGGGCAACCTATTTTGGGTCGAAGACTGTTGAAGCATCGCAAAAATTAGCAGAATTAAAAAAGGAATCAAAAGTATATGGCGGGCATAAGGCAATTAAAAACTTACACTGATTGAAAGATAAAAATGCAAGTTAGAAAGGCGCTTATTGCAGGACTTGTAACTTCTCTTGGCTTTAGCCCAGAAGTTTACGGCACTGCAAAAAATTATGATTTTAAGAACCGCCAGCCAGCGGCACTTTCTTCAGGCGTTATTTATAGGGCATTTTGATTTAGGTGACTACATACCCATTGTTTTGTAGACACCTTAACAATTACACCCGTTAAATTTCCGGCTTGTAGTCATTAAAATGCCTTATGCAGAAGGTGATTAGTTTTTGTTTTAATCGCCTTTCCAGATGAAGTGTTTTACATATCACGGACTGCCTTCTTTAAGTTCTTCCATCTTTCTTTACCACGTATAAGAAAAAACTCTTGATTATGCTGCATCTCATCTGCTTTCTCATATGCTTCTTCTTCATTTTTAGCCTTAATTTCAATTTTCCATTAAGTCTAATATCTTTGATAACAGCAATTTTGACTTTCTTTATATATCTTTATAGCTACATTTAACTTTATTTAGATAAAAATAGAAAAGTTTATATATTAGTTATAGCTACATTTAACCAATGGAAACTGGGATATTACTTAAGAAACTGGAAGGCGTACAAACTATCGATTCAGCTAGCAATATATTGAACACAAACAAAGGTAAGACTATTTACTATTTATTTCGTTTAAGAAAAGAGGGCTATGTCAAGACAAAGCGGTTAAGCAATAACAAAAGAGTGTATAATATATCATTTGAGAATAAACTTAAAGGAACAAGTTATTTTGAAATAATAAACAAGTATTCTCCAGTTAAAATTGCAACTCCGATAACATACAAGATATACGGAAAAGATCCAAGTTTAGAAGAAACTTTAGTTTATGCAATTAAAACGGGAAGTTTAAGAACGATATTGGCGTCATTGGCATTATTCAAAAAAATAACTAATTGGAGCGAACTTTACCAACTGGCTAAAAAAAATAGGATAGAAAGACAAGTCGGAGCATTATATGATCTAGCAAAAAAAATTATGAGGGTGAGGGGGATGCCGGATAGATTCAGAAATAATGCCTTACCAAAAGAAGAGTATAATTTTGAATATACTATTCCTGGTTTAAAGTCAAAAGATTTTAAGCAGGTTGAAGAAACATGGAAAACTTATCTACCTTTCAATAAAAATGATTTGAGTGATTATAAATGATAACCGTAGATGAGCAGCAAAAGCTATTCTTAAACATAGCTAGAATACTAAATAAAAAAGTAACAGCATATGCTGTTGGTGGTACAGCAATGATGTTTTTAGGGATTAAAGATTCCACATTAGATATTGATTTAGTATTTGAAAATGAAAAGGATAAAGATACTTTTAAAGACGCCATTAAATCGTTTGGCTATAGAGAAATTGACACGATAAAAGTTTACGGAACAAGAAGGAATCATCCAGAAATGTTAAAGCTAAATGATGAAAGATTTGATTTGTTTGTTGTAAATGTTATAGATTTTGTATTTTCTGAAAATATGCAGAAAAGGGCAGAGAGTATACACCAATTTGGAGAAAATTTAATACTTAAAATAGCCGACCCTCATGACATAATTTTAATGAAATGTGCAACTGATAGGTTAAAAGACAAGGACGATGCAAGAAAAATAATAGATCTTGGGAAAATTAAGTGGGAATTGCTGGTAGAAGAAGCTAAAAAACAGATCGAGCTAGGCAAAGATAAAGCTGTTTTTGAATTAGGATGTTTTCTGGAAGAATTAAAAAATAAAATGAATGTTAAAATTCCTCAAGAAATTCTGGATGAACTATTTGAAATCGTCAAAAACCACAATTTTGGAAAATAAATTAACGGTTTTTGAGCGTGATCGGAAATCAAAACAATTATTATTGAATTTGTGATTTCCGACATGTTAAAAAACAAGCCGAAGAAAAACAAAAGAAAAAAACTAACTCCGATTTCTCCTAAATCCGGTCTGCTATCACAGAAAATACATTGATAAGTTTATAATTAAAAACTACGGCGGCAGAATAATTTTGGAGACGAAAAACTCTCTCCGTCTTCTTTAGTCATTTCTTCTTTACCTTATAAACCAAAAAGCCGATTAAAGAGCCGAAAAGGAACCAAAAGATTAGACTAACGATTATAGAATTTAGTCCTGTTAAATTTAATATTATTCCTGGAAATAAAGGAATAAAAGTATAAAGCAAGCAACCAACATTATCTATGCATTTTTGATAGCCTACTACCCCTATCGTGCCCATTAATAAACTTAATATTGCTCCAGAAATCCATATTACGCTATTTTTGACCATCTTTTTATATTTAACCGCTCTGATTTATTAAATTTATTGTTCTCTCATAAAAATTAAGTTTTTCCTTATTTAATGTTTTCCTTATTATACTCTTTGTTCTTTCTTTATCATCAAGACCTATGTGTGAAGCAAAAATACTGAAATGATTTTTATTATTTGAATTCTTATTCACATTTTGATAAATTTTTCTTTCATCTTCTATTGTAACTACACCATCGCTCGAACCAAATTCATTTCCTTGAATTATAGTAAAATTAAAAACGTTTATATTCCCAGGTTGAGTATCGTTATTTAAAATAATTTTATCTTCATAAAATTTCCATAGATTCAATGATATTTTATTTGTGATATCGCTAGATATAAGATTTCTATCTAGTGCTCCTATAAGAATAATTTCTTTTAACGACATATGACTTAGATTTCTTGACTGTAATCTCTGTGAAATCTGCCTATCTCTAGATGCTATAATATTTGCAATGGGGCTATTCCCCTCAAAAGCCCCCGGACACCCCACCGCCACAAACGTCTCAACTTTATTAGAATCAAACTTATTCCTTTCCAAGCTGTCCAAAGCAGCCCTGCATCCATTTGAAAAACCGACATATTGAATATTATCTTTTCCGGTAAAAGTTAAAACACCATTTAATAAAGATGGAACATAATCATCCGTTAAATCATTAAAAGTATAATCAACGCAATCATCGCAATCCTGTCCCGGGCCTCCTGTTATTTCAATGAGCCAAGTGTCCCTCCCGGTATTTGAAATTTCCGCTCCTAAAACCTGCCATGTTGATAAGTTGCTAAACAATCCATGCGCCAGAACAACCGGCAATTCAACAGGAATTCCTGTTGAACTTAAATAAGAAATATACATATCGCTTGCATTCGGCTTCAAATTCCTTAATCTTAAATTAACACCGGAATCAGAAATAACAGTATAATCTTTCTCTGTAAACATCTCATCCCTCAGCGCATTCCTTACAATATTTTTAAAGGCGTTATTATCCAATAAATAATTATCCCCATTGCCTGTGTTATGCAAAAAATCAAAAACTCTTACAGCAACTAAATTCTCATCGTCAACAAAAAAAGAATTTTCATTGTTTATATTTAAAAAATCAGGCTCTTTATTGATGAATTCCTTTGCCGCAGCAATAGTCCCGTCAATATTATTGCCATAAATTAAAATATTGATAATATTGTTTTGGCCAATTGTGTTATTTTCATTGAAAGCGGAAATTAACCCATTGTAAGGCAGGCTGCCAACTTTATCCTTGTAGTAAATATTCCCAAAGTCATAATAATAGCCAAAATTATTCTTTGTAAAAAGTATTTTTTGTTTATTGAAGATATTGTTTTTTCCAATGTAGATTTTAACATTGGCATTATTTTCATCATTAGTGTAATAAGAAGACTTTAAATTATCCTTGATAAAATCAATAAATTCCTCTTCCAGATTATTTATCTCCAAATCAGCAGAAACAAAAACAAAAGGAAAGCCCTCGAATTTCTTAAAAGCAAAATTATTTTTTTCATCAATCTCATTTATCTTATCATCATAGTCCAATTGAATAAGCAAAGCTTCTCCCTCTTTTAGGGTTATATTGGAGCTTATCGTTATGCTGCTCTTTCCCCTGATGCTCGCAGCTATTGTCTGGTTTTGCATCGTATCCGCATTTAGCGCAAGAATTTCCGCATTTTCAATAAAACCATCTCCGTTGTTATGAACTGTTATCTTTGTATTGTTTTTTTCAAATGAAATGTCTTTTTCTTCTATTGACAAATCAAAAGAATAGCTTGTGTTGTCCAAAAAAACAATTGTTTTATTGGCTTTTGACCATATCAAATCCAAGCCATTATTCCCGTCTATGTCAACAGGAACAACAAAGTTGGAATTGAAATTATATGTGAAAATTGAGCTGCCATCCAGCCTGTAAATATTGTTTTCTGTGGCTATCTCCATAAAGCCATCGTTGTTCATATCAGCTACAGTGGCTGTTTTTACTGTATCTACAGTAGGGAATAATTCTTCATCAAGCAAAACTCCGCCGGAATAATTATAGCAGTTTATTGTCATGTTTTTGAAGCTCCAATAGTGCTTCTTGTCCTTAATAAAACATATATCTTCAATGCCATCCCCATTGGAGTCTAAGACGAAAGGGTTTGTGCCTTCCCACCCCCGGTTTACGCTGGAGCCGTCATTGCAATTTTGAGATGGATTTTCCTCGCATTTCCTGAACAATTGGCTGCCATTATGCCCATGGACAAACAACTCCGTGAATGCATCGCGTGTCATTTCGCCTGTTTGCCCGTCATCGTAAAATATGCTGGCTGCAATCTCTAATTTTTCATCATTGTTTAAATCGACTAAAACAGGATGACCCTTCAAAACAAATGCATTGTTATAAACGCCATAGGGCACCATTATGTCATCAACAACGCCGCTATTATTAAAGCCAAAATCAAGGCTTTTATTGGCAATGTCAAATACCATTAATCCATATTGGTTGTCATTATCCTCATCAAACCAGAAAACAGCCTCTAAGCTGCCATCATTATGCAAGTCTCCGATTGCAGGAATTTTTTCTAGCGTATTATTATATATAGAAGTATTATAGCTCTCGTCAGTTTTTGAGTTCATATTAATAATATGGACATATTGGCTGTTATCCATAAAAACACATATTTTTGTGCTATCTAATGCAGTGCATTTAATGCCACTCCCAATCCCGCCATTTGAAACAGTAAAATTAAACTCCTGATTAAATTGAGCATTATACTCATAAGCAAAAAAATAATGGACATTAGCAATGTTTGAAATAAAAATCATTTCCTTAAAAATGTCATCGTCAAAATCGAATATATTGGGCTGGCCAAGCAAATTCCCGACAAATTTCTCATCAATAAGGTTTAGCTTACTGTCAAAAATTTTCAAATAGTTTCCTGAAAAGATAATAATCTCGTTTTTTCCATCATTATTAATGTCTGAAACTAGCGGCTGGAAATTCATGCCATCCAAATAATTTGTGATATTTATTACAATGCTTGAATCAAAATACCCGATTCCATCAGCTTTTCCTCTATTCCCCAAATCATTCTGGTACTGCTCCCATGCAGCACTTGCACTAGGAATAAGAATCAAAAATAATGCTATAACCACCCCTTTCATATCAAGAAAACAAAGGAATTCTTATTTAAACTTTATCAAAAAACCTTATTTGGATTCTTACAATGAAGTTGGTGCGGCAACAAAACTTATAAACTGATGCATATTAGTAAAGCGCATGGGCGCGGCTGAAAACAGGGCAGTTGATAATTTAGTGGATAAAATTGATAACATTATTGGTCAGATTAATTCGTATAATGATAAGCCAAGACCTTATGTAGACCTGTATAGGCTAGTAAAAAGCTCGTTGCCCTTATTGCCGGATATACAAAACTACTCTTTTTTTGTTTGGGCCAATGTTTCCGGCACAATAGGGGGGAAATATCAATTCCAATACCAATCAGATCTTACAAGCAGCCATGTAATTGTCCAGGCACCAGGTGCACCAGCCATAGAATATTATGTAAGTGCTTTATTCAAAATACTCTATTCAACAAGAGTAAAGCCGGTAGGCCGTCCTGGTCATATAATTGCTGCAAATAACTTTTCTATGTTTGATATACCCCTATCATAAATTTATTGGCTTTTAATATTAATCCAGAACTAACCCGCATTTCTTGCAGAAAGTCTCGCCTTTATCGTAATCTATCTCCCTGCTCCCGCAGTCAGGGCACACTTTAACCCTGTCTTCATGCTTAATGCTTTCCAGGCTCCTACCCCCAAACGCCATACGTCGATAAAAGAATATGGGGTTTTTAAATCTTTTGGTCAGGCAAATATTTAATCCAGAGCAAAGAAAAAATTTGTATAAACTAATTATCGCTTTTAAGCCACTGAGCTCACATGCTCCTGCTTATCCACCCTTATAACCTTGTCCACAAAGCTCTCTATCTTTGATTCATGGCTTACAATGATAATTTGCTTCATATTTAACTGGTTTAAGACATCCCTTACCTTGTCCAATTGCTCCGAGCTAAAGCCGTCAGTAGGCTCGTCCAGCATCAAGATATCTTTAGTCTTTATTCCCGAAACAACATCATTTATTACCTTGTTCAAGGCTAATCTGTAAGACAAAGCAACAGAAGTCTTTTCCCCTCCGCTCAGGCTTTCTATGCTTGTTTCATAGCCGTTCTGCTCAACTATTGGGGTAAACTCGTCATCCAGCCTTACAGAGATTGCCTCGTCTTCTATCAAAATGTTGAACCATTCCTTGAACAATTCATCAAATTCACGATGCACTTGGAGCATAACATGCTTTTCCATCGTGCCCATCAAATTGACAAAATAGCCTTCCAGCCAGTTCTGCATATCAGCAAAATAGCTTAATCTTCCCTTTGACTCAATTTTTTTGTCAATTTCTTTTTCCAAAACCTTGCTAATCCTGCTCAGCGACTCTTTTTCCCTTTCAAAGCCGTTTTTTTCTATGTCAAGTTTTTTTTCTTCCTCCAAAGCCTTATCCAAATCCATTTTTGCTTTCCTATACTGCTCCTCAACATCTTTCATCTCATTAACCTTTTCATTAACCTCGGCTTTTTTTACATTTACCTGCCCGATATTCTTTTTTATCTGCTCCTGACTCTTCCCAATAACCATAACCTCTTCTTTTTTCTCATTAAGATTTTTTATTTTTAATTTCACCAGCTCAATTTTGTTTTCTGCCTTCCTTAGCTCCTCTTTTTCTTTTTCCATTGTTTCCAGCTTGGCTTTAAGCTCTTTTTCTTTTTCAGAATAAAGCTTTATAGTTTCATTGGCTTCTTCTATGCCCTTATTTTCCCTTTCTGTTATGGAGCTTTTATGCTCATGGCTGACATTCTGCAGGCATAAGGGGCACTTTTCAATTGCAGAAATCTTTTTTATTATGTCTTCGGATTTATTTTTATTAAACTGAAACTCATTGATTTTTTTCTTTGCCCTGTCAATTTCTTGGTTGATATTTTTAATCTCTTTTTCAATATTATTCATCTTTTCCTTCAATGGCTTATCCTCCTTTATCATTTCCTTTCCCAATTCCTTTTCCAAAACTTCAATCTGCTTGGCCAGCCTGCTGATATTATCATTGTTCCTTGCCCTTTCATTGACCAAATTCTTTAATTCTGTTTCAAGGACATCCAGATTGCTCTTTAATTTGTTAAGCTCATTGATTTTTTTCTCAAAAGCGGAAATATTCTCTTTTTTTTCTTTTACGGATTTTTTTGCCTTTTCCGCTTTGGGAATAATTTCTTTTATTTTTTCATCCAGCTCGGAAACCTCCTTGTCCATGCCGTCTTTTTCCTTCTTCTTTTCCTCTAAGTCAGAGACAAATCCTTCCACTTCCCTTCTTTTTTCCTTTAAGGCCCTTATGAAAACAGCAGAATTTTCCTTTATCTTTTTATAGCGGTCAATGTTAAACACTTTTCTCAGCGTGTTAAGCCTCGTGTCTTTGTCTTCCATCAAAATGCGCTTCATCTCTTCCTGCGGTGTGTACACTGTATACCTATAAATCAAATCCTTGCCCTTAGAAACCAAATCCCTTGGATAGCCCAATAAGTCAAAAACCTCTGCTTTCATCTCAACAGGGCTTAGCTCTTTTTTTGCGTCATTAGCTATTATATACCCAGTTTCCTGCTTTATAGCATCTTTTCCTTTTTTCAGCGTTCTTTTTATCACAATCTCTTTGCCTTCCATGTCAAATTTTAGCTCGACAAAGCCCTCATTCTTGCCATGCCTCAGCAAAGAAGAAGCCGGTAATTCACTTGGCTTGGAGCCAAACAAGGCAAATTCGACAGCCAGTAAAATAGTGCTTTTTCCAGAGCCAATATCCCCGGAAAGAAGCAAACTTCCTATAGGAAAATCTATACTTTGATTAAGATAGCTCCTGATATTGTTTAGTTTAATTGATTTAAGCAGCATTTGCCCCCAAATAATAAGAATAAATCCTATTTATTTTAAATTTTGCTATCCAAGGACAATTTCAATTTAAGCGTCAAGAGTCAATGCAATGGATATACGAAGCCGAGCGATGTGGCAAGACAGCGAGGCTTCGCACTAGAATTTGCCGAAGGCGTATTGAAAAATAGTAATTATAGCACACTTAACTTGATTTTACCTTATCCCAGCTTCCTCTTCATATTCTCGATAATATGCACTGGAGTTGGATCTACCCTGTTCCATAATGCCAGGTAGTAAGAGACAAAGTCGCCTAAATATACTGTGGAGAACATCCTTGCAAGCAAGCCGCTGCCTTGAGTATGCACTTCTTCAACTGTCATTCTTTCTTCCATTATTTCCTTGCATATGTCCATGCGCCTTTTTATGTTCTGCCTGTCGTTCTTGTCCCTGAGCAAAACAGCGGCAAATTTGCCGTCCATCCCCTGGTAGCCCGCTATTTCATTATGGTTCATCTCAGAGAAAACATTATAGAAAGCCGGCAATTTTGCGTTCTCGTTTATCTGCGTCTTCCATCTGAAGGCTATTGCTCCTAAAGCCTCAGAGGCGTAAATTATTGGTATTTTGCCCCTTAATTTTTTTGACAGAGCCTCTCCAAGCTCGTCAAACTTCTTTGTATTTTTTAGAGTCTCAAGCATCTCGTTTAAATCATCATTCCTTACTTTTGCAATTCCGGTATTGTGCAATATTCCGAGCATTGGAAAGAATAAATAGCCTAAGGCTGCTCTTGGCTGCAAGCCGGAAGGCACCTTAACTACTTTGTCGCATTCATCTGCCAATTTGCCTCCGGAGGTTATGCCAATTATCTTTGCCCTCTTTTCATAGGCATCATAATAAGAAGACAAGGTTTCTTCTGTGTTTCCTGAATATGAAACAGCAAAAACCAGGCTGCTGCTGTCAACAAAATTTGGCACTTTATAGTCCCTGCTTACATAAACCGGTATTTTGGAATCACGCATGTAGCTCCTCAGCAAGTCGCCGCCAACCGCGCTTCCCCCCATTCCCGCAACTACAATATTCTTTACCTCTCCTTGAACAGAAAGGCCCTTCGGCAGGGCTAAAGCTTCCCTGCATTGCTTAGAAAAATCCTTTATTACCCCAAGCATATTCTGGCTATCTACTACCATTTTGATTTTTTACCATAATCAGATATATATAATTTACTCTTTTGGTTTTGTTTTTTCACCTCTGGGCATAAACAACAACTTTTATAAATAAACAGTTTATACTTTGTTTTAAGAGGATGTGGGTAGTAGCTTACCTGAACTCTTTCAAATGAAATTAATGGAGGCTAAGATGGGAATGTACCAGCATATAAGGCAGCTTTGGAAGCAGCCGAATGACGAGCTAAAAAATATTCTAAGGCAAAGACTTATTGAGTGGAGAAGGCAAGACTCTACTGTCAGGATTGAAAGGCCTACAAGGCTGGACAGGGCTCGTTCTTTGGGGTATAAAGCAAAGCAGGGGATTATTCTTGTAAGGCAAAGAGTTCCCAGAGGCGGAAGGCAAAGGGAAAAAATAAGAAAGGGAAGAAGAAGCAAGCACTTTGGCAGGAGAAAAAACGTTGACAAGAACTACCAGCAGGTTGCGGAAGAGAGGGCAGTGAAAAAATATCCTAATTGCGAGGTTTTGAATAGCTATTATGTTGCAGAAGACGGGACTCATTTCTGGTATGAAGTAATCTTGGTGGACAAGGCTCATCCTCAGATTCTTGCAGACAAAAACTTAAATTGGATTGCGATGCCGCAGCACACAAGAAGAGTTTTTAGGGGCTTAACTTCATCAGCGAGAAAATCCCGCGGCCTGAGAAACAAAGGCAAAGGCGCAGAAAAGGCAAGGCCAAGTAGGACAGCCAATATTAGGCGCAGAAAGGATATTTAAGTTTTATTAGCACAAAATTTAAATATACATCTTGCTAAGGATGCCTTATGACAAAGCTGCAATGCGGAAAGTGCAATTACGAGTTTGAGAAAGAAAAAGTGCCTAACAGATGCCCTTATTGCGCTGCAGAGGACACAATAGAGCCGTATAAGACGGCACAGGACTGGCTAAACGAGACAGAAATTTAGAGCTCAAGCTTCAGGCTTTTTAGGCTTCTTATCATATCAAGGTAACCTTCTGCATCTTTTTTGCTGTTTATTTTTTCAATCTCCAGCCCAACTCTATACACAAACTTTGAAATCTCTTCTATTAGCGCTTCTTCGTCCTTAACCACTATGTTGACAAAATTGTCTATTATGGAACCTTCCTTTTCATTTTTATTCAATTTCTTCTCCAGCTTTCTTAAGCTTGAGAGTATATGCTCTGCAGCGCCTTGCGGATCATCTATTCCTGTATTTTTCAGGATTTCCCTATCCGCGCCATCATTAAACAAAATGCGCAGCTCTACAGCGTTTTCCTTTGGAAAGAATTTGCCTATGCCTATTTTTTTGACTTCCAGGCTTACTATTTTCATTGTAACAGCTTTATTGTTTCTCCTTGAAATTAAAGTCCTTGAACAGCTTTGATGTTTCTCCTCCTGGCTTATTCCCTTTTATTCTTTGTGTTATATAATCCCTGCTGTAATAGGTTATGATGCCAAGGATTATTGTGACAAGGATTATGGAAGCCAGCTTGGGCTTTGAGACAATATAACTAGCGGTGCTTACGACAGCGCCTGTAACAGCCCTTAAACCATCAGCAATCTTCTTTATGGCATTCCTCTTGTCCTCAATCAGAACATCTTTTATCACATTTGCAGCCTCAAATGATTCCTGGCTGGTTTCATTGGCTATGATATTTTCTCCAGCAGGCTCTTCTTGCTCAACAGCTTCTTCTGGCAGTATTACATCATAGGTACCTCCAGGCACTTCCTTTGAAAGGTCTATTTCAATACTTTCCCCGGGCTTAAGATCCAATTTTTTGTTTATCAGGTATTTTTTATCATTGCCTTCAAGTATTATGGTTGTCTCGTCATCATAATTTACATTGCCTGTATTCTCGATATGCACGATGTTGTTTTCCTGCTTCATTGCAATTTTCTTTACCATAACCACTGTAAAAGTGCTCTGCTGATCTACATTCTCATACGAGCTAAATAAGAAGTAAACTCCTGGCGCCTGGTGTTTTTCAATTCCAAGCTCAAATTGACCTGAACTTTGAACTTCTTTTTCAGCAATAGGGCTCTCATCAGGATCAAAGACCTTTACATTTATGTTGCTGACATTTATCAGCTTATTTGTGTGGTCATAAAGGGCAATCTTTGCCTTTAAAGTATCGCCTGGCGCAAGCACATCATTCTCAATCTCATTCTGGATGCTTGTCGGTATCTGGGGTATTTCGATCTTCACTATTTTGTCTCCAAGGTTGCCTTCTTTGTCTCTTATAGCAATATTTATTGCATATTCTCCTGCTTCAGTATTGGCATCTATATGCAGCATATGCTCCAGTTTTCCTGCTGTTATGTTTCCTCCCTCATTTTCATCCCTGAAATTTATGGAAAGTTCCCCTTCTGACAGCAATTCCCCGCTGGCTTTTCTCACATCCCCAAGAATTAGAATATCCTTGCCGGGGTCAGAATGCAAGTTTTCTTCCGTGATTATATTTATTAGATTGCTTACCAGAAAGCCAGCCGAAGATGCAGCATCAAAATTTGTTCCGTCATTCTTGTCCAAGCCTGCCTTAATGCTGCACGAGCCTATCATCGGGCCGGATAATGGCAGTTCCGGGACCTGCACCTGAGTCCTTATGTTTGCCTCCAATTTGATAGGTATTGTATAATACTGCAGATTATAGTTATCGCAAACTAAATGCAGCTTAAAGAAGCCGTCATGGTTTTGCTCCTCTTTAATCGATATAGTTGGCATTATTTTTTCTCCCAGATTATAGGTTTCCTTAGCAGGCAAAGTTATGCTTATCTCGGCAAAGGCATATGGAATAACGAATAGAAGCAAAGACTGCAAAAGCAAAAACCTCTTTATATTTTTCATGACAACTTCTGCGTGATAACTCATTTATAAATTTTGCTATTAGCAGACAATTTCAACTTAAGTGCCAAAAGTCGATGCAATGGATATGCGAGGCGTGAGCGCAATGTTTGCAAGCGAACGCCGAGCACTAGATATTGTGAGCCGAAGGCGAACAGATTAAAAATAGAAGATACGTAAACTAATTACCCCATAATCGCCGAAGGCGGATTGAAAATTTAAAAATAATACCCTTAATTTAACTTTACACTATTATCCAAAAAACCTGTCGCTTCTTTCATACTTGATACTGTTCTTCTCCAGCATTTTAAGAATCCTCTGCTTTTCCTTGCTCAGGCCTTTCCAGTCCAAAAGGGCAAATTTCGGCTTCGGGATTATTTTTTCCATTGCCTGCCTCAGCATTTCCTCATCAAGATTTTCTAAATTATGCTTTGGGCATATATGGCCAACTGCATAGCCTGTATTCAGCATTGCCTTGTTGGCAACATGGTTGTAATGTGGGCCGCCAATAACAAAAACGCTTTCATATGATTTATTTTCCTGATGCAAAACATTCATCAAGGTTTTTACATAAATTTTAGCCCCATTCTTATCATTCCAATGCTTTTCAGTACTTCCGAGTTCAAAAAATAACAATGGCTTGCCCATGGAAGGTCCGTGATGTGTTGATTCCAATGTGGCTTCATACTCAGTATTCTCAACATTTTTGCTCAGTTCAATTAGTATTTCCTTCAGCAAAGAACTTGGACAAGTACATAGGGTTTTTTCTTTCCCGCCTTTCTCACTAGCCCCAAAATTCCCAATAGGATGGCATGTCAAAGAAGCCCTTCCATCTGCTGCCTTATGTTTTGACAGAAAAATAAGCACATCAGCATCAATTTTTTTGTCCAAATCATCAGCAAATATCAGCTCAGAATTAATAGTATATAATTTTACATCTTTGTTCCCAATCAAATACCCATAGACATCATTATTGTTAAATTTATTTTCTAATTTAACAAATTTAAAATCATTGAGAAGGGTTTCTTTAATGTTAATTTCTTTAATGTTAACAGATGCGGGATCTTTTGTTGAGGATATTAGTGCTATTTGCATTTATATGCGGATTTCTTAAAAATATAAAAACCTATCCATAATAAAAATAAGTAAATAAATAAGTATAAATATAAGTAATTATTCTTATTCAAAGGGAATACCAAAACAAAGATTTATATATAAGTATACAAATAAGTATATTAGTAAGTAAAAACCAACGTAGTTGGTGCCGAAAATCAGAGGATTTTCAAGCATGCCCCCTGAATTTAAGAGGAAACTCTACAAACGAGGTTCTAGCTTTGAGACTACTATTCCTATGCCATTATTATTTGCCCTTGACAAAAGCAAGAAGTACAATGTAGTCTTCTCTTTTGATGCTGATGCCAATAAATGGTACATAAAATTTGAGGAGCTAAAATGAAAATACGGGGTATTTTCAATGGTTTTTGATAAAACACGCAAAAATCAAAGATTTTTGGTGCGTAAAAATGCATAGCATTTTTTGCACACAAAATCTGAAAGATTTTGTTGTGTCCTGGAAAGCAAAAATTTCCATGAAACCTAAAAAAATGAAAACGAGGTGGTAAAATGTACAGGTTTAGGCAATTTTTAGACAGCTTGGAGCATTATGAATTAACTGCTTTAAAGCAGCAGATAGAGAAGGGAAAGCTGGATATTATTAAAGAAGTGCAGGAAAAGCTCAAGGAGCACGAAAAGCAGCATGCAAAAGACTGCGCAACATGCTCCAACAGCTTGGACCCTTACAACACCAATAACTACACAATAATCTTTGGCCCTGATGATTTCAGGAAGAAAGCCTCTTTTTGCGGCCTTGACTGCTTGGAATATTTCTTGATTAACATAAAACAAATGAAAAAGGGCGCTGAGAAAACAAAGTTTTCCGGCGCCAACTCCGCTGGTGATAAAAATGCAGAAAAAATTGAATAGCTTCCTTAAAAAAGAAGTTGAGAAGTTCAAGGACATCAAATACATTGAAGGAATCACATTCGAGCAGATAAAAAAGCTTTCAGCTGAAAAGGAAGATTATTACATAAACTGAAGATGCACTACAAGAAAATAGAGGATATATTCAAGGAATTACAGACGGGAAAAGAAGGCCTTGCAGAGGAAGAAGCAGAGAAAAGGCTGCAAAAGCACGGCTACAATGAGATAAAGGAAGCAAAGAAAATATCTCCCATCAGGATATTCCTGTCGCAGTTCAACAGCATTGTAATCTATATACTTATTGCAGCGCTTGCAATATCCGTTTTCCTTGGCGAGACAATAGACGCAATAGTAATAGGGGCAATAGTGATTGCAAATGCAATAATAGGCTTCGTACAGGAATATAACGCAGAGAAGTCGATTGAAGCTTTGAAAAAACTGGCCAGCTTAAAAGCCGCAGTAATAAGGGATGGCAAGGAAAAAGAGATAGACTCAAAGCTGCTTGTCCCCGGAGACATAATAAAGCTGCAAACCGGCGACAAGATACCTGCAGACGCAAGAGTCATAGAATTGGTGATATTAGAGACACAGGAAGCTGCTTTGACTGGCGAGAGCCTACCTGTGAAAAAAGATCTCAAAGTCCTTCCTGAAAAGACGCAGCTTGCAGACAGATTAAACATGGTTTTTTCCGGTACAATAATAACTCATGGCAAGGGAAAAGCCGTTGTAACAAATACAGGCATGCAGAGCGAGATAGGGAAAATAGCTGAATTGATAGAGGAAGCAGAGACAGAGCCAACTCCGCTGCAGAAGCAGATGAACAAGCTTGGAAGGTGGCTTGGAGTCTTAACAATTGTTGTAGCCATAATTGTTTTCTTCTCCGGAATACTCAAAGGAGGCTCAATGCACGAGTTCTTCCTTGTTGCAGTTTCTCTTGCGGTAGCTGCAATACCAGAGGGGCTTCCTGCTGTCGTTACAGTAGGCTTGGCAATAGGGGTGAAGCAGATGATAAAGAGGAATGCTCTAATAAGGAAACTGCCTTCTGTGGAAACGCTTGGCGAGACAACAGTAATATGCACCGATAAGACAGGAACCCTGACAAAGAACGAGATGACAGTAAAGAAAATCTATGCCAATGGCAAGGTAATTGAGGTTACCGGCTCAGGCTATGATACAAAAGGGGACTTTGTGTTCAACAAGAAAAAGATTAATCCCAATGAACTTGGCCTTTTGCTCCAGATAGGCGCTTTAAACAACGACGCTTCCCTTTATAACGGCAGCGTGGTTGGGGATCCTACAGAAGCGGCATTGATTGTAAGCGCTGCAAAAGCAGGCATGGCCAAGGAAGCTTGGCATGAAAAATACCCGAGGAAAGATGAAATATTATTCACTTCTGAAAGAAAGATTATGACTACCATACACAACGTTGATGGAAAGGATGTTTCTTATGTTAAGGGAGCTCCTGAGATTGTCCTTGGCTTATGCACCTCCATTTATGAAAAAGGCAGAATAAAGAAACTTACAGCAGCAAGGAAAAAAGAGATACTTATGATTAATGAGGAATTTGCAAACAGCGCTTTAAGGGTTCTTGGCTTTGCATATGGCCACTTTACCGACAAGTCAAAGGCAGAGAAGAATCTTACTTTTGTAGGCTTGCAGGGGATGATAGATCCGCCAAGGGAGGAAGTAAAGGAAGCAATAAGGAAATGCAGCGATGCAGGCATAAGGGTAATAATGATTACTGGAGACAATGCTATAACGGCGAAGGCAATAGCAGATGCAATAGGCATAAAAGGCAAGGTAATGACGGGCAATGAGCTGGAAAAAATGGACAGCCATGACTTAAGCAAATATGTTGATGCTGTATCCATATTTGCAAGAGTCGATCCAGAGCATAAGGACAAGATTGTTGTTGCCCTCAAGAAAAAAGGGCATATCGTGGCTATGACTGGCGATGGCGTCAATGACGCTCCTGCTTTGAAGAAATCAGACATAGGGATAGCAATGGGCATTGCAGGAACTGATGTGGCTAAAGAAGCCTCGCATATGATACTTACTGACGATAATTTTGCGTCCATCGTTAACGCGATTGAGGAAGGCAGGGGCACCTATAACAACATAAGGAAATATTTCGCTTACCTAATCTCAGGAAACATAGCAGAGATCCTGATTGTTTTCCTTGCAATACTTTTTGGCTGGCCAGTCCCCATAACCGCAACGCAGATATTGCTGATAAACCTAGTTACTGACGGGCTGCCGGCTGTGGCGTTAAGCGCTGACCCATTCGAGCCCAATGCAATGGCCAGGAAGCCAAGAAGCCAGAAGGATACTGTATACAAGGGGCTGCATGCTTACTTAATTTATTATCCTATTGCAATGACTGTTGCAGCCATCTCCATATTCTATTATTTCAACTTTATAATAGGAAATTATGCCCAGGCGCAGACAGCAACTTTCCTTACTATTGCGGCATTTGAGCTTTACCAGGCATTCTCATGCAGGTCAATAATCTATCCTGCACTCAAAGTTGGGATTTTCAAGAACAAGTGGCTCATACTTGCAGTATTTGGCTCATTTGTTTTCGCAACAGCATCGATATTTATGCCTTCTTTTGGCAGATTCCTTGACATGACGCCTTTGCCCATACTGGGTTTTATAGCAATTATGCTCATATCCAGCATAGGCGCAATAATTATAGAAGCGATAAAATACTTCAAAACCAGGAACGAGAAGATAGGTTATTGATTAGGCCGATTGTTCTAAAGTTGCTCCATTTTATAGGAATTGTGGGGCTCGTAGAGCCAGACTAGTTAGATAAACTATTTAAACTATTAAAACTCAATCACTCTTTAAGAGATTTTAAATAGCTTTGTTGGCTTGGCATTAGAATTCTACCAGCTATGGTCCGAGTATCTGGCTTAAATTCATAAGGTGGAAAAACTCTGACTCCGACAAGATGATACCCTCTAGGAACACTTATATCTGGTCCTAAAAATGAATTTGCTTCTATTGTTGTTGGCTCGTCTCCTGAAGAATTAACGTGAACTTGCAGCCCTAAAATACTTCTTTCAATTCTTGCATTTTCACCAATTATGCAATAAGGAAAAATAACGCTATGAGAAACAGCGGCGTTTTGGCCAATATTGCTATCTTTCTCTATCGAACTATATCTAATTTTTACGCCTTCTTTTATTCTAACATCACTCCCTATAAGTACATTAGGGCCGATTTCAACTGCGCCAGTTTCTACCAAATCTTTTAATGATTTCCCCCCATTATATCTTCTTTCATAGGTCCTTTGATGCACTAATGTATTGTTACCTATGTTTGTATAACCTCTTGATGCAAGCACTTTGTCTATAGAAGGAAACTCCCCTGCCAAAGCCCTCTCAACGGATTTTAGGTATTTAGGATTTGAGCCTAAATCAGCCCAATTGTCAATGACCATAGCATAGACAGGATAGGCTCTTTCAACAAGGCCCTTTATTAAGTTGCCAGCCATATCAAATTCCCCCGATTTCTTCCTTCTTCCAGATACAACCCAATCTTCCTGTGCTATTGCCACAAGTGCCGCGTTATCTAAAATATAACCGGCAGTATTAACTTGTGCTACAATATCAGCTAATCTTGCAGAAACAGATAAATTTAAAGCAGATAACAATTCCTTTTCTGATTTAGGTTTCTCAATTATTTTCGTAACCTTGCCAGCGGTGTTATCAACATCTAACAAGCCATAATCCCCTATCGTTTCTCTCGGATTCATTTGGGTGGCTAAAATTGTTATTACTGCGCCTCTTTCTTTGTGAAACTTAACCGCTTCTGTCCAATTAGCCTCGTAAACGTTGTCATTCGCTAGGACTATGCTGTGGCCGGGTATATTATGGTTTGTTATGTTTCTTAAAATCGCATCACCACTTCCATTGTTTAAAATATCTTCAAGGGGTTCTGAATAAGCTATATCAACTCCAAATCTTACTCTCCCATCGCCAAATCTATTTGAAAGCTGGTCCCTATTTTCTAAATAGCGGGTTATAATGTAAAATTGCCCTATGCTTTCAGCCCTTAGCATTTCTATTTGCAGTTCAGATAATGGAATTCCCATTACCCTCATTAAACCTTTTGGTATCATACTTGTAGCTGAATAGAGGCTAATGGGTCTGTTTCTTGTTCCCTTTCCTCCGGAAGTTAAAACTACGCTTACATCTTTCAGTACTTTTTTATCTAAAGAGTCCATTTGTATACTAGTTAAAATTAATAATTTTTAAATCTTTCTATTTTTACTACTTTAAATTAGTAACTATCTTGTTATGACAGAAATAACTTGGGAAAATAGGCTTATGCAAAAATCTAAGTGAAGTTTATAAATAAATTTTGATTTGCTGCATATTATGCAGCCAAAACAAATCTATAAGGAGATACTTGCCGAGGCAAAGAAAAGGAAAATTAACGATTTAAATAGGTTCAATAAGCTGAAATTGGAAGTTTTAAGCAAGTATAAATTCAATAGAGTTCCAAAAAACGCGACAATAGCATCAATGGCTTCTGATAAAGACAGGAATCTAATGAGGAAAATCCTGTCCATGAAGCCTGTACGCACAATATCAGGGGTTTCTCCAATAGCTTTAATGGCGGATCCTTATCCATGCCCCCATACAATAGAAGGCATAGGGCCGTGCACATACTGCCCTGGAGGCCCCGGAAGCGTTTTTGGCAATGTCCCTCAAAGCTATACAGGAAAAGAGCCATCTACTAGAAGAGCGATAAGAAACCATTATGATCCATATCTGGGAGTATTCAATAGGTTAGAACACTATGTTGCAATGGGCTCTGTGCCTGAAAATGTGATGTAATCTTGCAGGGTGGCACATTTCCTTTCTCTCCCTGGATATACCAGGAATATTTCGTCAAATATCTGCTGAAGGCAATGAATGATTTTTCCAGGTTATTCTACGATGAAAAAGGCTTGGATAAGGAAAAATTCAACTTATTTTTTGAGATGCCAGCCAATATCGAGGACAATAAGCGCACAGAAAGGATGCATAAGAAGCTATTATTTATCAAAAATCTGGATTTGGGCAATGGAAAAACATTGGAAAGCATCAATGATTTATTTTTCAATAATAGCAAAGAAAAAAACAATGCCAATAATAATTTGATAGCAATAAAAAATAGTCCAGATAACAATTATAATAAAAAAATAACCAATGTAAAAAATGTTGCAGACAAAAATACCGGCAATAAAAATAATCTCAATGGAAAAATAAAAAATAGTAAGAATATCGGCATAAAAAATTATAGTTCTAATGAGTTAACAGAACAATGGAACAATTTTAATGCTAATAATGAATTGATTTCTGTTGAAAATTATGGCAATATTGAAAATGCAAATATGCGTTCGATGAAAATTGTCAGGGATAAGGCAAATTTGCTGGGAAAAAAAGAAATTACATTGGAAAATATGCAAAAGCAAAACGAAACAGCAAAAATAAGGTGCATTGGCTTGACAATAGAGACAAAAAGCGATTATGGAAAATTACTGCATGGGAACCAGATGCTGAAACTTGGCTGCACTAGGGCAGAGATAGGGGTACAGAGCATCTATGATGAAGTTCTGGAAAAAACGAACAGGGGAAATACGGTGCAGGACAATATTGATTCTATAAGAATCCTGAAAGACCTGGGCTTCAAAATTAATGCCCATTACATGCCTGGAATGCCATATACATCAAAAGAGATGGACAGGAAAGGGCTGAAACAATTGTTTGAAAATCCGGATTATAAGCCCGATATGCTTAAAATATACCCGACAATGGTAATGCCGGGAACAAAGCTTTATGACGACTATAAAGCTGGAAAGTTTAAGCCGTTGACAACAAAAGAAGCTGCTGAATTTATTGCTGAGATGTTTTCATATGCTCCTGAGTGGATTAGGGTAATGAGGGTTCAAAGGGATATTCCAACTTATGCAACCTCTGCAGGTGTGGACCGGACAAATTTAAGGCAGTATGTTGAAAAAATAATGGGGCAAAAAGGAATCAAGCCAAGGGACATAAGGGCAAGGGAAGCAGGATTAAACTCAATAACCAACAAAAAAATCAGCTTAAATAATTTAAAAATTAAAATAATTGAATACGAAGCATCCAAGGGGAAAGAATTCTTTATTGCCGCTGAAGATGAAAAAAATGACATATTATTCGGATACTGCCGCTTGAGGTTCCCTTCACAGTTCTTGAGAGAAGAAATAACAAAAGATTCCGCATTGATAAGGGAATTGCATGTCTATTCAGCAGCAGTTGAGATAGGAAAACAATCAGATGAAAGCTTCCAGCATAAAGGCATAGGAAAAAAATTATTATCCAATGCAGAAGAAATTGCAAAACAAAATGGAATAAACAAGATTATTATACTTTCTGGAATCGGAGCAAGACAATACTTCGCGAAACTGGGCTATAAAAAAGATGGCCCTTACATGGTAAAAAATTCATATTAAATATGCAATTTTCCTTTTAAATTATCGGATTAAGGATTCCGATAAATACAAAAAATATTTATACGACAATATTAAATATTAGAATATGGCAACAGAACAAAAGCCTATTTTGCTATATATTCTAATCAACATAACAATGATAGCTATAATTATAGTCTCTACAGTATATGTGTATACAAAATTTTTTGCAGATAAATTAGAGAGAGATGAAAAAATAACATATACTAAAGAAAATGAATCTTCTGATCTCTCAACACAACTTTCTTCTATGAGCTTCAAAGTCGCAGCTATCTTAGCTTTATTATTCATTACAATTTATGTCATAATGAAAACAGTTCGTCGCACGACAAGACCCAGATATTGACTTGCATTCAATTCAATTTTTTTTGCATAAAGCCAAGAATTTACAAGGAATAACAATATACTAACCATAACCAGATATCAACAAATAATAATAGCAACTTTTTCAAAATTTAATTCTAATATTCACACCTTAAGCATTACTCCAGCAATTACTGGAAGATAAATTATTGTTTTTGGCAAGTTTTATATTTAATAATGGATTTTTAGCTGAAATGCCGGAAAAATTTCATAATTCAGAAAATATAGAAT
>JACPDF010000037.1 GCA_016184145.1 Candidatus Woesearchaeota archaeon | reverse complement strand
GCGCTTGAAAAGGAAGAATTTCAGAGGATACCTTTCGAGGTGGGAAGCAGATATCCAAGGCGTTCAGGGTTTGATAGAAGGAGTTCCGGCAGAAGCTACCAGGGGCACAGGAGAAGAAGCTATTCAAGGCCGCATAGGTATTAGGATTTTTTATTTTTCCTCTTCCTCAGTCATCCATCTGGGAAGGTCTGCATCAGGATATTTCTTGTCAGAGCTTTCAAAATAGGCGCCTTTCTACTTTTTAGGCATGCAAAGATAAAAAGCCATTGAAATATACAATAATTTATTAGCCTATGCTAACTACGGAATTCTGGGAGAAATATAGAAAATTCATATGTTCCGAGGATTAAGCCAACTATAAGGAATGCAATTAACGCTAATAAAAACACGAAAAACAGCTCTACAAGCCATACAAAGAATGCTTTCCACCATTTAAGCCTAAAGGATTCCCTGTATACAAGGACAAGGGAAAGGAAGGCTATGATGCTGCCATAGGTCTTAAAGTAAATGTGAATCAACAAAATAAGAAACCCGGCAAAGAGGTTTACAATAACAGCTTTGAATAAAGTTGTCTTACCGCCAAGGAATTTAATTGCGAAGTACAATGGTAGGGAAGCTATTATAAACACAAGCATTATAGCAAATAATATGATTAAAATGGTCAATAGCGGTTCCATCTATGTATGGAAAGGAATGCTGTTATAAAAATTTATTTACTCGCAAATCAAAAAGCTTATATCTTAAAAGGAAAAAAGAAAGATTTAACAGGCATTTAAGGTTAAGACAAAATGGTAGAATATAAACAAGTTATGCTTTTGAGAAAAGACTTGAAGCTGCCCTTGGGTAAGGCCTGCTCTCAAATAGCCCATGCTGCAGTCGAAGCTGCTTTGAAAGCAGATGAAATCATTTTGAAAAAATGGAGGCAGCAGGGGCAGAAAAAAATAGTTTTGAAAGTTGAGAATGAAAAAGAGCTTTTGCTTTATTTCCAGGAAGCCAAGGATAATAAAATTTCCTGTTCTTTAATAACCGATGCAGGCAAGACGGTAATTGCTCCCGGCACAAAAACATGCGTTGGGATAGGGCCGGATGAAGAAGAGAAGATTGATAAGCTGACTGGAAAGCTGAAGATGATTTAGTTAGTTTTTTAAATTACTTATGAGTTCTCTGTTTCTATTGGGCCCATAGCTCAGCCTGGTAGAAACATTTCGTTGCCAAAAGCGACTGGCTCTTATTGGTTTTTAACAAAAGAAACCAGTAGGTCCCGGGTTCGAATATCCCAAGAGAGACCACGAATCTCTTTGGATTCGGAAGTCCCGTTGGGCCCATTTATTTTTCCATTTCTTGTCACTAACAAAAATCAGTAAGATTTAAATGCAGTCGGAAATACCTTTAAAAAATGTTTCAGGATGTATTTATAGTCGGGGCAACGGGAAAAGTAGGCTCTACTTTAGTAAGGCAGATTTTGGAAAAACGCGACACAGACGCCTCTTTGCATGCTAATCCTACCAGGGTTGTTGGGGTTGCGTCACGCGATAATTTTGCTTATTCTCCGAGAGGACTTAGCCCGTCTCAGGCATATGGTTTTGCCTCAAGAAATTTTGGTGATGTTAATAGATACACTGATCTTCATGAGCTTGTGGAAGCTGCTGACATAGGAACCAGAACAAGCTCTAGCTCTCTTGTATTTGTGGATGCAACACCTGTTCTTGACGAGATGACGAGATTCCACATTTATGTGGTTGGGACAACACCCTATAGTATTGTTACCGCAAACAAAAACCCGATAGCGCTTTCTGATTACCAGACTTTTCAGGCTCTGACAGGAAATCCAAGAAGATATGGCTACAGGTGCTCGGTTATGGCAGGCTCTGACGCTGTGCCATTTATGCTGGATTTGAGGGATTTAAATGAAGCGCTTCTCAGCATTGAAGGGTGCTTCTCTGGAACGCTGGGCTACATTGCATCTGAATTGGATAAAGACAGGAAATTTTCTGAAATACTCAGCGAAGCCCACAAGAAAGGCTATACGGAGCCCGATCCCAGGGATGATCTTCGCGGACTTGACGTTGCAAGAAAGATTATTGTGCTTGCACGCTCTGCAGGATGCGAAGTTGGAATAAGAGACATCAAACCACGGCCATTTATCCCAGAAGAATATCTTAAGAATGAGAGTATTCAAGACTTCCTTGCAAATTCAGTAAATCTTGACCAACACTTCTCTGATATGCTGAAATCTGCCAGAAAACGCGGGAATACTGTTAGATACGTTGCAACAATGAACTTAAATCAAGGCTATCCGGAAATTGAAGTCGCCTTAAAGGAAGTTCCTTTAGAAAGCAGTTTGGGAATGCTGAAAGGCACGAGGAATAAAATTGTAATCGCAACAGAATGCTATCCGCAAGACAGGCCTTATATTATAGAAGCCCCCGGCGCAGGCTTAGAGGTCACTGCGAGAAATATAAGAAGGGATTTGATAGGTCTTCTCACGGAAAGAACTTCAACTAATCATACTGTAAACCATAGAAGATAGCCGTTTATCAACTCATTAATTCCTGCAGCATATTATAAGCCTTCATAGGATAATTTTATTTGTCAAACAGCTCATGCAGCACATTATAAGCCTTCATAGAGTCTTTGTTGCTTAAAATAAAAGTCAATTCTGTCATTGTGGAAACTATCTCGTATATGTTTATGCCTTCCCATGCGAGCTTTCTTACAGCGGTAAAAATAACACCGGGAGTGTCAAAGAAGCCATCTCCTGTAAAGCTTATGCTCAAAGCAACAAGATCAAATTCCTTGTTGAGGATTTTTTCCGCTTTTAAAAAGTCAGACAGCTTTTGCTTGTATTTTTCATTGGTTATTATTGAGATTTCGTTGTTTCCCAGGATAATATTCAATGTGTCCCCTCTTTCAAAATTGACCAGGCTGTAAAGGTTTTTTATCTTTGCCAACAAGCTCTGGGACTTCACAACATTAAAGTCGATGATATTCGTCTTTAGTATGATTTCTCCCTTGAATTTGAATTTCCTGATTTTCTTGTCAAGAACCTGCAGCTCTTCCTGGTATCTTCTTAAAGCCATTACTATTGCGGATTCCTTTACTTTTTTGCCAAGCTCTTTTTCTATTTCAGGCCTCAGCTGCTCAGCAAGGCTGCCATGGCTGATAAGCTCTTTTCCCATCGCTTCCAATAAAAAGGAATTTTCCTTTACAATTTTTTTTACTAAGTGGCTTATTGTTACCATTTTGTTATTATAATAACATAATGTTTATATAATATATAAAAGTTTCTATTTAGATGCCGCAAAGATTTAAAGGGGAACTGAAGAAAATCATGATGCAGAACAAAACAAACAGCTATGATTATGGATCTTCAAATGAGTTTGAGAGCTTTGAAGAGTTTATGGAGGAATTTGAGGATAATTAGGGAGTTCTATGAGGGTTAAAATGCCGCAAAATATAGCCAACTATTACCAATTATCAACAGGTGCTCAATTTTTGATTATGGGCGATACACAATTTGTTGCAGTTTATGACAGAAAGAACTCTCCTTGGAAACGCTTGAATGGGGAGCCTATAGGCATTAGCGATCTAAAAAGAAGCCTCGATTCAATTTTGGAAGATCCAAATACCAAAGGCAAAATTATACCGCAGTATCAAAGATTGTTTGTAGGTTCAGCAGATGATGTGGTAATGATTGAAATCAAAAACTATGAAGAGTTCTGGCAAAATGCACAAAAACATCTTTATTGATTTTTAGAGAAAGACAAAAGTTGGTTATAATTTGTTTGTCTTTCTATAAATGGTAGCAGTTATTTATTATAATTTACTTTAGTCTGCTACTATTTTCCAAAATATTTATATAATCATTAAAAATTTTTTTCTTTGATGGACAAGAGAAATTCCGACAATAAAAATGGTGAGGAGCTGTTCTGGGCTGACCAGCTCGCAAAGGGCATCATTGAAAGGAAAAAATTCCGCTATCTTGATAAAAAAATCCCGAAATTTGACGAGTATGTTGTAAAGACTTCTGCTTCTTTATCAGGAGTATTGCACATAGGCAGATTAAGCGACACGATAAGGGGGGAAACTGTCTTTAAGGCGTTAAAGGATGCAAAAGTAAAAACAAAGCTGATATGGGTTGCTGAGGATATGGATCCTTTGAGGAAAGTGCCGAAAAATGTGCCTGAAGAATTTGAGAAATACATTGGAATGCCCGTTACTGATGTCCCTGACCCTGACGGCAATTTCAAAAGCTATGCTGAAAGATTCAAATCAGAGTATTTTGAGGTCATTGACGAGTTTGTGACGACAAAGATGGAAAAGTTCTCCATGCAGGAGGAATACAAAAAAGGCAATTTCAACAAGTACATAAAAAAGCTACTGGATAATGCGGAAGAAGTCAGGAAAATACAGAACAAATACAGGACAAACAAGCTGGCTAAAGGATTTTCTCCATGGAAGCCCATATGCGGCAATTGCGGCAAGATTGTAACTACAGTTGTCAAGGAATACTCAAATGGAACAGTCAAGTACCAATGCAAGGATTATGAATTCGAGGCTGCATCAGCAAAAGGGTGCAACTATAAGGGAGAAATCGACCCTTTGAAAGGCAATGGGAAATTACTGTGGAAAAGCGAATGGTCAGCGCAATGGGCTTACTGGAAGATTGCTGCGGAAGGCGCGGGAAAAGAATATCAGGTACCAAACAGCGCATGGTGGATTAATGCAGAGATTGCTGAAAACATACTTGATTTTCCAATGCCGCAGCCGATATTTTACGAGCACCTCATGATAGACGGGAAGAAAATGTCCGCTTCTTTGGGGAATGTGGTCTATCCAAAAGACTGGCTTGAGGTTGCGCCTGCAGAGCTTTTAAGGTTTTTTTACAACAAGAGGCTGATGAAGACAAGAAGCTTTTCATGGACAGACCTTCCAAAGCTTTATGATGATTATGACCTGCATGCAAATGTTTATTTCGGAAAGACAGCAATAGCCAACAAAAAAGAGGAGCAGCACATGAAGAGGCTGTTTGAGATAAGCCGCGGCAAGGCTGATGAAAGGCCCGCAACTATAACCTTTTCACATGCCTCCATTATAGCCCAGATTCTGCACAGCGAGGAATATGCCATACAAAGGCTGGAAAAGACAGGGCATTACAATAAAAAAGAGCACGATAATATATTCAAAAGAATAAATTATGCGAAGAACTGGCTGGGCAAGTATGCTCCCGAGGATGCCAAGTTTGAGGTGCAGGAAAATGTCCCAGAGGGATTGAAGCTTGCTGCCAAGGAAAAAGAGGCTTTGCATATGCTCGCTAAATCTTTAGCTAAAAAAGAATGGAGCGAAAAAACTTTGTTTGAGGAATTTTACAATATATGCAATAAGACTGGAGCAAAGAACACAGATTTTTTCAGGGCTTCCTATAATGTTCTGCTAAATAAGGATAGGGGCCCCAAATTAGCGCATTTAATATTGACAATAGGCAAGGAAAAAGCTTCTGAATTATTTGGAAAAGTTTGATTATAAAATTCGAAAACCTTATAAAACTCGCTATTATGCGTTTCTTGCTATGGCAGAGCATCAGAGAGTAAACGGGAGAATAATAGTCGGGCTTACTGAAAGTGTCAAGTTAATTTCAAGCGAAGGGCTGAACGAGGAGGTTGTTGCCAAGGTTGACACAGGCGCAACAAAAAGCTCCATAGACACCAAACTGGCAAAGAAATTAAAGCTTGGGCCGATAATCAAGTCAAAGATGATAAAGTCTGCTCATGGAAACAGGGTAAGGCCCATTATTGAAGCGGAAATTCTGCTGGCTGGAAAGAATATAAAGACGGAGTTTACTCTCGCTGACAGGACGCATATGAAATACAAGGTTTTGATTGGCATAAACATATTAGACAACGGGTTTTTAGTCGACCCATCAAAAATGACTTAAGGATGGGGGTTAGTTTAACGTGAAAGCAGCGCTAATATCCATGGGAAGCAAGAGCAGCCAGATGACTTTGCAGGCCATGAAAAAATACTTTGATTCTGTAGAAGGCATAGACCTAAGAAACATGGAAGTGATGGTTGGAGGCAAAGGCCTTTCCATATTATACAACGGCAAGCCCCTGCAAAAATATGACGGCATCTATGCCAAGGGCTCTTTCAGGTACGCTCCCCTATTAAGGTCCATTACAACCGCATTTTACGATACGACATATATGCCGCTGAAGCCTAATTCCTTTACTCTTGGCCATGACAAGCTGCTTACCCATCTTGCGATGCAGCGCAACAAGATACCGATGCCCGATACCTATATTGTTTCCTCAAGAGCAGCAGCAAAAAAAATCCTCAACCAGGTAAATTATCCTGTCATTTTAAAATTTCCCCAGGGCACGCAAGGAAAAGGAGTGATGTTTGCTGAGTCTTTTGCAGCAGCGTCTTCCATGCTTGATGCTATCGAGACTTTAAAGAACCCTTTTTTGATCCAGGAATATATAGAGACAGAGGGCTCTGACATAAGGGCGATAGTAATTGGGGACAAAGTTGCGGCATCCATGAAAAGAAAAGCTGTTTTTGGTGAAAAAAGGGCGAATATACACGCTGGGGGAAAAGGAGAGCCTATTGTTCTTGATGTGCATACAAAAAAGATAGCGGTCAATGCAGCAAAAGCCATTGGAGCTGAGATTTGCGCAATTGATATTCTTGAGACAGTAAAAGGGCCTGAGGTGATAGAAGCCAACTTAAGCCCCGGCCTGCAGGGAATAACTGCCGCAACAAAAATAGATGTTGCGGACAAGATAGCAAAGTACCTTTATGAAAGAACAAAAGAATTTGTGGAAAAAGGCAAGACAACAGAAACGTCAAAGCTTTTTACGGATCTCAGCATTAAAGGAGGAGCAGAGCAGCAAATAGTTTCAAACCTTGATTTCAGGTCGGACAGGATTTTATTGCCGAAAATAGTCACAAATATAACAAAGTTTGATGAGGGCCAGGAAGTGGTCATAAAGGCGCAAAAGGGAAAAGTCACTTTGGAGAAGCCCTAGAAAAGGAATTGTTTTTTTAGCACAATGGTCTGCTCTCTTCCCGGACCGACAGAAACAATGCATATCGGCACCTTAACCAATTCTTCAATTCTTCTTATGTATTCCTGGGCGTTTTCCGGCAATTCTTTGAAATCTTTTGCCTTGCTTATGTCCTTGCACCACCCGTCTAAGGTTTCATAAACAGGCCTGCAGTCTTTTAATATTTCCACATTATTGGTAAACTCGCTTGATTTTTTGCCTTTGCATTCATAAGCTGTGCAGATTTTTATTTTTTTAAAGTCGCTTAAAACATCCAGCTTGGTCATGGCGACAGCATCCAGGCCATTTATCCTTGCGGAGTATCTTGCAATCAGCGCATCAAACCATCCAGTCCTTCTTGGCCTTCCTGTTGTGGTTCCATACTCCATGCCATTAAGCCTTAATAATCTACCTTGGCTGTACTCATCATCTTCATTCACTTTGTTGATTATTTTTCTTTTCAGGAAGCTTAAGCCTTGGTCTCCTAATTCCCTCTTTAATTTGTTTATGCTGTCTTCCTTGTTTGTCTCTTCTTCCGTGCCAAGCTCCGTTACTAAAGGTCCTGAACCGACTCTCGTAATGTATGCTTTTGCAACCGCAATTACAGCATCTATTTTTGTAGGGCCGATTCCCAAGCCAGTGCATGCGCCTCCCGCAACTACATTAGAGCTGGTCACATAAGGATAAGTCCCGTGGTCTATGTCCAGCAAGGTCCCCTGCGCCCCTTCGAATAAAATGTTTTTTTCATCTTCCAAGTATTGGCTAACAATCAATGATGTATCCTTTACCAATGGCCTGATTTTTTTTGCGTATTTATTGTCTTCCTTTATGTAATCAATCATCCTTAGGCCTTTTCTTGCAGCCTTGTCCGTATAGCATGGGCCTATGCCCCTGCCTGTAGTGCCTATTTTGCTGCCTGTTAATTCGTCTTCCTCAACATGCTTTTCCTTGATAATATGCGCATTCTGGCTTATGATGAGGTTTTTTTCAGAAATATCATAGCCCCTTTTCTCCAAAGATTCAATTTCGCTGACTACAACTTTAGGGTCAATGACCATGCCATTGCCCATGACATTCAGCTTGCCTTCGTGTATGATGCCGGAAGGAATAAGATGAAATTTGAAGACATCATTTTTGACAACAACAGTATGGCCTGCATTATTGCCCCCATTGTACCTTGCTATCAGATCGGCTTTTTCTGTGAGAAAATCAACAATCTTGCCCTTGCCCTCATCGCCAAACTGCGCACCTACAATAACAATGGTTTTTGGCATGAAATTTGAGAATAAATGTTTATATTTAAAGGTTTCGAAGCGATTTATTAGGCGAAAATTTGGGGAGAAAGTTAGGCTAAGTTGTCAAAGAAAAATTTTGATTAATCTTATTTTTCATTTTGTACTCCTTCAAAGAAAACAAAACCCTATACGGGTTAAGTCAACTCTGTTGAGTTGACCTTCTTCTGATTATAGTGATAGAAGAACATAGCAAAGAAAGCTCTAGCTCCTTCTAACGCTTGGAATGTACAA
>JACPDF010000034.1 GCA_016184145.1 Candidatus Woesearchaeota archaeon | reverse complement strand
GCTGCATTCTACCCTCTTTGACAACTCACTCTTGCTTAACGCTTCTTTGCTGCTGAGCAATGCCCTCAGTATCCTTTCCCGCTTGTCGCCTCGCATGGGGTGTAAGTATGATAACTAGTATATAAATGTTACTTACATGTAAGTAAATTAATAGGTTAATAAAGGATACTTGCATTAAGAAAGACAATTTGGGTTTCCGAGAATAAGATTTAAATAAATAAATATTTAAGCTGGATTATCAAAAATAATAACACTAAAGCGGATATTACATAAGACAACAGATATAGTCTGAATCTCTTGTATTCTAACATATTATCTCCTTTGAATTCGTAAACATTGACAGCTTCTAGGGCTCGCTTTGTGAAAGAGACCTCGCGGACTTTAGTCCGCAGATGAATTTCACATTATAAAGCGAGCCAAATCAGTAAACTATTTCTGCAAGAAAAATAAAAAGTAAAGTGCGTGGCGTAGCCGACGCACTAAACTCCTTTTGATTCAAGTTAGCGTTAGCTGTGTCTCGCCAACTATAAAAACTTTGCGAGGTGTTCTACATGAAAACAGAACTTATAGCTAGCTCTCATGCCGTTGGAGAGAGCAACTACCACCTGCAGCTAACGCCTGCCTACAGGCGCGATATCTTCCGCGACCCTCTTGTTGCGGAGCTGACAATAGCCTACATGGCCGAGAAGCTGATAAAACACAAAGTAATCCTTACAGGATACGGCTACGGCCCAGACCATATGCACCTGTTTGTTTCAAACGTAAGGTACGTTAGCGAGATAAAGCTCGTTCAGCAGATAAAAGGCTTTAGCTCTTACATGATGAGAAAAGGCCACCGGTATATGTTTGATGACAAGCTATGGGGCAAGAAATTCTGGTCAGAAGGACACTTCTACAGAAGCGTTGGAGCAGTTACAAAAGAAAGCATGCAATGGTATGTAACAGAAGGACAGAAGAAGCACTGGCAGAAGAAGCCCCGCAGGAAGAAGCGGCTCCAGGCAAAGGTAAAGGTGCAGCGCCACAAACAAGAGGGGGATTAGCGGGAATTACTGCAAGATTTATACAAAATATATTTGGCGGAGGGGCAAATGCAGCTGTCGGCATATTCATACTACTTCTTATTGTAATTGCTGGTTTGGCATTCTACAACAAAGTGTGGAAGAAAAGGAAATAAAGCTGTTTAATGATTAATTATTTATGTCCTCTATTATAATTTACCAAAAAGTTTATAATTCTGCTTTCATCAGCAGTTTGCATGAATAACCTGGAAAACATTTTAGAGATAAACATTGCAGTACTCGGCCAAAAGAATAATATGCGCAATACCCTTCCTGGCATAGTCGAGGCTTTATTTAAAAAAAATGACAATTTTCCTGATATTAGTCCTGAAGCAGAAGGAAAGAAGGAGAACGCAAAGGATTTCCCGCAGCAACTGGATATAAGCCCGTTTAAAAAAGAGGAAAAACAGCCTTATAGTCATTTTGAGATGTTTACAGAGTATATTTCTGCTGTCAAGGACAGATTATACGGCTACTATTCCAGGATTAAAGGCGCATTTTCAGATATAGCCGGCAAAATTGGATATACCGACAAGCTCCTGAAGGAAGTTGAAGACTGGGGGGTTATTTACTTCAAGACTGCATTTAAAAAGCTGGCAAGACTTACCCCTATGGGCATAATGCAGAGGTATCTTGAGGAGTTGTGGATTTGCATGCCAAAGAAGATGAAGTGATTAGAGCCTTAATTTTTTACCCTAGAAATTGCAGACATTTTCTGTTTTTGGTGTTAGGTGTTGTTCCCGAATGCTGTTGCTAATGCGTCTATAGACTCGCTTAAATAAACTCCAGGCTCACAATCCTTAGGAGTGTGGTCAATTCTTACCTTAGCTTCACCATAAATGTCAGTAACGCTAAATTGACCTCCCCACAAGTTGAAAATTAACTTACCTTTTTTGTCATACCGTATAGCCAGCTGGATTCCATTTAATATATCTTCAAAATAATCCTCTATAGAATCTCTGCATGTTTTTCTTTTACTGAAAATTTCCAAGCTTGTTTGAATAGCAGTTTCCAATTTTTCTGGATTTGTGATGACTTGTTGCACTATTTTGCCGAGATTTTTTCGGTATCTTATAAAACTTGCTAAAATTTTGAGAAATTAGCCTAAATCCTTAGCTCTTTCTTCCAATAATTGCAGACAATTTCTGTTTTTTTAGAGGCAATCCCGGTGTACTTTTCCGGATTGCTAATTATCTCCCTTTGCTTTTTTGTGAATTTTTTCAGATACGGCTTTAATAATTTTTCATTTTTTATTATGTCTGTAAGCGGTTTTTTTGATGTTTGCGCTTTTAGTGTCAGCAGCCTTACCGCTTCATGTGCATCAGGATGGCCTTTAGCAGCTAAAAGGATATACAGCGGCTCAGCAACTATCAATCCCTTATTCATCTCAAAATTTTTCCTTATATTCTCCTTGTCAACAACCAGGCTTTTCATAGTTTTATCCAATCTTGAAACTGCAATATAGAAAGCAGCTAAAATCTCCGGCACGAACCTTGATGAAGCGGAATTTGTCAAATCCCTCTGGTGCTCTGAAATCTGGTCTTCATACAAAGTTGCCATTCTTGGCATAAAGGCTTTCCACAGGCTTTTTACATTCTCGAAATTAATAGGGTTCCTTTTCTGCGGCATTGTAGAGCTTCCCACCTGCCTTTCTCCAAAAACCTCGGCAACCTCTGCAATCTCAGAGCGCTGCAGGTGCCTCATGTCATCCGCCAAATTTGCCAAAACCCCGAAGCTTTCCATTATTGCATTAATGTATGAAACCATGTATTCATGCTCTGGTATCTGCGTGGAAATAGGGGAGGCTTTCAGATTGATCTCAGCAAGAACTTCTTTTTCAAACTTTTCCGGCTCATCAAAAAACAAGGAAGAAGCGTTATAGCTGCCTGTTGCCCCGGCTATCTTGCCCCTCAGATTATTTCCGGATTTTTTTATTTTTATGATTGAGCTGCCGAATCTTGATACATATTGCGCCATAGCAAACCCAAAAGTTATAGGCACTGCGTGTTGGCCGTGAGTCCTGCCAATTTGCAGGGTATCTTTTTCTCTCAAGGAAAGGCTGATTAATGTTCTTTCGAATTCCATCAATAATGGCAAAAGAGCGTTGTTGGTAAATTCCTTGAGCCTGTAAGCGTCTGCCGTAGCTATCATATCATGGCTTGTTGCGGTAAAATGAACGTATGGCTTGGCCTCGTCTGAAACCTTATTCCTTATGCAGTTTACAAGAGCCCTTACATTGTGCTTTAATTTGTCTTCCTCCAGATAAACCTCTTCTGCCGTGACTTTTTTGCACGCCTTTTCCACTTCATCCGCTGTTTTTTTGCTGCAGATGCCTTTCTTAGCCAGAGTATTTGCCAAGGCTGCCTCCACTTTAGCCATATGCCTGATCATCGCATTTTCCGAGAGGTAGGGCTGCAGCTTCCGGAATATTTCATCATTCCTTCCATAATACCTGAAATCCAGGGGGCTTATCGTGTCAAAAATATTAATTCCTGATTCAAAAGAAATATCCTTATTGTCGGTATTCAACAAGTTCTGAATTTCTTTCAGCAAAGCGCTATTTTTATTCAAGCTTATTATTATTTTATTTTTTTCTTTGCTTTCCCTCACTAAATTATTTTTCCTGAACAATTCTATTGTGGAGTGGACCTTCGCCGGCGAAATATCCAGCCTGGAAGCGATATCCCTTATATGCAGGCTCTCTTTAGACAATAAGCCCAGAATTTCAATGTTTTTTTTGGTGAATATTTCAGTAATGCCCATAGGCAATAGAAATCGTTTATTATTTATAAACTTTTTGGTAAATTAATATATAATCGTTTATTCTTACTGAACATGCTGCCTCAAAACCTTTAACAGCTGCCCATGTATTTTTCCGTTGCTGGAGACAAACCTGCTCATATTTGTATTCCATCTTTTGCCGTCAAAATCAGTAACTCTTCCACCCGCTTCCTCTACAATTAATCCTCCTGCAGCCATGTCCCATGCATTGGTATATCTTGTGATGTAGGCATCTGCAGAGCCCCTTGCAATCATGGCATAGTCATAAACAGCGCACCCTAAAACCCTTAAATCATATACTTTGCCTTTCAATTTTTTTATTATCCTTATTTTATCCTCAGGATAGTGCCTCAAAGCAAGGTCGGTAACAACAAAAGACTTTTTGATGTTTTTTTGGCTTGACACCCTTATCCTTTTGCCGTTAAGAAAAGCGCCTCTGCCTTTTTCCGCAAAATAAAGCTCGTTGAAATACGGCAGGTTAATGGCTCCAAATTTCACTTGCCCCTTATGCTCCAATGCTATTGAAGTGCCAAATAACGGGAATTTTTTGATATAATTGTGCGTGCCGTCAAGAGGATCAATATACCAGGTATATTCAGAAGCCTTATTGGCATTGCCGCTTTCCTCAGAAATGATATTATGCCCCGGGAAATTTTTCCTTATAGCAGAAATAATTAATTTTTCACTTTCCACATCAACATTTGTAAAATAGCTTTCCTGGTCTTTTTCCCTCACATATTTTACTTTGCCGTAATTCCTCATCAAAAGCTTTCCTGCATCCTTAGCCGCTTTAATAATTAAGGACTTCATAGCACACCAGCTTTTCTGAGATTATTCCCAATTCTTTCCTTAACATCCCCAACCTCTGCCTTAAAATCCTTTCCCGTTATCATCTCGTAGGCTTTTATGTATCTTCTTGCTGCCTCTACCTTAACATCGTCCGGTATTTCAGGGATTTTTCCATCTCCAATAAATCCCTTTTTGGCTAAAAACTGCCTCACATATTCCTTATCTAACTTATCTGGCTCTTCTCCTTTAGAAAACTTTTCATGATAAGTATCTTTAATCCAGAACCTTGAGGAGTCAGGAGTATGCATCTCGTCAATAAGCATTAAATTATTGTTTTCATCCAGGCCAAACTCGTATTTTGTGTCAACTAAAATCAGATTGTTTTTTGCAACCAGCTTTGTTCCAAAATCAAATAAGTCTAATGCTGCCATTTCCATTTTCCTGTAAATTTTTTCGTCAACCAAGCCTCTTTTTATTATCTCTTCCCCTGAAACAGACTCGTCATGGCCTCCTTTCTCTGCTTTTGTGGAAGGCGTTATGATTGGCTTGTCAAATTTCTGGTCTTTTTTCATTCCATCTCGGAACCTGTTTCCGCAGAAGCTTCTTACTCCTTTCTCATAATTATACCATGCAGATGTTGTTGTTACGCCTGTAATATACCCCCTTACAACCATCTCAACAGGGACTAATTTGCATTCTTTTGCAACCAGAACATTGGGGTCAGGCACATCTATGGCATGATTTTTCACAATATGCCTTGTCTTTTCAAACCAGAAGGCAGCAGTTTGGTTGAGAACCTGGCCCTTAAACGCCAATGTGCAAAGAACCCGGTCAAAAGCGGAAATCCTGTCAGTAGTTATTATTATTCTCTTTCCATCAAGAATATAGTTGTCCCTTACCTTGCCTTCGTATTTCTTCCCTAGATTAAAGTTTGTTTTGTTTAATGTGTACTTTAACTGCTCTTTTAATTTTTCTGTTGTGATCATTTTATGGTTTTTGGAATCTTTTTATTTATTTTTGATTAACAATCTGCATAAATTGTTTTGGTGTTATTATTTTTGCACCATTAAATTCCTTCAAATCCAGCAAATGTCTATCGCCAGAAACAACATAGTCTATCTCAAATTCTGCAACAGACTCAAGAACGATATTATCGCTGGGATCGTCTTTGATAACGTCGACCTTAGTTTTTGTTTTTACCATTGTTGCTATTTCGTTTAATAACAATATAAACCTCGCCTTTTGCTCGTCCGTAAAGCCAAACTTTGGATAGTCCAAAACTTTTACTACTTCTTCAAACTGCTTTACAGATAATAATAGCTCATACTTGCCCTCTATAATTTTGCTTAGTATTATTCTTGGATTTCCCTTCCAGCCAAGTGCAGAGATATAGATGTTGGTATCTAAGACTATCTTCTTCTTGCCCATTTAACAGCCTCATCAATATCACCAGGCGAGACTTTTCTGCTTTTAAACTGTTGTTGTATTTCCTTTGCTAAAGAGGCGAACTCCATCATCATTTCTGGTATTTTTACCCTTTTAAACAATACACCATTTTTTACGGGAAAGGGCATAAACCTGTCGCTTGGCTTAAAGTCCTCTTGTTCCCTTATTCCCTTAGGTACAACTAATTGACCTTTTGGAGACATTTTGACTAATTCCGTTTCTGCCATATAAATCACCTAGTTAAACTGTTTAACAGTTAAACTATTTAAACCTTTTGGTCTTTTGTTGACTAACAGCAATATAATACCAGACATAAATAACTCATAAAATTGTTATGTCTGGCAAACATTAGTAAGCGATTTGTTCTATGACTTATTTTTGTCGCTTACTAATATAACGGGATATTTTTATGGTACGTAAAGTATACTATATAAATGACCATTTCTTACAATGAAAAACTATCTGAACTCCAGAAATGAGCTAGCAATTTAATTATTGTAATTCCTTACCTTATTGGCCTGCTCTCTCCTGTAAGCAACTAATTGCTCCTCAAAGCTGTTGTCAATATTCAGGATTTCTACCGCAGCGAGAGCTGCATTTGTGCCATTATTCAGCCCAACCCACAATCCATGGCCGGAATGCTTCAATAGGTTTAAAGAAGCTTCTGCCTTGTCATCTTTTTCCATAAGCAGCGGGCAGTAAATGACAAGCTGCTCCTTTTTCTCCATAGGCTCGTCGAATTTTGTAAAAACTATATTAATGCCTTTATCTATAGTCTGCTCTGAATGCGAATGGTTTACCTTAAACTGCCTCAATATCTCTTCTGCTTTCTTAAACGCGCTATTGTTCTTGTCCCCAACCAAAACGACTTTATCCTGCTTTTTCAAAATATTAATTGCAGAATAAGCGGCTATGTCTCCTTTGTCCACCCCTACACCCAAAACAGGAATGCCTGGGGGCATCTGCATTATTGCCAATAAAGCATCCAAGCCCTGGTAGTTTCCAAGGCAAGGGACACCTATAACAGGCCTTATTGTTTTGGCTGCAACAACTCCGGGCAAAGCTGCTGCCAGGCCGGCCCCGGAAATAACAACCTTATAATCCTGCCTTAAAATTAAATCAACTTCCTCAGGCGTCTTATGCGCGCTCGCAAACTTAAGCTCATAGCTTGCTTTAGCTTTATCAAGAATCCTGAGCACTTTCCTGTAGCTCTTTTCATCTCCTTTTGATGCAAACAAAACCAAGACGTCTTTCATAGGCTCACTATTCCAAAATTCTGTATTTCTGATAATTCTCGTTCATTAATAAGCTTTTTGTTATGCCAACAGCAATGTCTTCAGCGTCAATTATATTGCCAAAATACAAAGTCCATAAAACTCCTTTTTCCATTTTTTTTATGCCCTTAAAGCCCAATCTTTCTTTTAAGGTCTTCAGCAATCCGGAGCCATCTCCTAAGTCCTGCACCAGGACATTTACCTTATTTTCATTATTTTTAATGCTATTGTCCAAAGAAAATGAGAATTTATGCTTATTGGCATTAACAAGAATATCAACATGGCTTATATTCCTCTCAAAGCTTTTTTTATCCCCGCTAAACTCAAACTTGCAATACTCTTTCCTTTCAAGCTTTTTTAATTGGTTATAGCCCATCCTTTCCAAAGTATGAAATGCAGTTATGGCCACATTGTCCGGGACTTTCAAGCTGATGAATAGTTCGGCAGTCGGCAATTTAATCACCTGTTAATATGCATTAATATTGATACCTTCAAACTCAACAGATCTCTCCAACCATTCTTTTAACTGTTGTGAGCCATGAGCTAGATATTTTGGCCCAAATATGTTAACTAATCCAGGGCTAAACTGCTCAATATATTGGTGCACCGCACCCATACCCTGGCTGGGATTTAAACTACCATTAAATGTTGGAACAAGATACTTATCTCCTATAAGGCCTTTTTTAGACAAAAGTTCAATTGCAAGGTCAATTGCAGAGCTGTCTTGAAAAATAAGCATAGGCTCCTGTGTTTCCAACACTCTTTTTTCTATATCAGGAGAAGCAAAATATACTGTATGCGGGCTTTCTTTATATGAACCCCTAACAATTTCCTCCTTAGTCTCTAATTTAAATGGATGCAATGCAAGATACAAAGCATCAGCTTTTGCTATAAGCCTATGCGCATTTTCCGGCGTTAATTTATGAACAAGCCCCATTTTATTTGTTTTTTAAGATATAATTTTTCATTGACTGAAATAATTTTATATTATTGGTCAATATATCTGTTTTTTGAGTTTCTGGAATCTGCCTTTTGAAAATCGCCCTTTCCGGATGTGGCATAATAGCCATAACATTGCCTTCTTTGCTGGATATAGCGGCAATGGCCATCATAGAGCCGTTCGGATTAACAGGAAATTTATCTTCTATTTCCCCTTCATCGCTGCAGTATTGGAAAATAATCTGCTTATTTTTTACTAATTCTTGGATTAATGATTTATCTTTTGTTGTAAACCTTCCCTCGCCATGCGCTATCGGCAGATGCAAAACCTCATTTTTATCCAGATCGGTAAAAGCTGTCCTTTTTTTGTTCTGTATATTTTTGATATTAACCCAGACATTGTAATAACCTGAAATTAATGGATTTTTGTTCGGGGCCAAAGCCATCTCCACCTTATCCTTTAATCCTGGAATCATGCCTGTTTCCACCAAAACCTGGGCGCCATTGCATATTCCCAAAACTGGCTTTCCCTTTTTTGCTTCCTCTTTAATAATACCCATAACAGGGTCTTTTGCAGTTATCGCTCCTGCCCTTATCCTGTCTTCATAAGCCCATCCTCCGGGAATAATGAAGCCGTCATAGTTACTTAAATTTTCTTTGGCATTCCATCTGACAATCTTGCCGTCCATTCCAGCTGCTTTTACCGCTATTAATGATTCTTCCTCGCAGTTATTCCCTGGGAAGTATATTACGCAAATGTTTGGTTTTTTTGGCATTTT
>JACPDF010000025.1 GCA_016184145.1 Candidatus Woesearchaeota archaeon | reverse complement strand
GCCTCTATGTTTTTCTTCACTTCTCCTTCTCTTCCTATCAAAACCGCTACTCTTTCCCTTGGAATCTTCAGTTCGTAAGAATATTCTTCTGCCATTTTTCATAAAAAATTTGGTTTGTTTTTAAAATGTTTTCATTAGTTTAACCTAATGTATTTTGAACAATCATTTGTTATCTTGTTATTTTATGCAAACTTTACCTCATTCGGCATTGAAAAACAATAATTCATTCCCTGCGTTTTGCTATCACACATTGGTTTTGCAAAACGCCGGCTATGATTTATTTTTATTAATTTTAATTATAAATTATATATTTTCTTAACCATAATCAAATTATTGTGAACTTATTTGTTAACCATATTGGCATTTTTTGTTTTTTATTGAAATTAATAATTATTTTTTATGTTTATTATTGTTCATTCCTTATTGTTGGCATGAGTTTTAATCTTCTTAATTATGATCTCTTCCTTGGCATGAGTTTTAATCTTCTTAATTATGATCTCTTCCTTAACTTTTAATCCATGCTTGCTGAAAAAATTGCATATATTCCTTACGTCCCTCTCCAAAAACTCCTCTGCCCTCGGATCGTTTAAGGTTGTTGCCTGGGACATGTCGATGAAAACCGGGCTTTCCTCAAAATTCAGGATGTTGAATGCGGACAAATCAGCATGAACCAGGCCATGTTCATACAATTTTCCCATATTTTCTATGATTTTGTCAAAAAACTGCTTTTTATTTTCTGGAATATTGTCTTTTAACTTTGGCGCAATCTCATCCCCTCTGCCCACAAATTCCAGCACAAGCACATTGTTGGAGAAAGTTATGGGTATCGGCACGTTAACCTGCGCTTCCCTTGCTTCCATTAAATTTCTGTATTCCCTCTGCACCCATGCAAGTATCACCTTTCTTTTTTTCCTCTTAAGGTTTGCATACCTGGGGTCGTTCTTAATGTAATCATACATCTTGTTAAAATCGCAAGTCTCTAGTCTGTATATTTTTACTATTACCCTCCTATTGTCCTTTGTCAAAGCGGAAAAAACGTTGCTTTCCTTGCCTATGCTTATCGGGCTTTCCAAGCCACGAAAATGCCCTTCTGTAATAAGCTTGAATATAGTCCTGTTGGCAAATTCATCAAAAACATTATGCATGGTCTTGAATTTTTCCCTGCCTTCCCTGAATTTCTCTTTGCGCGCTTTTGGCATGAATACAGCAGAATCATTTTAGATTTATAAACATATGGCAAAATAGGATATAACTACTTTACAATGCTAACACAATCGAAAAGTATTTATATGAGTTCTACTATCTAGTAGTAATAAGACTATCACCTCTTTTTCCCTGGCAGGGTCTTTCGGGATCTTGCCGGGGTTTATGCTCGCAAATTCTATTTTGTTTTAACATCAAAACACAAAAATTATATACTAATGACACTTATTTTAATAGCAGTAAAATAAGAAAAGTTAAGCTTATTTAGTTCATTTAAAATCAAAGTTAAGGCCCGTCACGAGAGTACCCATGGGAGCGGTCGCTAAATGCAAGCGATGAACCTGGGAGTTAGTGTCACGGGCTACAAATCTTTTAATAAGCTTAAAAACAAATTCAGAGCAAGCTTTTAACGTAAAAATCATTATTATCACTTGATTTTGCTTATTGATGAAGTAGAAGGCTGAAATAGGCTCAATTAAGGCTAATCAGACTTAAAAAAGCTTGTTCTAAAATCAAAATTTATCGTGGAGGTTGGTTAAAGTGGGAAAAATTAGCCCGGTTGCAGCTAAATACATTATTCATGCGTCAATTGATATTGAGGGCGTGGTAGACAGACCCGATGTCATTGGAGCAATTTTCGGCCAGACAGAAGGGCTTTTAGGCTCTGATTTAGAGCTGAGAGAGCTGCAAAAATCCGGAAGGATTGGAAGGATAGAAGTTAATACTGAAATAAGGTCAGGAAAGACCAGCGGGACAATAGATATACCTTCTTCTATGGACAAGGCAGAGACTGCAATCATAGCAGCCGCTTTGGAGATTATACAGAGAATAGGCCCATGCAACGCCAAGCTGCAGGCACAAAGCATAGAAGATGTAAGGGTTAGCAAGAGGTCCTTTGTTGTTGAGAGGGCTAAAGAGCTATTAAAGAGCCTCATGTCCAACACAATGCCTGACTCTCAGGAATTAGCGGATGAGGTTGCCTACTCTGTAAGAGTCATGGAAATACAGGAATATGGCAAGGACAGGCTGCCAGCAGGCCCTGCAATAAACGAAAGTGATGAGATAATTATAGTAGAAGGAAGAGCAGATGTTTTAAATTTGCTTAAGCATGGCTTCAAGAATGCAATTGCCCTTAATGGCACATCCGTTCCTGAAACAGCAGTCGAATTATGCGCTAAAAAAGTTGTTACAATATTTGTTGATGGAGACAGAGGAGGCAATTTAATTGTCAAGGAATTGACTTCATTGGCAGATGTTGATTTTGTCGCCCGCGCTCCGGATGGCAAGGAAGTTGAGGAGATAACACAAAAGGAAATACACAAGGCATTGAGGGCCAGGATTTCAGGAGAGCAGGCAAAGCTTGAATTCTCCAAGGAAGCAGAGAGATACAATAATGCCAATAACAGGCCGCAAAAAATAATGGACAGAAGGCCTCAGCAGCAGTTCAGGCCGCTTCCTCCAAGACAGCCCATGTTCAGCAGAAGGCATGCAGTAATATCGCCAGAAAACAAGAAGGTTTTTAGGGATATGCTCGAGAATCTTATAGGCACAAGAGGCGCGCAGGTTCTTGACCAGCAGCTGCACACTCTTGGAAAAGTTCCTGTGACTGAACTGGAGTCAGCAATAAAAAGCCTCAACAACACCGCCTATGCAATAGTGTTTGACGGCTCTGTAGACAGCAATATAGCAAAGGCAGCAGAAAGCGCAAATGTAAAATTCCTTGTAGGCATGGACTCAAAGATAAGGCCCAATGATACAAGGGTTAATGTGCTGACTGTGAGCGAGCTTTGATTTTATTTTTTACTTCTCTTTTTTTAAACCAAACTCTTAGAAAGCTCTAAACTGCATTCTTGCAGCTTATTCACCCGGCAGAAATTCTCTTTTATCGTGTTCGCAGCCTGCACTCCGCCAAATTTGATTTTGGTGTTTATTAAAAAAGTCGGGAATGAATTTAGTCCTAATTCCCTGGCTAATGCCGAATCTGAATCATGTTTATTAAATGTAACTTTCCCGTCAAATGCCTCTAAAAATTCCTTAAGGTTCGCCTCTGCCTTATCGCTTGCTTCCTGGCCTTCCTGCGCAAATAGCTCAAGCTTATTTGGAATTTCTTTTCTGTTAAGGTAGTAGTTTGCATTAGCAACAGTGTCCTTCATCACAAAATTGTCATTCATTTTATTGAAAGCAGTGAAAAATTCCTCATAATTGTATGTTTCAGACAGGCTTGAATTAAGAATATAAGCTGGCAGCGCGTTTATATTAAACCTATCAGCAAGCACTCTGCCTTCAGCCGTATCATAATCTATTTCTTCTATGTCTAAATTGGGATAAAAGCTTTCCAATATCGAAATTATTCTGCCGGTATCGCAATTAAAGCATTCTTTGCTGTTTATTATTTTTAGCTTTACCTGAATATCATCTACATAACTGCATTCCGCATTTTCCTTTCCGGGATTTGCGCAGCTTCCTATCTTTCCCTGCTCTTTGCAGTCCTTGTCAGAGTAGCATGCTATTAAGGTTGCTGCATTATTAGCCATAGTATTGGCATCATTTGACATATTGGCATTATCAGAGCCGGTGAAAAAGAAATACCATATCCCTAAAGCAGCTACTATAAGGACAGCAGCAAAAACCAGTGTTTTTTTGTTGAATTTAATTTCATCTTCTGTTTTTTCATGCTGTTTTTCTTCCATCCATATTTTTTTCCCTTTATGCACTTCCTTTTTCTCTTCAGAATCCAGCGGAAATATGTCTTCTTCCGCCTCAGTTGGCTCTTCTTCTGTCTCTTCTTGCTCTTGGTCTTGATTTATTTTTCTTCCCGTATCATCTTTTTCACCTAAGTCATATGTTGTTATTTTTTCCCTAGCCTCTCTGGCTTTTTCCGGCTCTTCCTTGAATAGGCCATCCCCTTCATTTTCTTTGTCCTCGATAGCCTTTATCTTTGCCCCTATTCTCTGCCTGCCGTTTTTATATTCTTCATCCGTTATAACGCCTATGTCATAACTCTCTTTAAGAAACCTCAATTCCTCTTCCAGCTTCTCTCTTTCCGATAACATATGCAATCCGTTAATTTATGTTTTTAGTCAGGACAATATTATAAGCAATCAACAATTGAGAATTTTCCGGGGTTTTCCCTTTAATTCATGCAACTTGCCTCACCACTGCTACTCACTATCACCCCTTCTTTAAAGGCTGTTACGATAAACTATAAATAAATCTTTCGGATTTTATTAACTGCAAAATAATACCATAAGTTTTTATATTGAATATTGCAAGATTATAGTTATAGCAATTAATTTGATTGTTATTTGTTATGACCAATTTTGGAGTTGGTTAATAAATTTTATTGTTAAAAAATATTGTTTTTATGTCAATGGCATAATTGAAAAATGTATGACATAATAATAGGAAGGAACCAGGAAGATGCAAAGGAATTTGGCACAGCAGGCACAATCTTTATTGGAAAGCATTATGTAAAGATGGGCCAGACCACTTCTTTATCCAATAGGATATACATGGATGTCGCAAAAAGCCACGTTGTCTTTGTTGTTGGCAAGAGGGGTAGCGGAAAAAGTTATTCGATGGGCGTCATTGCAGAGTCCATACTCGACCTTCCTGAAGAAATCAGGAATAACATTTCCATTATAATCCTGGACACGATGGGAATATACTGGACAATGAAATATCCAAATAAGCAGGATAAGGAGCTGTTGGATGAATGGGAGCTGGAGGCAAAGCCGCTGCATGCGAATATTTTTACTCCCGTTGGCTATTATAAAAAATACCAGGAAGGGGACATACCAACAGATTTCCCTTTCTCAATAAAGACTTCTGAGTTAAGCCCTTATGAATGGGCAGAGACCTTTGGAATAGAACTTCACAGCCCTATTGGATCGTTGATTGAGCGCGTCATAGAGAATTTCAAGGAAAATAATGAGGATTATGACATTGATGATATAATAAAAGCCATACAGGAAGACGACCGCTCCTCAAAGGAAACCAAGGATGCTGCTGAAAACAGGTTCTTGTCTGCAAAGCACTGGGGATTATTCAGCAAACAGGGGACTCTGCTGGAAGATTTGGTAATTCCAGGCCAGATTACAGTCTTGGATGTAAGCTGCTATACATACATACCTGGAGCAGAAAGCTTGAGGGCTTTGGTTATTGGACTGGTAGCTCAAAAATTGTTTGCAAAAAGGATGATGACAAGGAAAGCAGAAGAATACGAGTCTATATACCGCGAGACGCACTTGATTGAGAAGGATGAAGAGCAGGAAAAAGAACCCGCAATTTGGTTAATAATCGATGAAGCCCATGAATTTTTGCCCAATGAAGGCAGTACTGTAGCTACGCAGCCTCTGATAACAATATTGAGGGAAGGCAGGCAGCCAGGCATTAGCTTGGTTCTTGCTTCCCAGCAGCCCGGAAAAATCCATACAGATGTCATAACCCAATCAGATGTTGTGATTGCGCATAGAGTGACTGCAAATGTTGATGCGCAGGCTCTAGGCAGCTTAATGCAGAGCTATATGAGGGAAGGCTTGGACAAGCAGCTTAATTATTTGCCCAGAGTTACAGGCGCAGCTTTGATATTTGATGATGTCAATGAGAAAATCTACCCTATGAGAATAAGGCCTAGGTACACATGGCACGGCGGGGAAACGCCTTCAGTCATACTAAAGAAAAAGAAGATATTCGAGATTTAGATTTCCCTGAAAAATTCTACCCTGTTTAGTTGAAGGACCAATAATATTAGTACTGTTGATACCGCCACAAGGAAATATTCTCCCAGACCAATGCCTATGCCGACAGCAGAAACAGCCCATAAGGAAGCAGCTGTTGTCAGGCCTTTTATATGGTCTTTTGCCCTGAAAATAGTCCCAGCTCCTAAAAATCCAATTCCTGTTACGATGCCCGCTATTATTCTTGCAGGATCGTTAGCAAAAACCCCGAAGCTTAAAATAGTAAATAAAGCAGATCCAAGGCTGACAAGCATATGCGTCCTCAATCCTGCAGGCTTATGCACAGCTCTCCTCTCAAAACCTATAATGCCACCAATTACAGCTGCAATAACAAGCCTCAAAAGAATCTCATTGTCTGTTATCATGCTTTTTCCCTTAATTTCCCAATTTATAGTAGACGACCTAAATTTTTGAACAATAAATTGTCATCTGCTATCATGGAAATGCTTTGCATTTTCAGGACACAACAAAATCTTCCAGATTTTGTGTGCAAAAAATGCTATGCATTTTTACGCACCGAAAATCTTCGATTTTCGCGTGTATCAGGAGGACATAAACTATTTTGCATAGATATTTATGTTCTCCGCTATAAATAGTTTTTGGTTTGCATATTCCTCATAAGAAAGTTTATATATTATGTTTTATTACTATAAGCTATGCCATTTTCAAAATCATTCCCAAAGCAAAGCAAGACTTCCACATATCCCCAATGGGAAGAGGTTACTTTGACTGATGCAGAGGAAAAGCTTGAGGAAGACAAGGCAAGGAATGAAAACATAAGGTTGATGAAAGAATGCATCGAGGATGCAAAATCAGTAATAAAGGAGAAAGGGCTTAAAGATTATCAGACAGACATCATCCACATGGCAATCGCATTGTTTGAAAAAAGGGCTTCGCATTCAGTTTACTGGAAAGAAAGCAAAGCCAAGGAAAAGTTTGACAAGATGTTTAATAGGTGATTATTTTTCGCTTTTTTTATTTCTCCTTTCCCTTTCATGGCCTGCATGCAGCATTGCCTCGTCAGGGCCGTAAGTCATTGATATAAGGGAAGCCACAAACATCAGCATGAAGAAAATTGTGAAGGTAAATCCCCATGTCTGGCTTCTTGGAAAAACATATACTGCGGAAATTATAAACCCAACTATGCTCGTTATCATATAGCCGCCTTTCAAAGGCGCGACATTTTTCAAAACCATAATCAACACCTCTTTTATTTTTGATATAGCAAAGCACACAAATATTTGAGCATAAAATCGTGCTTTGCTTATTACGAACGAGCATCTATTGCTCAATAATTTTATGCGAGTGAGTATAGGATATTTTTATAATTTTATTGTTTTTTAATTGGACTTTGTTATTGATTGCTTTTTATTATTGTATTTTTATTGGTTTTAATATTATTGAATTTTAATTATTTGTTTTTGGTGAATATTTATTGGTTTTTGTTTTTTATTGGATTTTTGGTATTGGCTTATTTTCTTTTGATTTATTTAAACTTAACGAATTTCAATTTATTTATCTGATTCCTTGCTTTTTCTATGCCTTCAGTAAAGTTATTCATGAATTTCTCCATTTTATCGCACGCAAGCTCTTTTAGCTCTCCTGAAGTCATCTTTCCGGATTTGTATTTTTTGTAAATACTATCTAATTCCTTGTCCTCCTCGACAAGATGCTGTTTCATCAATTCAAAAACCATGTCTTTTTCGATAATAGCCCCTAGCTTGCGGTGCTCTTCCAGAGTGTCTCTGCCGCCGGTCAAGGCTCTCTTTATTTTCTTCTTTGCTGCATTAATATCCTCAGGCAGCTCGATGCAACTCTCAGGTTTTGATTTAGACATCTTTATCGAGCCATCCAGAGAAGGCGTGTATTTATGATACAATGAAGAAGGCAAAAAGAACTTTTTGTCTTTCATTCTCCTGACAATATCCCTTGTAAGCCTTATATGCGGGTCCTGGTCGATGCCTACCGGTATTATTCCAGGCATCCTTTCCTTTAGCTGGGGATATAAAATATCACCTACCTGAGTAAAAGCTGAGTATATTCTTCCGGGCTCCAGGCTGCCGTATATTGCCTTAAATTCATTTGCAGTAACCCTTTTTGAAGCCTCAGATGCTATATGTGAGACCTCAACATTTTCCGACTGAAAGTAGAAAGTGGTTTTTTTCGGATCCAAGCCAAGCGCGACATACGCAGGAATATGGAACTCCATTGCTCTTTTCCTGGCTTCCTCCAAAGGCACGCCTCTTGCTGCAGCAGCCTCCAAATCCGCTACTAAGAGATATGTTTCGGCATTATGCTCCTGGAAATACCTTATGTTTTCCACGACCATCTTAGTGCCAAAATGAATCTTCTCGTTAGTAGGCATTATCCCGGAAAGCACGTAAAATTTTTTCTTTTGCTTTATAGCATCAGCTATTATCTTCAAGTCCCTGCCTGCAAAAACTACCCCGCGCCTCATTAAGCGATTTGGCTTCGGAAACAGCTTTGCATCAAAAACCTCCAGGCCAAAATCCTTTATAATCTTCCCATAATCTTCCAGCAAGCCGGAACCCCATGGGTCTATTATTTTCTGCTTCATTTTATTTAATCCATAATAATTAAAGCGGCTTTATTTAAACATTTCCTTAAGAAAGCAGTATAATAGCCGCTCCAAGAATCATAATTACTGCTCCAAAAAGCCTCTGTGTAATGTGTTTTTCCTTGAACCAGAAATGCCCGTATAAGACCCCAAAAATGGAACTTGTCCGTTTTATAGATATCATGTAAGGCACTATTACCAGTGTTATTGCAACAACATGAAAAAAGAACATCAAGCCATAAGTTATTCCTGTTAAGGATAGTAATTTAATATTGGATTTTACTGCTGCAAATTTCTTTCTTATCCTCCCAAAAAATAAAATAGTAAGAACTGCAATCAGAAGAAAAGCTTGCAAAACGAAGAAAAACAAAGTATTTGAATGCAGAATTGCAATTTTTCCCAGATTTGAGGTAATGCTGAATATAAAGGCAGCTATAACCATTAACATCGAGCCTTTTTCTCTTAATACCGCCTTAAAAGGATCTAAAAATCTGTACTTTGTCAAATTCAAGTTTAACACATAAGCCCCAAAAACAATCAACAAAATTCCTATGATGCCCAATAAAGTAGGAAATTCTCCTAATAATATAAAAGATGTTAGAATCAGGAATAGCGGCGTCAAGCTGAGAAAAGGCAGAGTCAGTGATAAGGGAGACTTCCTTATGGCTTTGATGTACAATAATATTGCTGTTATCTCCAATGGAGCAAGGAAAAAAATAGACAACCAAAATGTTGAATCTAGCCTAGGCATAGTGGTAAAAAACAAAAGAACCAAGACGACAGGCAAGGAAAAAAACAACCTTGACCAGGCTATGATATAATCATCGTCCAGCTTGACTTTTTTTGTTATTGCATCGGATGTAGCAAAGAAAAACCCGCTCAGCAGAGAGTAAATAAACCACAGCATTTTAACCAACCGCAGCCCTCAATTTCTTCATAGCCTTAACTTTGTCTTTAGCCTTGAAAATATAAGAATTCGCAACAAACATATTAGCTCCTGACTTAGCAGCTAAAGCGGCTGTAACTTCATTGATACCTCCATCCACTTCTATATCCATCTTTGGCTTTAGTTTTCTCAATTCAGTAACTTTGTCCAGTGCGCTTTTAATAAATCCCTGCCCCGAAAATCCTGGTTCTACCGTCATTACCAAAACGATATCCACTTTATCAAGAATATTCCTTATAGAATTTAATGGAGTGTTTGGGTTTATTGCAACTCCGGCTTTAATATTGTTTTCCCTGATAAATTCCAATGTTTTTTTAATGTTGGAACAGGCTTCATAATGCACGGTGATATTGTTGACTTTCAATTTTGGATTGGCTTTAATGAAGCCCATCAAATACTCATCGCTTGGCTCCTTGACCATCAAATGTATATCAAGGGGAATCTTCGTATCCAGAATCTTCAATTGCTCTGCCTGAGGGGTTTTATTAGGCACAAAAATATTGTCCATCACATCCACTTGCAGCAAATCAGAATAAGGCCCGATTTCCTTAAGGTCCTCGTTCACAGTCTTAGGATTGGGAGATAAAATAGCAGGTACTATTTTGATTTTTGGCATACTTAAAAATCACCTTATGATTTTTTGTATCCCGAAAATCTGCGAATTGTGAGCGAGTGAAACGAGTTCACTCGCATCTCACTGATTTTCAGGGATTTTACACTTTGATTAAATATTATATATAAAGAATTATCTATTTCTTTTCCTTGGCTTCTTTCTTGGGCTCTTCCTTCTTTGTTTCTGCTTTTCCAGCTGCTGGTTTTCCTGCTGCTGCTTTTTCTCCTTCTTTAACAGTTCCGGCAGCAGCTTCTCCCTCTACAGGCAGCAATTCCTTGATCATTGCATCTGGAATGCCAGCTTCTGAAAGCTTAGCCTTGATTGCTCCTCTCTCCTTGCCAGACATTTCTGCAATAATAGCCTTGGCTGTCTTTTCAAACTCTGCCCTTCTCTTTTCCATTTCCTCGGCAAGATGCTTCTTCTCTTCCTCAAGCTTCTTAAGCTCTTCTGCTGAAAGCTCTGTCTTTTCTTCCTTAATTTCCTTATCATACTTGCCTTCATTCACTTCTTTTATAGCTTCCACAGCAGGCTTGCCCTCAACAAGAATACCCATAGAATTGCATGTTCCTATAATTTCCTTGACCTTGGCCTTTAAATTCTTGCCAAGCAGGCTATCCTCTTTCATCTTTGCTACCTTGATGATCTGCTCAATAAGAACATCCGCTACTTTGTCTGTCTTGGGGTTTCCTGAGCCTTTTTGGATTCCTGCTTCCTTGAGTATCAAGGCTGCAGCAGGCGGAGTCCCGATAGAAATCTCAAAAGATTTTGTATCAGCATCTACTATAACTTTTACTGGGACTTGCATCCCATTGAATGCAGACGTTTTTTTATTAATCTCAGTAACAACCTGCCCTATGTTCACTCCTAAAGGCCCGAGAGCTGGCCCTAATGGAGGCGCTGCCGTGCATTTACCACCGGCTATAAGTGCCTCTACTGTCTGAGTTACCATGTATTTCTGGAATAATGTTTTATTTATAAATTTATCTTATGAGGCAAATGGCACTGGACATTTTTCCCACCGGACATTCACGGATAGCATTTATTATACTAATTTCTCTTATTTTGTTTTCATTAATTAATCTCAACAAAAATTAATCAAAAAACAGGTAAAACTAATTTATAAACCCCACGCGAAGATGTCCAGTGGGCATCTAAAAAATTATAATTTTCTAAGAAGATCCTCCAATGATTGCACAATTTCAAGCTGCACAACTCCTAAGTCTGAAGCTTTTCTTAATTTAGCTGTTGATTCTTTTGCTTTTTCAACATCCTGAGGCGTGTGAGCCTTTATTGTTTCTGTTGCTTCATGCGAAATTTGCGGCGCGCCTCCGGCGCTTTCCGAATTTGCCGCGGCCAAACGAGCATCGTAGTCGAGGCTGAGGTCGCCAGCGGCATCGGACCTCCAGTTGCCGCCAACCGCGCCAACAATCCAAGCCCGCATTATTGGTGAATTATAACTATCTGTATCAAAGGATATTTCCATAATATTATCAGAGCGTGATTCCTCGCCAACCATGCGCGCATAATCATCAACATTAACTTTGCCTCTTGCAACGAAATTCCAGAATTTCTCAACAGAATCACTTGCCGGCACATACCTCCCGGAGCCTTTTTCTTTGACATAGCCACTCCTATTTATTATTTTTACTTCCTTTTTTAGGATATACAGCACCTTGTCTCCTCTTCTCAGTTCTTCCAATCTTTCAGGAGCCAGCGGCAAAGCACTGCTTTTAAGTTTGCTATCAGGATTTAAATTCCACAAATCTTGTGCATCAAGAACAACTGCCGCATTTCCTTTACCATCATAGCAAGCGCCATCTCCAGTAGCAAAAACAGGTAGAAAAATTAGCCTATGCTTATTATTAAGATCTGCTCTTCGCCCCATAACATAAGCCATACTGCCAGGGACAAGGCCAGCTTCCCTTAAATCATGCATTGCGACCCTATAATCGCCGCGTCCAAAAACTTGCGGTTCCTCTGATGTTTGCGGCATTTTTGAATCAAGAAGCAGTTAATGTAAGGCAGTATTTAAACCTTTTACTTTTCGTTATTAAGAAATAGTTACATATTTGCGAACAATCGCTGGTCATATCCATAATTTATTAGAAAAAATACCATAAGCTTACTCTGCCTGCCCCTCATCTGTTTCCCTTCTTATTACCTTTACCGCATCCATCTTTACAGTTATTGGAATAGGCACAGCTGCTTCCAGCAGCTCAACAACAACATCCTCTTTTTGTTTGTCTATTCTTGTTACTTTTGCCTGCTCTCTTTTAAAAGGCCCTGAGATTATTTCCACAATGTCATTTTTTTGTATGTTCATCTCTACCTTGACCTGCTCAAGCATATGCTCTATTTCTTTGTACTCAACAGTTTTTGGCAGTATGCCGCGGGCATAAGGAACATTAAATGCCGCCTGCTCTGCATCTGTTTTTGTAGCTGCCTCAACGAATATATAGCCTCTCATGCCATGCGGCCTTATGACTGAAAAAACCTCCAGCTTCTTTTTCTGGGCATTTGAAACTATGAAGTCCATTACCTGGTCTTCTCTGTTTGCAGTCGTCCTCAACCCGTAAATCTGCGATTTTTGCTCTTCTTCCATTTTAATCTGTAAGGTGCTTTGTATACTGAAAATAGCCGCTATTTAAAAGCTTTAGGGAAAAAATATCTGCCTGGCCATTGTGAATAAGAACCCTATAAGCCCTATTATTACCATCCCCAGGCCAGAGGCCTTGACTATTGTCTTAAACTCAGTAGTATCAGGTTTTCTTGTTACTTTTAATACTCTTACGCATTCGCCGGTAAAGCTCTTAAATCTTATCCACAAAGAACTGAAATTCATTTTAATCAAGGAACTCTATGCCCAACTCTGTTTCTATTTCCTTTTTTTTCTTATCCGTTGTCTTTATGCCAGAGCCGAGTATTTGAGAGCTTTTTACTCCTGTTACAATTAACATCGTCCTTATTGTCTTCTCCATGTCCTTGCTTATCTGCGCGCCCCAGATAATTTTTGCATCATCATCCAGTTTTTCCGAGATAGTCTCGACAACTTTCCTTGCCTCATCCAGAGTCATGTCCTCTCCCCCAACAACATTGATCAAGGCTCCATTAGCTCCTGAAATATCAACATCAAGCAATGGGTTGTTTATTGCTTTCTCAACAGCTTCAACTGCCCTGTTTTCTGTATCGCTTTCCCCAACTCCAATTAAGGCTACTCCGCCGCCTTTCATCACAGCCCTTATGTCTGCAAAATCCAGGTTTACCAGGCCAGCCTTAGTGACAAGCTCTGCTATGCCTTTTACTGCATTGGTTAAAATCTCATCTGCAACTTTGAAAGCAGTATGCAAAGGCAAATCCGGCGCTAGTTCCAAAAGCTTTTCATTCGGTATGACTATTAAAGTATCGACAATCTGCTCGAGTTTTTCAAGCCCCATGACAGCATTATCATATCTCCTGTGGCCTTCCATATTAAAGGGCAGTGTTACAATGCCCACAGTCAGAGAGCCTACCTTCTTAGCGACTTCAGCAACTACAGGCGCTGAGCCAGTCCCTGTTCCTCCACCTAAACCACAGGTTATGAAAACCATGTCTGAGCCATGCAATGCCTTCTTGATGTCAGCTTCCTGCTCGCGAGCTGCTTCCTCCCCTAATCTGGGATCAGAGCCGGCTCCATGCCCTCTTGTTAATTCTCTCCCAATAAGGATTTTCTTGTTTGAATTGGTAAAAAGCAGGTCCTGCGCATCGGTATTTATAGCTATAGTCTCTGCTCCTATAATACCTACTTCCGATATTCTTTGGATGGTGTTATTGCCGCCTCCACCGCAGCCTACCACCTTTATTGTTGCCCTTTGCGAGGCAAGAAGCTGCTCAAGCTCTGCATCTATATTCTCATTAGAGTAAGAAGGCTGAGAAACTGAATCAGCTGTTGTTATTTCCGGTTGCACCATGCGTATCTCCTTTGCAATAATAATTATTTTTAACTAATATTTAAACTATTTGTTTTTTGCTTTCCTTTCTGCGGAAAATTCTACCTTTTTTATTGAGGGAATAAGCTCTGCCAGCTTCTTGCTAATCCCATCCTTGGCTTCCTCAGGCACATCAGTTTTTAATGTTATCTTGGCATTATTTTCCTTTACTTCCACATTAAAATCTTTTGTGCCAAGGCTTAGCTTTACATACCCTGTCAGCTTCTCCTTGTCATCAGTTATTTTCTTGTTCACTTTCACATGGTATAAAAGCTCTTTTCCAGCAAGCGGATGATTGAAATCAACTAAAGTCCTTCCGCCGCTCACAGTTTTTATTGTGCCTGCGATGCCATCAATATTCACCTGCAATCCCGGCATTGGCTGTATGTTCTGCTGCTTGAACTTATTAGTGGGCATAAGCTGTATAAGCTTGGCATTTTTGCTGCCAAACGCATCTTCAGGCTTTAAGTTTATATTATACTCTTTTCCCGTCTCCTTGCCTTCTAGGTTCTTGTCAATTCCTTTAAGCACATGCTCTTCCCCAATGCATATGACAACAGGTCCAAAGTCATGCCCGTGCAGATGGTTTTCCTTTGCAACTTTCTCGTATGTAGTGTCAAATATAGTGCCGTCTTCCTTAATCTTTCCGGTGTATTCTATTTCAACGAAATCATGCTTTTTTATTATATCCATCTTAATTAAAATAAGAACTAGATTTTTGCAATTATAGCCACTTTATAAGGTTTTTTGTTTTATATTCTAAATTTAGTGCTAGGATATTTGTTTATAGTTTAATATTTTAATTTATTATTATTCTTTATTTTATTGACTTATTTTGATTATTAGCTTGTTTTATTGAAGTTGCTAATGTTCATTGCTTCTTGGATATTTTTTATTGCTTTCATTATTGGCTTTATTTTTTCTTGCTTATATTCCCTATTATTCTGCCTACAACCTCTTTAACTTTCAGCTTAGTCGTGTCTATAACCAGATTATACATTTCCTCGTCATAATAATCAATTCCGTAATATTGCTTGTACCTTTTCCTCTCGCTTAACTCCCTTTCCTTAATGTTGGATATGACCTCATTTATATCCTTGCCCTTTTCATCTTTCCTTTCATCCTTAAGTATTCTTCCTGCCCTCACCCTGTCTTCGCATTCAAGAAAGACCTTTACATCGGCATTGGGTATAAAATGCGCAGTCAGCCTTCCGTCAATTACAAAATTGTTCTCTTCTTTTCCCAGCCTTATTTGCCTTTCATCAAGCTCCTTGTCTATTGAGCTGTCCTTTTCTGCAGCCTTTCCCAGTTCAAGCAAAGAGACATTCCTTTCCTTGGCCATCTGCCTCATTAAATCACCCACAGAATAATGCTTGAGCTTAAGCTGCTTTGCAAGCTCTTTTGCGACAGTGCTTTTTCCAGAGCCTGCTTTTCCGGAGATTGTTATTATCATTTTGCTTAAATTAAATAACGTGGTTTATAAGTTTTATTGTATAATTATTAATTTCAGAAACATTTTTAAAAAAACTTAAACTTGCTTCAATCATGAAAAAGGAATTAATAGACAGGATAGCTGTGTATCTGCTTAAGGAAGGGTTTACGGTAAAAAGCCTGACGGGAAGCTGTTTTGACTTATTGGCGAGAAAGCAGGAAACCATACTTATCGTAAAGGTCCTTGAGGACGCTAATTCTGTAAGCAGGCAGTATGTGGATGAAATGGACAGCGTGGCTGCATATTTAGGCGCAACTCCGCTAATAATTGCGGAAAAAGCTGGAAATAAGCTGGAAGATAATGTCCTTTACACAAGGTTTGGCATGTACACGCTAAACTTTTTTACTTTAGCCGGCTCAATCAAAAACAGGTTCCCTTTCATAAAAAGAACGCAGGCAGGGCTGACAGCTTACATCGACGGAAATAAGCTGAAAAAGAAAAGGGAGGAGCTTGGGTATTCGCTAAACTCATTATCAAAAAAGATAGGGGTAACAAAAAGGATGATAATAAGGTATGAGAATGAAGATTCAGAGATAACAATAAACAAGGCCATGAAAATATACAGTATTTTTGGCGGGGAAGTCTTTAATGAGATAGACATTTTCTCCGGCAATAAAATGATGGAAAGCAAAGACAAGTCAGATTTCTCAAAGAAATACATCGACCTGGGCTTTGAGGCAAGGGACACGAAAAAGACTCCTTTTGATATAATAGCAAGGAAAGATGACGAGCTTATACTCACGGAAATAGGAGACAAGGCAAGGCCCGACTTCCCTTCATTATCAAAGATTCTTGATGCTGACAACCTGGTCATCTTCAAGAAGAAAAAGCCAAAAGGCATACCCTCGATGACCAAGAAAGAGTTTATGGACTTTGAGAAAGCCAATGAGCTTGTAAAGTTTTTGAAGGAGTTTTGACGATCAAAAACCAAAACATTTAAGTATACTGTTTAATTACTGTCTAAAAATGGCACAAATCAGCAATAAATTAATTTCGGCAATTTCTGTGGTTTTGCTAGTGCTTGTTCTGGTGGAGTAAATCCGCCTTTAATTGCTTTAATCTTAAAATTATAAAAATTAAAGGTGATGCAACATGGCTATACAATATAAACCTAGAGGACTTGAAAGTAAGATGGGAGAAAGGAGAGATATAAAACTAAAGAGTGTTATCTCTGCATCTTTGAGTAAAGAACCTGGCTCTATACTTAGTATAGACAATTCTTACCTACCTCCTTCCAGGAAAGAGTATACTCGGTTTTTTACAATTTTGGAAATGCCAAACATTCTAGGAATAAAAAGTAGGGATTTGATTATTGATTTTGAATATAGGCAAACCCCAAAACGAAATGGTCAAGTACAGCCCCAATATACAGAAGGAAATATGGAGATAAAGCTTGGTCAAATTTACCAGCTTCCAGAGTGGGTAGATGGGATAAATAAGAAGCTGGTGATAGGGGGAGAAAATTTGAAATCCTAATTTCGGGGTTCCTACTCAGCAAAAATCCGAAATCCTTGCATGATTAAGAAAAAATTTGGGGCTATTCAGTAAGATATGTGTCAAATTTCCTGTGATAATCTGCCTTGGCGCTATGGTCTGGCCATGATGAAAAGCCTAAAGTAGCTGCTTCCTCGTTTATCTTTATTTTTTTGCTGTATCCTTGGCTTAATGCGTAGTAAGCAGCCATCTGGAACTCTGCGCTTGGCTCATTTTCAATATCAGCATCATAAATAAGCCGCACTTTTTTTGCTTTTTTATCATACTGCATAAAGACGTTGCTTGTCCCTGCCTGAGGATGGTAATATGAAATGTACAGCTTATACTTGGCTCGCTCAAGCTCCGCGCTAAAGCCTTCAGGGTCTGAAACACTTGCTGTTCCAAACCCATTTGCGCCTATCGATTGCACCCCTATTAGCTTTGAGCCTGAATTCGCAAAAGCATCTTTCACACTTTTCTCATCAAGGAGGATGCTAAGCTCCAAAGCTTCTGCCTTTTTTAGAAGCTTTAGCTTTAATCCTTTGTACTTTTTGTTGAAGCTGTCAATCAAAGAATTGAATTTCTTAAGGTAAGAGTCAAAATCCTGGTTTGATTCCGCATAATACCGTTCCATCTCTTCACTTACCCTCAGCATTCCCAGCAGGTCTTCTCTGAATTCATTTACCGATTTTTTGTCTATCCCTGCCAAAAGCCCGTTTGCCATAATATTGATTATGGGCTCGGTGTTTTTAAAGATGTCGGTAATTTTTTGACATTAAAGGAAAAATTTATTAATAATCAGGCTATAATTTTTGGTAAAAATGGAAATGTACGATACCATGATTATTGGTGCTGGAGTTGTTGGCTTGGCTGCAGGAATGTATGCCGGCAGGCTGAATCTTAAAACGGTTGTTTTGGGAGCAACTTCAGGCAACGAGCTTCCGATTGGAGGCGTGATAACGCTGACAGATACAGTTGAGAATTATCCGGGCTTTAAACACCTTACAGGCCAAGAATTAGCCCAGAAAATAGAAGAGCATGCCCGCGACTATGATATTGAAATCAAGGAAGAGAAAGCAACAGGCATAACAAAAGACAAAAAAGCCAATTGTTTTGTTGTAAAGACGGAAAAATCCTCTTACAATACAAAGACAATAATTTTTGCCACGGGTGCAAAATGGAAAGAATTGCCAATGAAAGGCGCGGATAAGTTCAAGAGCAAAGGAGTTCATTACTGCGCTTTATGCGATGGGGCATTGTTTAAGGACAAAGCAGTTGCAGTTGTTGGAGGCTCTGACTCAGCGGTAAAAGAAGCATTATTGCTCGCAAACTATGCAAAAAAAGTTTATATCATATACCGGGGAGAAAAAATAAGGCCGGAGCCTGTGAATGGAAAATTAGTCGAGAAAAACAAAAAAATAGAAGTGGTAACAAGCACAAATGTCATCGAGATTAAAGGGGATAAATTTGTAAATAAGGTTGTTTTGGATAAAGAGTATAACGGTAAAAAAGAATTGGAGCTGAATGGTGTTTTTGGAGCCATTGGGCATATTCCCCTTTCAGACTTAGCTGTAAAAATTGGGGTAAAAGTAAACAAAAAAAATGAGATCATGATTGACAGGGATTCCAAGACCAATATTCCAGGCATTTTTGCAGCTGGCGACGTTGTGGACAGCGGCTTTAAGCAGGCAATTACAGGCGTTGGGGAGGGAGTGGTAGCTGCCCATTCCGCTTACCAGTATGTAAAGGAAAACGAGTTTGTATGCGTTTTTGACGACCCAAGCTATGAAAAAGATAAATAATAAAAACCTCATTCTATAACCATATAGATAATGAAAATAATTGCAGATTTGCAGATACATTCCAGCTATTCAAGGGCAACAAGCAATACAATTAATTTGGATAACTTGGAAAAATATGCCAGATTAAAAGGCCTGAATCTTCTTGGCACCGGTGACATAACCCACCCTTTATGGCTCAGGGAATTAAAGAAAGAGCTGAAAGAAGATGGCTCCGGAATCCTGAAATCAAGCTCCGGATTTAATTTTGTATTGCAGGGAGAAGTCTCAAACATTTATTCCCAAAATGGAAAAGGCAGAAGAGTCCACAACCTGATTCTATGCAGGAATTTTGAAATTGCAGAGCAGATACAGGAAGCCTTGAAGAAAAAAGGCAGGATTGATTATGATGGCAGGCCTATTTTTGGATTTTCATGCCCTGAGCTTGTTGAGATGATGAAGCAAATTGATGAAAAAATAGAAATAATCCCGGCGCATGCATGGACCCCATGGTTCTCTTTGTTTGGCTCAATGTCAGGCTTTGATTCTGTGGAAGAGTGCTTTAAAGACCAGACCAAGCATATTTACGCTATAGAAACAGGCTTAAGCTCAGATCCTGCAATGAATTGGCGCCTTTCGCAGTTGGACAAATACACTCTAGTTTCTAATTCAGACGCGCATTCTTACTGGCCGTGGCGCCTTGGCAGGGAGGCAAATGTTTTTGACATAGACCTAGATTACGACAATTTAATAGAAGCGATAAGAAAAAGGAAAGGTTTTCTCTATACAATAGAGGTTGATCCGAATTATGGAAAATATCACTTAGATGGGCACAGGGCATGCAATGTATGCATGGAGCCGCGGGAAGCTTTGAAAAATAAGGATATATGCCCAAAATGCAAAAGAGGCCTTACAATAGGGGTTTTGCACCGGGTTGAAGAGCTTGCAGACAGGGAAGCAGGCTTTAAGCCGAAAAGCGCAGTCCCATTCAAGTCTCTTATTCCTTTATCCGAAATATTGTCTTTTTTGCTCAATACAGCCGTGGCATCAAAACAGATATGGCAGGAATATTATAAGCTGCTGAACAGTTTTAATTCAGAATTTAATGTTTTAATGGATGCAAAGAAAGAGGATTTGATTAAAGTCACGGATGAAAAGATTGCTGATGCCATAATTGCCGTAAGGGAAGGAAAGGTGAAGATAAAGCCGGGATATGACGGTGTTTACGGGCAGTTAATTTTTGATGAAAAAGCTGATAATAGCAATGTGGCAAAATCATGGCATAGCGCTAAATCAGGGCAAAAAAGCCTGTCGGATTTCTAAAAAACAAAATAAAAAAGGAAATAGTTTATTGCACGGTTATTTTTCCCTTAACGCCGTAAGCCAGAGTCCAATATTCATAGCTTCCTTTGTCTTTAAACTCATGCTCAAAGCTTTCTCCTGGCTTTATTACAGCAGAATTAAGGTAAAAGCTCCCATCTTTAAAGAATGTTATGACTAAATCTTTTTCATCTCCATTAATCCACGTTACCGCATCTCCTGCGCTTATTGCCATTTCCAGAGGGTCAAAGCCTTCCTTGCCTACTATGCTTACATCTCCTGATGCAGCCTGTGTTGTATCTTCCATGATGTCTCCTGTCTTGTCTACCATGGATTCTCCTGATTCATCTTCCATTGCTGCTCCGTCTTCTTGCGGCTCAGCAGTTGGCTGCCCTGTCGGCTGTATAGGCTGCACAGTCTGCGCTGTTTGCTGTGCGCATGCGCTTACCAAAACCAACAACACAAGCATTATTGCATAAAACAGTTTCATTGTTTAGCACCCCATTATAGTAAAAGACACAAGTTTTTAGGCATAAATATGTCTTTTACTTATTACGAACAGACAACTATTGTATAATTATTTTTGTCTGTGAGTATAGATTGTTTGTTATTATCTTATTAGCTTACTTAAATACTTTTTTGTTTCTCGAGCTTTAAAACATTTTTTACAGCAGCCATTGCAACCTCCATCTGCCTTGCATTTGGCTCCTTGGTTGTTATTTTCTGCATCAGCAGCCCGGGCCATATAAAAATCTTCATTGCTTTATGCTCCTCGTATTTCGCGCTGAATTTCAAAAATTCATAAGACAAGCCCGCAATTAATGGTATCAAAGATATTCTAATCAAAAAAAAAATTGTTTTTCTCGGTAAAATGTGCATGCCTGCTAATGACGGAAATAAAAACAGTATTATCGGCGTTATAATTGAAAAGGTGAGTATTGCAACGACCAAAACAATCATTATGAATGCTGTTCCGCATCTTGGATGCAAAGTGCTGAATTTTTTTATATTGTCTATGCTAAGTTCTTTCCCTTTTTCGTAGCAATGTATCGCCTTATGCTCTGCTCCATGGTACTGAAACAGTATTTTGACGTCTTTCAACAAAGAGATAGCAAAAATATACAATAAAAAGACCGCAATCCTGATAATCCCATCAATTAAATTGAAAAGGAAAGGCTGGGCCTCTTCTTTCAAGCCAATAAATAATGTTGCAAAATACGGCAATGCGACAAACAGCAATATTGCAAATCCTAAAGCGAAAATAACCGTTAACGTCATTTCTGACTTGCCTATTTTCTCTTCCTTTTTTGTCCCTGTCTGCTGCTCTGCTGACCACATCAAGGATCTCATTCCTATAACCATCATATCAACCAGATTATAAAAGCCCCTTACAACTGGAAGCTTGTAGAATTTGCCTTTCCTCTGCCTTATCTTTTCCTTCTTTGTTATTATTTTCTTTCCTTTCCTCACAGAAATGACATTGTAGCTTTTGCTCCTTATCATAACGCCTTCTATCACTGCCTGCCCGCCAATAGCCAGCTTTTTCTCCATTTTAATGCAGAATTATGAGCTATTTATATTATTTATGTTTGGCTCATTTTATTTGCGAATGTGGCTTAGATTAATTTTTTAAGATTGATTTTGATTGTTATGATTTTTTATTGTATTGCCATAGTTTAATATCATTTTATTCGGTTGTTTTTAATTGTCTTTTTGCCTTATTGCCCGTTAAACCTTATTATTGGCTAAAAACAAAAACTTAATAATAGCCGCATTATTCTTTTGCTTTATGAAATGCCCCTATTGTAACCATGAGGAAACCCAGGTTATAGACACTAGGGAGACTGAAAATTTGGAAGCTACCAGGAGAAGGAGAGAATGCCTAAAGTGCAGCAAGCGCTTTACAACTTATGAAAGGACTGAAGAAGCTGATATCATTGTTGTTAAGAAAGAGGGCAGCAGGGAAAGATTTAACAGGCAGAAGCTGATTAACGGCATTTTAAAGGCATGCGAGAAAAGGCCAATAAGCATGGACAAGATAGAAGCCTTGGTTGATTCTGTGGAATCTGATTTAAGGAAACGCGACACAGTTGAAGTTGACAGCAAAATCATTGGAAAGCTGGTAATGAAAAAATTAAAGTCTTTGGACAAAGTCGCTTACATACGATTTGCCTCCGTTTACCTTGAATTTGAAGACCTAAACAGGTTCGAGGAAGAGCTCGATAAGCTGCAGAAGAAGTAAAATAATATAATGATAATCGGCCTAACAGGAAAAAATGCATCTGGCAAAGGAGAAGTTGCTGCCTACCTTAAAACTAAAGGTTTCATTTATTATTCTTTGTCTGATGAACTAAGGGAAGAAGCGGCAAAAAGAAATATAGAGCATTCCAGGGAAAATTTGATCAGTCTGGGAAATGAATTAAGAGAGCAGAATGGCCCTGAGTGCTTGGCAAAAAAAATCAATGAAAAAATCAGGAATAAAAAAAAAGATAATGGAAAAAATTTTGTTGTAGATAGTGTAAGAAACCCTTTTGAAGCTAAAGAGCTGCTTAAGAATAGGGATTTTTTATTGATTGGAATTGATGCTCCGATTGGATTAAGATTTCAGAGATTGGTTGAGAGAAACAGGGTTGGGGATGCAAAGACTATTGAAGAGCTCAAAAAGCAGGAAAATATGGAAAATACAAAAAATGAAACAAGCCAGCAATTGAATGAAACATTTAAGCTTGCTGGAAAGACAGTTATAAATAATGGCTCTTTGGAAAACCTGCACAAAAAAATTGATGAGTTGCTGGAAGAGCTAAGCAAAGTAAAATTCTGAAAGATGCACAAATACCTTGATGAGCTGGAAAAGAAAATCGGCAAAACTCCATCTGGGAAATTCCTTTTCAATAAATATTACAGCATAAAAGATTTGTACTGGGCAGTACTGTATACAACCGCTTTTGGCATATTGGCCGGGCTTGGCAATGTATTTCCTGAGCTGCAGGCAAACCTCTCAAAAATCTTATATGTTTTTGCGCAGGGCTTTCTCAACAACACCTACTTGGCATTTTTTATCAACATAGTTTATGCCAGAATCATAAATTTTTTGAGCAATAAAAAATATCTAAAATTATATGGGAATATCCTGTGGGCGCTTGTCCAGCTCATGTTTTATACATGGCATTCCATGCTTGGAACTGAAAACCCTTTCCAAGCAGTATTGCTGCCGGCAATAGCAGCTTTGCTGATTACAAACTACCATATTAACTCTATAAAAATAAATAGCAAAATATAATAATTACATCAAAAAACTACTATATCAAGATGGCAAGAGTAAGCTGGGAAGAATATTTCATGAATATTGCAAAGCAGGTAGCCTCTAGAAGCACTTGTGACAGGAAGCATGTAGGCGCTGTTATTGTCAGGGACAGGACCATACTGTCAACTGGGTATAATGGAAGCATAAGGGGAATGCCGCATTGCGATGAAGTCGGCCACATGATGGAAAATGGCCATTGCGTTGCTACAATACACGCAGAAACCAATGCCATACTGCAGGCGGCAAAAAACGGTGTGATGATAGACAAGGGGGAATTATACATTACCGCATCTCCATGCTGGCCATGCTTCAAGATGCTCGCTAACGCAGGAATAAAAAAAATATATTATGGGGAATTCTACAGGGATGAAAGGATCTTTGATGTCGCAAAAAAGCTGGGCATAGAATTAACGCATATAAAAGTTGACCAGAGTAGGCTATGACAGATTGGACAAAGGTTAAAGGCTTTAAGCCGATAAAAAGGGCTGAGAAAGTGAAAGTAATAGAGGCAAAAGAAAGCCCCTGGAATCAGGATCCAAAAGGCTTTTTCCTTATAAAGCCAAATTACAAAGACAAGACAATACATGTAGGCTTTTGCACTAATGACTGTGTCTTAAGGTACGAAATAATAGGAAAAAGAAGCCAGGAAATATACCATACCATAGCAAGGCTTGGCCTGATTTCTTTATATGAGCATGCTGCTTATCTGGGCAAAGAGCTGAAGAAAGCTGAATTGGCAATAAAGCATAACTTAAAATATGTCCAAGACGAGGATATTGATTTTAATAAGAAAAGAAAATAAGTTACTTTTTCTTCATCCTTCTTTCATACTCATGATGGTGCTCTACTTTGTAGAGTTCATAAACAACCTTGGCCATAGATAAAAAAGACAGCAATAGTATAAGAACATCTTCAACTTGGTAAGACAAGCCTATATTGAGTATTGGTATCTGTCTCTTAAACTGCACATAAGCAAAAACTAAAATTATAAAAAATACCAGCAAAAGCGAATGCAAAACATTTATAGTGCGCTTCCTGTAAGTGTGCATTTTATTTTTTCTTTATATCAGCCATGCTACCGGTATCAAAAATCCTGACCCCCTTGAGCAGATGGGTTTTCTTTCTTACTTTGTCTGCTAAAAACTCAAATTCCTTTGATGTAAGTTCTATTATCCCGGAAGAGTCCTTGTTTCTGAAGCCCAAAGCGATTGACTCGTTTTCCGGATGCAGAAAATCCTCGTTTATCATGACTTCCTTTAAATCCACAAAATTCTCTATCCTTGTAAAGCCGCCAGCATTGGCATATCTGATCTTCATCCTCATTCAAACCACCCTAAGCTCAAATAGTATATTGGAATATTTAAGTGTTTCTATTTAATAATGGTAAAAAAATAAATAGTCTCGTTAAAGCTCAACAGAAAGTTATTTATACAAAACAGATTGAAATTCTTATATTGCCAAAAATGAAGAACGTAAAAAAAGTAACTTCAAAAGTCGCTATTGTAGGCGCTGGATTTGTTGGCAGCACTGCGGCTTATTCCCTCTTAATTGATGGAGCTGCTTCTGAGATTGCATTGATAGATGTAAACAGGGAAAAAGCGGAGGGGGAGGCAATGGACCTACAGCATGGCATGCAGTTCAGGCAAAACGTAAAAATAAACTTTGGCAGCAGCTATGAGCTGTGCAAGGATGCTGACATTGTCGTTATATGCGCAGGAGCACACCAGAAGCCTGGAGAGACAAGAATTGACCTTGTAAAGAGGAATTCTGCAATATTTAAGGGCATGATACTCAGAATTGCAAGGCACAACAAAAACTGCATATTATTGGTTGTCTCAAATCCCGTTGATATTCTGACTTATTTAACACTAAAATATTCAAAGTTCCCTAAAAGCAGGGTCTTTGGCTCAGGGACCATATTGGACACAGCAAGGCTCAGATACAAGCTCGGGGAATATTTCCAGGTAAGCCCGAACAGCGTTCATGCATATATACTCGGAGAGCATGGAGACAGCTCTTTCCCTGTATGGAGCACAGCCAACATAGCCGGAATTAACCTTAAGCACCTAAAAAAATACAATAAAAAAGCAATGGACAAAATATTCCATGAGACAAGGAATGCCGCTTATGAGATAATAGCAAAGAAAGGTGCGACATACTATGCCATAGGGCTCGGAGTGTCAAAGATTGTAAATACTATCTTATCCAACCAGAATGGGGTTTTGGCCTTGTCCAGCTATCTTAAAAATTACCAGGGGGTAAAAGATGTCTGCTTAAGCGTGCCTATAGTTATAAACCGCAATGGCATAAAAGAGCATCTTGTGCTACCATTAAACAGTCTCGAAAAAAAACAGTTGAAAAAGTCCGCTTCTATAATCAAGGGCATAATCAGGCAATGCCATTAGGAATGCAAAATGATTATGTAGTTACCATAAGAATTTCTGTTAGTTTCCGTAAGCGTTAGCGAAAGTTGAATTTTAGTGCAATGTTCAGCGAAGCAGAAAAACCCAAAGTAAGTGGGCGAGCGTCTTTAGGGCGGGTGCCGTTGTATAATCTTAATTTAAGAGTAAACAAAGAGCAAATTTTATAAATTAATTGGTGTAATCAATACCATGAGTCCAAATGAAATATCTGATTATGTAACTGAAGGAATGAAATGGTTGTCTATAGGTGGCGGAACATATATCGCATCACTAACCATATTGAACGGGGTTCCAAGATTATTTTCTGAACGAATAAATTCGCAAGAAGACTTGGATAGGATTGTGGATGAGGAAGCAAATAAGTTAAGTATGACGAAATCAATAACACCAAAATTCCATGATTTTTGGATAGAATCTTCAATAAAATTGGATGGTGGAAATTATGAAATCAATATCGGTGGATTTGGTGCAAGAAGAAGTGCGGTAAGACACGAATTATACCATATTCACAGGGGGCATCTTGAACATCCTTGGAAAAAGTCTAATGGTTTTTTAAGAGCCTTGAATTACATATTTAGGGAAGAACCGCAAGCAATTGTATATGAAGTTTTCAGATTAAAACTTTAAGATGCCAGCCATCCAAGATAATTCCTCGAATCTTTGATTTGACTTTCTTTTAGCTCACCTAATTATTTATCCACCGCAACATTTATATATTATTCTTAACTATTGTTAACTAAAGGTGGTTTTTATGCATGGACAAATGCCCCAGGAAATAGAGGTATGGTATATAATACCGTCTTTACGCAGAGAGCTTGCTAAAAGCATGATTAAGGACCTTAAGCTTGCCCAAAAGCATGTAGCTAAGATAATGGGCTTAACTGAAGCTGCTGTCAGCCAGTATCTGCATTCTAAAAGGGCAAAGGAAGTTGTTTTCACAAAAGCTGTTCTGGAAGAGGTAAAGAAATCAGCAAAAACAATTGAAAAAAATGAAAAGCTGCTTATGCAGGAGATGATGAGACTGACAAATTTGACTGGCGTAAAGCATATCATGTGCGACTTGCACAAGAAGCACGACTCCAACATGCCAAGCAACTGCGGAGTATGCTTTGAAGAAGGCGTAATACAGATAAAATAGGCGTTTAGGATAATAAATTTTAAAAAAATAGGCGAGGCGGAGCAGTGAATTGTGAGCGAGTTCACTCGCATCTCACTGTTAGAGAGCGACGCCGAGCAGTAAACCCACGAAGTGGGTGCGGGAAATCTTTGATTTCCAAGCATGTTGTGAGCGAAGCGAACCGAATGAAATTAAAAAATTTATAATAATAAAAATCAAATGACAACAGAAGCAATTGAAATAAGCAGGGAAACATACGACCACTACAACCCGGATAAATCCATTTATAAGTCGAAGCCAGGCCTTACAAGAGAGGTAGTAATAGAAATATCAAAGCAGAAAAACGAGCCGGAGTGGATGCTGAAGAAAAGGTTGCAGGCTTTTGAATTGTTCCATAAGCTGCCAATGCCAAGCTGGGGCCCAAGCTTAAAAGACCTGGACCTTAAGGATATAATTTTCTTCAACAGGCCTGACGCAAAATCCAATGCAGCTTCATGGGAAGAGGTTCCTGAAGACATCAAGAAGACTTTTGAAAAGCTTGGAATCCCGGAAGCGGAAAGGAACGCTCTTGCAGGAGCAGGCGCGCAATATGAGTCGGAAGTTGTCTACCATAAGCTAAAAAAAGAATGGGAAGACAAAGGAGTTGTTTTCCTGGATTGCGACGATGCATTGAAAAAACACCCCGAGTTGTTCAAGAAATACTTCATGACTTCCTGTGTTTCTCCGAGTTTGCACAAATTTGCGGCTTTGCATGCTGCTGTATGGTCAGGAGGCACTTTTATTTATGTTCCTCCGAATGTCAAGTTAACGACTCCATTGCAGGCCTACTTTAGGATGAATGCAAAGCGCGGCGGCCAGTTTGAGCATACGTTAATCATAGTCGATAAAAATGCTGAATGCCATTACATAGAAGGCTGCTCAGCTCCGCAATATAATGTAAACTCATTGCACGCAGGCTGTGTTGAAATTCATGTAGCAGAAAATGCCAGGGCAAGATATTCAAGCATAGAAAACTGGAGCAAAAATACCTACAACCTGAACACTAAACGGGCTGTTGTGCAGAAAGATGGAGTTATAGAATGGATAAACGGCAATATGGGAAGCAAAGTGACCATGCTTTACCCTACATCAGTTTTAATCGGGGAAAATGCAAAATCTGACTTTTTAGGGGTGGCATTTGCAGGAAAAGGCCAGAACCAGGATACTGGAACTAAAGTCTACCATCTTGCAAAAAACACCAAATCCACAGTCAGGTCAAAAAGCATAAGCAAAAATGGAGGAATTACAAGTTATAGGGGATTGATACACATAAGGAATAAAGCCAAGAACTGCAAGTCCCATGTCGAATGCGATGCTTTAATGATAGACAATATCTCGAAAAGCAATACTTTCCCCTATATGGATGTAAAGGAGAATGATGTTGATCTTGGCCATGAGGCTACTGTTGGAAGAATAAGCGATGAGCAGGTATTTTACCTTATGTCCCGCGGCTTAAGCCAGGAACAGGCTTCGCAAATGATAGTCTCAGGATTCATTGAACCAATAGTTAAAGCCTTGCCATTGGAGTACGCTGTTGAACTTAATAGGTTAATAGAGCTTGAAATGGAAGGTTCTCTAGGATAAAATTGGCAATTTTATGGGTGTATTTTTATGCTTGAGGCAATGGAATCAAAAACTGCCAAGAAAATAAAAAATGAAAGCAATGAGCCTAAGTGGCTGGTAGATAAAAGAATAGCCGCATTCAGCTTGTTTAAGCAAAAACCCATGCCTGATTTTATTTATGGCCTTAATATTAATTTAAACATAGATTTGAATTTAGATAATATTGACACAGCCAATTTAGGAAAGCCAATAAGAAAAATCATTAATAAAAACCATGATATAAAAATTTTTGAATTTAATGAGGCTTTGAAAAATAATGAATCGTTATTGAAAGAAAAGTTCATGGCTTGCGTTAAAGCAACCGATAAATTCACCCTTTTCCATCAGGCTTTTGCAAATAATTTGGTTTTAGTGCATGTCCCAAAAAATGTTGAAGTCAGAGAGCCAATAGAGCTAATATCAAAAATAAGCTCGAAGGTTTTATTTGACCATTTGATTATTGTTGCTGAGGACAACAGCAGAATAACTTTAGTGGAAGACACAAAATCAGCAAATAATGAAGAGGCTTATGTAAGCAAAATTGTTGAGATTTTTGCAGGCAATAACTCAAAAGTAGATTATGGGAATCTGCAGATGCTCAATAAAAAAACTTTTCATTTCACAAGGAAAATAGCAGCAACAGGAAAAAATTCCCTGGTAAACTGGCTTGACTGCAATTTTGGCAGCAACATCACATTATCAGAGGTTACAACCAATCTAAATGGAGAAGGTGCCACAACAAACAATCATGGGATATTTTTTGGCAATGAAATCCAGCAGTTTGACTTGGTTGCCAATTCAATGCATAACTCCCCTAATACAGTATCGGATATCTTTACAAAAGGCGCTTTGACAGACAAAGGGAAATGCATTTACCGCGGGCTTGTAAAAATAGAAAAAAATGCTTTTGGATCAAACGGCTACCAAAAGGAAGATACCCTGTTGCTGAGCCAGGATGCTGCTGCTGACTCCATACCGAATTTGGAGATTGAAAACAGCGACGTGAGGTGCACCCATGGCGCAAGCATAGGAAGAGTGGATAGGGAAAAGCTGTTCTACCTTCAAAGCCGCGGCTTGAATGAAAAAGAAGCAACCCAGGTTTATGTAAAGGGGTTTTTTGAGGAATTGATACAAAAAATGCAGATTGAAAAACTAAGGGACAATATGCATGATTTGATAGATGGGAGAATGAAATAAAAAACAAGCCAATAATTAAAAACGATGAAAAATGCTGAAAACAAAAATGGCATTGGATGTTGAAAAGATAAGGAAGGATTTTCCGATTTTAAAGGTCAAAGTAAATGGCAAGCCATTGGTTTACCTCGATAACGCTGCAACTTCCCAGAAGCCAAAACAAGTCATTGATTCTGTAACGGATTTCTATGAAAATTACAATGCGAACATCCACCGCAGCATACATAAGCTTGGAGAGCAGGCTACCGCAGCCTATGAAAATGCCCGCGAAAAAGCTGCTGATTTCATTAATGCGGATTCTGGGGAAATAGTGTTTACAAAAGGAACAACAGAATCGTTAAACCTAGTTGCTTACTCTTTAAGCAATGAATTAAAGGAAAATGATGAGATTGTCCTGACGCAGATGGAGCATCATTCTAACCTGGTGCCTTGGCAGCAGATTGCAAAAAAGAAAAAGGCAAAAGTAAGGTTTGCAGAGATAGACAGCAAAGGCGAATTAAAGACAGATCAGTTCAATGAGCTGATAAATAAAAGGACAAAGATTGTCTCTGTGGTCCATGCTTCCAATGTATTAGGAACAATAAATGATGTCGGAAAAATAGGGAAAATTGCAAGGGAAAAAAGCGATGCTTGCTTTATTGTGGATGCTGCCCAGTCAGCCCCGCATATGAAGGTTGACGTCAAAAAAATGAACTGCGATTTCCTGGCTTTCTCAGGCCACAAGATGCTTGCACCCACTGGAATTGGCGTGCTATATGGCAAAAAAGATCTGCTGGAAAGAATGCAGCCTTTCCTTTACGGGGGCCATATGATTAAGGAAGTCACTTTCAACGATTCAAAATGGAATGATATTCCATGGAAATTTGAGGCTGGAACAGCCAGCATAGCGCAGGCGATTGGCTTAGGAGCTGCAATTGATTATTTAAAAATGGCAGGCATGGAAAAAATAGCGCAGCATGAGAACGAGCTTGCAGAATATGCCATGGAAAAGCTTTCAGAAATAAAGGAAGTTGAGATTTACGGCCCTAGCGCAGGAAAAAGAGTAGGGGTTGTATCTTTCAATGTCAAAGGCGTGCATGCCCATGACACATCTGCCATCTTGGACAGCGAGGGAATTGCTGTAAGAGCAGGCCATCATTGCGCAATGCCCCTGCACTCAGTTTTAGGAATAACAGCAAGCGCAAGAGCTTCATTTTACCTCTATAATACAAAAGAAGAAGCTGACAAGCTGATACAGGGAATCCGCAAAGTGATAAAGGTGTTCAAATGAGCGAGAATATGAATCCAGATTATGCAGGAGTAGGAATGTACAGGGAAAATATCATTGACCACTATAAGCATCCCCATAATCACGGAACTATAGAAAATGCTGACATTAAATTCACAGAAAACAACCCTTTTTGCGGCGATGTAATAACAGTTACAATAAAGCTTATGGATCATAAAATTGACGGCATAAAATTCATCGGTAAAGGATGCGCAATTTCCCAGGCAGCAGCTTCAATGCTGACAGACGAGGTAAAAGGAAAAACTCTGGAAGAGGCGAAAAACTACAAAAGGGAAGATGTTGTAAACATGCTTGGCATAGAAGTAGGCCCTGTAAGGACCAAATGTGCAGTTTTGGGCTTAGTAGCAATAAAAGAAGGGATAAAAAATTATGAGAGTAGATAAAGCCGGGCGCGCAATGCGGCGCGCCATTATAGATGCCGCCAAGTATTGTGGCGGCCTAAATAACAAAGGAATAATTATTTTAAACTAAATCAATAAAAAATCAATGGCAAAATACAAGGTTGAATTTGACAGAGAACTTTGCATAGGAGCCTTGGCCTGCAATGCAGTTGCTCCTGAAATCTGGCCTCGCTCTGAGGATGGCAAAGTGGATCTGACTGGAGCAGATTACAATGAGCAAACAAAGAGATGGGAACTCGTAATAGAGGACAAGGACTTGCAGATAAACAAAGAATCTGCTGAGGTTTGTCCTGTTGAAGCTATTATAATAACAAAAATAGAGGATGATGAGGGAAATAAGGTAAATGAGAGAATCCGTGGCTCATAAAAGCTGTTAAAATGGCATTTTTAGAGGTAAAGGACTTGCATGTAAAGATTGAAGACAAGGAAATACTGAGAGGTATAAGCCTTGCAGTTGATAAAGGAGAGGTAGTTGCGATAATGGGCCCCAATGGCTCTGGAAAAAGCACTTTGGCTTATGCATTAATGGGCCATCCAAGATATGAAATAACCAAAGGCAGGATTTTCCTTGATGGCGAAGATGCAACAGAAATGGAAGCGGACGAGAGGGCAAAGAAAGGCCTATTCCTAAGCTTCCAGTACCCGCAGGAAATTTCTGGCGTTACAGTATCAAATTTCCTGAGAACAGCTTTAAATTCCAAAAGGAATGACAAGGTTTCAGTCCCTGATTTCCACAGATTATTGCAGGAAAAGATGAGTTTATTGAGGTTTGACAAGAGCTTTGCCTTAAGGTACCTTAATGAGGGTTTTTCCGGGGGAGAAAAGAAGAAAGCGGAAATACTGCAGATGGCAGTTCTGCAGCCAATAATAGGAATTTTGGATGAGACTGATTCGGGATTAGATATAGACTCACTAAAGATAGTCGCTAATGGAATCAATAAATTAAAAGGTCCTCACATGGGAATTTTATTGATAACTCATTATCAAAGAATACTTAATTACATAACCCCGGACAAAGTGCATATCGTTGTAGATGGAAAAATTGTAAAATCCGGAGGAAAAGAATTGGCTTTTGAAGTTGAGGAAAGGGGGTATGAAGAGCATAAGGCTGTTTCACAATAATTTTTATAATTTTTATTTTTATTCTTAATATTTATAAATCAAGGTTAATTTCTCAATATAATGAAGCTTAAAGTATTTTACGACAGGGAAAACAGGGAAAAAACAGTAGAATTAGGCAATAATGCAACAATAAAAGACTTATTAAAAAAAATGGGAATAAATCCTGTCACGGTAATAGTCAGCAAAAACGATGATGTTATTTTGGAGGATCAAAAACTGAAAGATAAGGATGATATTAAGATAATATCGGTTATTTCAGGTGGATAAATGAACTGCTGCAGCAATAAGCCGGTTATAGGACTCATAGCGGGAGAGAAATTATGCAAAGCCCATTTTATTGAATATTTTGAGAGCAAGGTATTCAAAACCATACGGCAGTTTGATTTAATAGGAAAGGAAGAGCATTTGGGAGTTGCATTATCAGGCGGAAAAGATTCCCTGACACTGCTGCATCTGTTAAGCAAGCTGTCAAAGCAAAATCCAAAGATAAAATTGACTGCAATAGCAATAAATGAAGGCATTCATGGCTACAGGGATAAAACACTGGCTGCTGCAGAAAAATTTTGCAAAAAAAATAGCGTTCCATTGCATATTTATTCTTATGAGGAAGAATTTGGCATGCCTTTGGATAATATGCTAAAAGCTTTGGATGTAAAGCCTTGCACCATATGCGGCATTTTCAGGAGATATTTATTAAATAAAAAATCAAGGGAATTAGGCTTTACAAAACTGGCTACCGGCCACAACCTTGATGATGAAGCCCAAAGCATTGTGATGAATGAGTTTAAGAATAACGTACAGGCCAGTGCGAGATTAGGCCCAAAAGCAGGCATTAACTCAAATAAAAAATTTGTCCAGAGAATTAAGCCATTGTATTTATGCACGGAAAAAGAGGTGACAGTTTATGCTTTTGTCAATGGTTTGCTGGATAATTTCAATGAATGCCCGAATGTGGCAAAGAGCTACAGGGCGCAGGTAAGGGATATGCTGAATAATTTTGAGAATGAGAATCCAGGAACAAAATATGCGATTATTAATTCATTTTTGCAGATTCTTCCTGATCTAAAAAAAAGATTTAAAGGAGAACAAGCAGATTATTGCAAATCATGCGGAGAGCCGGCAGCAAAAGACAAGTGCAATGCATGCATCTTTGCTGAGAGGCTGGAAAAGGCAAAGCTAAGGGCTGTTTAATGCAATTCGAAACCGCCTCTATCGTTAATACGAAACCATAAATCTTTTTTGTTGTCGCTTTCGTTAAACTTCATAAGAAAACGAAAATAAAAAATGCTTTGCACTTTTTATAACAAGCGTTTAACAAAATTTTTTCTTGCTTTCTGGGTATTACTTTTTATTTAATGACCATTCAATAAGAGGAGTTATTGCTTTCATAAGTTTTTTTCCTTCATGCGTAAGTTCATACTCCACTCTCGGTGGGATTTCTTTGTAAATGATTCTTTTTATTAGTCCTAAATTTTTAAGCTCATTTAAACGTTCTGCGAGAGTTTTTGCTGTGATTCCTTGAACTCTGTTTAGGATATCATTAAATCTTAATATGTTAAAATTGCCTATGGTTATTATAATGCTGATTGTCCACTTTTTGCTAAGGAAAGAGTTTGCAACTTCTAATGGCTGTGGGCAATAGCCAGAGCCTTTCATACGACACCCATTACTTTCCAAGTGTATACTATTTTTAGTTACCATTTTGGAACTTGCTATTATATAAATAAGCTTTACTTTACAAAAGTAATTAGATATAAAATATAAACTTTTGCATGAAGATGGTTAAAAAAATAACTAAAAACAAGAAAACATATTATGTTTGTGCGGAGTGTAATTTTACATACAAAGATAAGAAAATTGCAGCAAAATGCGAAAACTGGTGCAGAAAGCATCATAGCTGCAATGTTGAAATTACAAAATATGCTGTTAAATTTTAAAAAATTTAAGAGGTAAATACAATGGCTAAGAAAGAACCGTGCTGCAAGGGAGGCATTTGTCCGTCATGCGACTGCTGCATATGCATCTGCATAGAGGACTTGAGAAAAACATTAACCCCGGAAGCAAGAAAGCTGTTAATAAAGGCTTTGTCTTAAATGGATGATATGAAGAACCAGCTATTTGCAATAAAGCAGATATTAAGTAGAAAAAGTTACTTAGCTATCTTTTTAGTAGCAGGCTTATTATATGGTCTTTTGTATGCTGCAATGACCAATCTTATCGACGTTAGGTCCGGATTGAACTACATAACCATAGCTTTTACTAAAGTAAGCGCGACATTTTTCACATTGTTTTCAATTCTTGGCGGTCTTTTGATTGCTTTGCAGATATTTGCAATAAAAAAAAGGCAAAATACTTTGAAATCCGCCAATGTTGGATTTTTTGGAGCATTCATAAGCTTTTTTACAACAACGTGCCCATTTTGCAAGCCATTATTGCTGTCGTTGATAGGATTTACAGGCTCTTTAGCAATTTTAAAATATGGGACAGTTCTTGCATTATTCAGCGTCTTGTTATTATTGGCTTCAATATATTTAGTTGCAACTCAAGTCACTAAATGTGAACGCTGTTCTGTAGACAAAAGCAAAAAATATTAACTCAAAAATAAACTAACAATTACTTTTTATCATTTAAAATTTTATACCGTAAGAGAAAACTACGGCAACAATTGAATTTACAGCAGGTTCTCGAACTTTTCGGAACACAACTTTTGAGAACTGCTTAACTCAAAAGGTATTTAACAGGGATCCATATGTTTCTTAGGCTGCTAATCCCCCTTCTGGTAATCCTTTATGGCATCCATGAACTCTGTCCTGTCAAAATCAGGCCAAAGCTTGTTTGTAAAGTAGATCTTTGCATTTATGGAATCCCAGAGGAAAAATCCTGATGTTTCCTTCCTGCTGCCGTTCTTTATCATTAAATCAGGAGGAAGAAAATATGAGCTGTATAGATTTTCTTTAACCAGCTCCTTGGTTATCAGCTCAGGATCCATCTTTCCTGCCTTGACTTGCATCGCAATTAGCCTGACAGCATCTACTATCTCCTCCTGGCCGTCATAATTCATGCATAAGTTCACAAAAAAGCTGTCATAGTCCTTTGTCGCTTCTATGACTTTCTTTATCGCATCTACAATCCTCCCTGGCAGATTGTACCATTTTCCAAGAATTGATATCTTTATCTTGTTTTCTTTAACAAACTCGCTACTGGAAAGGTCGTTAAGCATTTCCGCAACAGAATCCAAAAAATAAGGATAAGCCTCATTCTCTTTATCATAATTTTCTGTAAGGACATAAAAGCTCAGGACAGGGATATTAAGCTTGACCTGGCTCCTTATTGTGCTCTTTAAAGCCAAAAAGGCCTTTTTATAAGCTTCCCCATAAGAAATGCCGTTTTTCAGGGCCCAGTTTTCTATGCCATCCAGGCTTATTGCTATGTGCCTTGGCAGTTTTATTCTGAGAACATCCTTGTCCTTCCTCACAACATTCTTCAGCTTATCAAGCACCAACCTAAACCACCCGCAGCATATGTATCATAAATATTTATAAATATTGTTGTTTTTATCCTTAAAATGGCGTTTTTTGACTTCATCCAGATGCCTTTGACACTCGCTGTGCCTTACACAATCGCATTTATTGCTTTGCTTGCAGGCTCTTATACTGATTTCAAGACAAGAGAAGTCCCTGACTGGGCCAATTTTGGGCTGATAGCAGCAGGCTTCGGGATCAACCTGTTATTTTCAGTTATATACTGGAGATTTAGTTTTATTGTTAATAGCGTTATTGGCTTTGCTGTTTTCTTTGCCATAGCATACCTTATGTTCAGATTTGGGCAATGGGGCGGCGGTGACAGTAAGATGCTTATGGGTTTAGGCGCCATAATGGGAATTGATATTTTTTCAAAAGAGATCCCGTTTTTGGCGGATTTTCTGATTAACGCTTTGATTATAGGGGCATTATACGGCATTCTATGGAGCTCTATTTTAATAGCAAAAAACAGGAAAAAATTCGTTAAAAGCTTCAGGAAATTAAGCAATAACAAAAAAACACTATTGGCGAAAAGGATTGTTTTGGTCTTATTCTTTGTTTTTGTACTTATTGCCCTCTTTGTCCCACAGATATTTGTAAGATTAGTATCTCTTTATCTTGCCTTGATAACAGCGCTTACATTTTACCTATGGCTTGCGGTAAAGGCTGTTGAGGATTCATGCATGCTTAAGCTTGTAAAGCCGCAGCAGCTTACAGAAGGCGACTGGATTGCAAAGGAGATAAAAGCAGATGGAAAATATATAACAGGCCCGAAAGACCTTGGGATAGAAAAAAAGCAAATCCGGAAATTAGTCGCATTATACAAAAAAAAGAAAGTCAGGAAAATCCTAATCAAAGAAGGCATTCCTTTTGTGCCGAGCTTTTTTATCGCTTATGTTATGACTTTGGTTTTAGGTAATTTGATTTTTTTATTGTTTAATATTAAATTTTATTAATTATTTGTTTTTTTGGCTTATTGTTATTTGGGATTGGAATTTTTAATTGGTTTCTAAGGTATTCTCCTCAGCTGTCTCATGAAATAATCATCTTCATCATCTGTTACCGGCTTTGGCTTTGGCGTCTCCTGTGATTTTGCTGATTTTGCCTTCTGTGTTTTTTGTATTCCCCTGCCTTTTACCTGCTCCTTGAGCTTCAATTCCACAGTGGACATTTCCTCCTCGGAAAGCTGCCTAGGCTTCCATTGCAGATTAACATTGTCATTTTCTTTCCTTGGTATGACATTAATCATGAAATGGGCCACCTGTTGCCCGGCAGGTACGCCATTCCTGACAAAGATATTGGTTCCCTGCACCCTTAAGGTTTCAAAAATAGCGCTTGATATTTTATTTGCGACAATGAAATGGTTTCCAAGCTCCTCATCAGGAACCTGCTCTATTATAGGATAATGGTTTTTTGGTATTACAAAGCAATGCCCCGGATTTGCGCCATTGACATCCAAAACAGCCAAAGTCAGCTCGTCCTCATAAACCTTGTAGGAAGGTATCTTATTGGCTGCAATCTGGCACAACAAGCAGCTTTCTTTAGCTATCATTTTGCACCCAGCATTTTAGCAATATCATCCAAATCAATATTGCCCTCATCTTTTTTGAGTTGTTTTTTTGCCCCTTCTTTTTTGGCTTTTTTAATAGGCTCTTTTGTTTGTTTTTTCCTTATTGGCTTTGTTTCTCTCCATGGCTTTTCTTCAAACTCGGCCTCGATTATTTCCTTTCTCTTTGGAATCAATGAGATCGGCATTGGCCTTTCCCTTTCCTCTATTTTCTTTCCCAGGCTTTCTGAAAGCATTTTCTGTATTTTTTCAAGCTCTTTCTCCGGAATATTTTTTTGAGGCACTTCAAAGTTAAGGTTGTCATTCTCTTTCCTGGGTATCAAATGAACCATGAAATGCTGCGCTCTTTGCCCTGCTGCAATGCCGTTAGCCGCAATAATATTGGAGCCCTGCACTTCCAAAGCCCTTAAGGAAGCATTTGAAAGCATCTTTGCAACAAGAAAAACATGCTCAACTTCTTCTTGAGGAATCTGCGGCATTATTGAATAATGCTCTCGGGGCATGACAAGAATATATAATGCTCTCGGGGCATGACAAGAATATGGCCCGGATTTGCAGGATTTATATCCAAGACAGCCAATACATGCCCATCCTCATAGATTTTTCTTGACTGCACATTGCCTGATATTATCTGGCAGAAAATGCATTGCTTCTTCTGGAACTCCTTAAGCTCCTCAGGAGACATGTTTTTCAGCTTTTCCTGCAGAGCCTTGAGCTGCTCTTCTGACATCTGTGCTTGTTCTGCCATGATTCTCTTTTTTACTCTTGGTTTTATAAATATTTAGTTATTTTAAGGATGGATAGAAATAAGCTTTTGCTGGCATCATCGCATATCTGTCCAGAAGCTCCGCAGTTCTGCTCCATTATCCATTCCTGGCTCTGGAAGCATTGCCCTGCGCTGCAGCCGCGGTTTATTTTCTTTCTTTCCAATATGTCGCTGTTGCACCTTAAGTCGCTGGTTATTGTAGCCTAATTGCATTCGTCTATTTTCTCTTTTCCGCAGCCGTCAAACCAGTAGACGTCATTGTCGTAAGTAGAAAGAAAAGATATTTTCAAGCTAAAATCTCAGTCTCAACGGGCAATTTCTTCAATTCCTTTAAATCATGTGATGATAAATAGTTAAGAACTTCAAAACCAATAACTTTTCCAGCCTTATCTTTAACTAAAACTATTTCCTCAGATGTTTCTTCTGATATTGATTCTTTTGCAGGGTCGTCAAACCATACATTCAGTGTGTTTCCAGCTTTATCAAAAAAGATTTTAATCGGTTTCATATTTTTCGCCTATCTTGACTCTGTCTGTGATATATGCAGTAATAATAAACCCTTCTCCATTTAAACTTTTCGTTACCACACAACAATATTTCCCATTCAGCTTCTTGTAATGCAAAACCACTTTAGGGTCCTTTCTGCTTTTTCTCAACTCAATTGGACTTTTTAATGTTTCTTTAACGATATCTTCCTTTCCTTTTATTATTCTATGTTTTGTTTCAATAATTTTGCGCCAATATGATTTTGTAACTCTAATATTTTTGCCTAAGCAACTTTTAACTTCAAAATAAACATCGCTCATTTTATAATAAAGAGCAATTTTGTATATAAAGCTTTCTTTCCTTACGTTTTACACCACTCTACCATAGTGAAAAAACCAAAAGATTTAAATAGTAGCTAAAAGTAAATACTGCAAGAATAATCGGAGGGGAATACTATGTACAAACCAGGAGAAATGTATTCGGCTGTAAAAAATTACGTTGCAGACCATAAAGCAGGCATTGCAAATACCATGGCTGCTGGGTTGGTTGCAGTTGTTGCTGCCGGGTTGGTTGCTGTTGTGGCTGCTGGTGATACTCCAAAACCAGATTTTTATCCTCAAAAAGAATGGGCAAACACTCTTGTATATAAAGAACCTAAAACTAGCCAAGAAGTTGTCGCTTATGATTTAAAGGGTGTATGGAGGGCTGATAGAGGATATCACAGCGAAACAAGATTTAGAATTGAACAAGAGGGGAACAAAGTTAAAATAACGACAATAGATGGAACGCAATACAAATCTCCGGGTAGTGAGATTATTCGAGCCACGCTTGATGGTAATTTAATTCTTGGGCAGTATGATGTCTACCCAGATGGTTGGTCTAGATTAGAAGGAAAAATAAACAAAGGAGGAACTTATATCAAAACTGAAACTTATTGGTCTCGCGGGATTGGTAAATTGAATATAGAGAGAATAAGCAAATAATATTCATTTATATCCTCCATTCACAATGTAGGAATTTTTATCCACGACCACAATAAAATTTTTAGACTTGGTTCCTAAATAAACGGTAGTGGCTGGTGATTTTATTTTTTCAATTTCAGTTATAATTGTAAAACCAGTTGAAGATTTTATTTTATCTCCAATCTTTAAGTTTTCTACTTTAACCCAAGATAATGTACCATCTTTTAATATTAAAACTGGGTGATCATTCGTAATAAATAACTCATTATTAATGGAATAATAGTGATCTCTTGTGTGGTTAGATATTATTTCTGTCACTTTTGTGTTTATAAGTTTGTTATTATAAATATCCAATGATTTCACGACATCACTAACTTTAATGTCTTGAATTTTTTTTAGACGGTTGTCTCCCATTAAAATTAAGCTATTTTCAAGTAAACAAAATCCGTCTCCACCTCCTCCACCGCCATCTCCGCCAGAGTCTTCTTCTTGTTCAGGCTCGGGTTGCACGCAGCTTTTGCTGGCATCATCGCATATCTGTCCAGAAGCTCCGCAGTTCTGCTCCATTATCCATTCCTGGCTCTGGAAGCATTGTCCTGCGCTGCAGCCGCGGTTTATTTTCTTTCTTTCCAATATGTCGCTGTTGCACCTTAAGTCGCTGGTTACAGTAGTTGCCCCGCATTCTTCCTTTTTGTCTTCCATCTCTCCGCAAGAATCCTGCCAGTAAGCATCATCTTCAAAGCAGATTGTTGATGCTTGCGGTGTGCAGCAGCTCTGGCTGGAATAAATCTGGTAGCCTTCAGGGCATACAGGGTTTTCAGCACAGCCGTTTGAATTCCATTCATTGTAGCATAGGTAATCATCAATGAAAATATTGAATATACATTTTCCTATTTTCTGTCTATTTTGGTAGCCTTCGCATGGGTTTGTAAAAGGCCAATCACAATCTTCATCTGATTGCCTGCATGTCAATGTAGCAAATTTAGATAGTATTGGGCATGTTCCGCAGTCTATTGCACAGGTTGAGCAGCTTTCACCACCAACAGTATTGCATACCCCATCACCGCAAACTGCAGCAGACTGAACGGTTGTGCATATGCTTGGCTCATTAGTGCATGTCCATCCTGCCTCTATATTGCAAGATGAGCTGCAGCCGTCATTATTAGCCAGATTATTGTCATCGCATAGCTCTGTTCCCTGTATAATGCCATTGCCGCAGACGACACTGGGATCAATTGCAACCCTAAAAGTATCCTCATCGGTTAATTCACCGTCAAAAACCTCTATTGTAACATCGGAAACTCCATCGGTATTCTGCTTTGTCGTGCACCACAATTCTTCATTCTTTTTTATGGAGCACTCAACCATGCTTGGATTTGTCTGCCTTGTTATGCTATAGCCAAGCTCATGGCTTCCTGTTTCCTTATCATTCGCATACTGCCACAAATCTGCAATAACAATCTGCTCCTGCTCATTAAACCCAACAGCCTTATCTGGGATATTTTCTATAACCGGGCCTATATTTTGCTCTACAGATTCTCTTTGCACAATAGGTACCTCAGGAACAGCCACTGTCCTGCCATCCTCAATGACTTCTGCAACTCCCAAACCCATGATTATTTTTTTGCATTCATCTGACAACAGTTTATTCAGCTCATAAGAGATTTTTCCTTCTGTTTTTATGTCGTCAAGCATCCATACCATCAAAGGATCATTTTTTATCGACACCTCCCCTTCAACTTCTGAAAGGTATTTTTGCAAGTCGTCAATGCAGCTCTTTGGTATCGACTCGTAATAGCGGAAATTCCTAAATTTTGCATCTCCTTTCGGCCTTATCGTGATTTCCACATTCGTTTTTCCCGTTTCCCTGCAATATTCATATTTCCTGAATACCTCTGTATTTTCCCTTGTCTGGACAAAATTGGAGAAATGCTGGCTCACAGTCTCGTAATAAGCAGGGCAATTGGGGCAATTATTACTTTCCCCATAGTCCTTGGCTTCCTGCAGGACCGTAACTGCTTCCTCATTTGATGCGCTTTCAGGAATATAAGTGCATTCAGGCTGCAAACATCCGGGGAAAACCGCTGCCTCAGTGCCTTTTCCCTCTAAAAAGAAGTTTATCTTGCCGGATTTTGGCAAAAAGCAGATATAGTTTGGGAAGCCGATGTCAAGGTTCCCGGCATAAAAAGAGCCCATTAGTTCATTATCTTTGACCAGAAAGACATTTTTTTCCGCTTTGCTCTCCACACTGTCTTTGAGCAAAGGCAGATAGTTAAGAAAATCAAGGTTTATGTCCTTGCTTAAGTCAAAAAAATAAATCTCATCTGCACCGCAAGGAACCTGCTCGGTAAATTCCTTTACAGAACCGTATTTGGCTGCCTTGTCGAGATTCTTTAAGCTAATCTCGAATTGTGCAATCTCTGCATTGCATGTCTTATCCCTTACTTTCTGCACAACGCCAAAGCCGAAGAGAGTCACAAATATAATCACAGCTGCAATCACAATATATTTTACGGCTTCTCCTCCCTGCCCTCTCTTTCCCATCAAGGCACTTCTTCTCTATTCTGTTTATATATTTTTGTTTTTGCATTTATAATGTTCATGGATGGGCTAATAAAGAAAAGTTTATAAAAAAATTTCATAAGCCTATGCTTATGGCTAGGTTAGTTCTTGACTTGAAAAAATCAATAGAAGAGAATGCTTCTGATTACTATGAGAAGGCCAAGAAGATAAAAAGGAAGATAAGCGGGGCAGAGGAAGCTTTGCAGAAGAGCATCAAAAAATTAATGGAGCTGGAGGAAAAAAGGGAAAAATCTGAGGAAAAGGAGGAAAAGCTAAGCAAGGCAAAGGAAAGGAAAAAGGAATGGTATGAGAAATTCCGTTGGTTCATAAGCTCTGATGATTTTTTAGTAATAGGCGGCAGGGATGCTGCATCAAACGAAATAATAATTAAAAAGCACGCTGAAAAAAATGACCTGGTTTTGCATACGGACATGGCAGGAAGCCCTTTTTTTGTGGTTAAAGCAGATAATAAGGAAATACCTAAAACAACTATAAAAGAAGCTGCTGATGCAACATGCACTTTCTCCAGAGCGTGGAAGCTTGGACTGCAGACAACTGATGTTTTCTATGTTGCTCCGGAACAGGTAAGCAGGAAAGCCAAATCAGGGGAATACCTGACAAAAGGCGCATTTATGATATATGGCAAGACAAATTACATGGAAAACAAGGCAAATTTAGCCATTGGCTTGGCAAAAGATAATGCAGTAATGTCAGGCCCTTTGGAAGCGGTAAAAAAGCATTGTGAAAAATATGTTATTTTAAAGCAAGGAGATGAAAAAGCAAGCTCGATGGCAAAGAAAATAAGCCATAAGCTTGGCGGAAATCTTGATTTGGATGAGATAATAAGGGCATTGCCCGCGGGAAATTTCAAGCTGCAATAGACAGCATATTTTATTTTTGATGTTTATTGATAAAATAGGTTAAACTGAATATAATGAAACTAAACGTCATACAACCGGAAAAAACTTTCCAGTGCAACCAGTGCGGCTCGTGCTGCAGCCATCTAAGGGGCATGATGCCGCGCGAGGACAGGGAGTTTATTGAAAAGATGGCCTATGGCAAATTGCCTTTAGTGCAGTTAACACCGATAGAAAAAATGTCTTTCCCTCTTTGGGACTGGGAAGCAAAAAGGTTTATGAAGTGGCAAAAAGAAGTAAATGTCGATGCAAAAATAAATCCATCCAGGGGTATTCTCGATTTAAATTCCAATAAAGCCATAATTGTTACTTATTATATGGACTCTGATGCATGCCCTTTCCTGAGAGAGAAAAAATGCTCTATCTACCACACCAAAAGGGCTTATGTGTGCAGATTGTTCCCCTTTAACAGGGGCCCTTTCCTGAAAACAAGCCAAGAGCCGACAAAGCACAATATGTTCGGGACTTGCGGGGCAATGGACCCGTTAATGCCATTGATGCCTGAAAAATACGATGACATGGTAAAGTTCCTTTCAAAAGCCTTTCCCGATGGTTCTTTTGAAAATGCAGTGCAGTTTGATTGCATAACTGAATGGATCAACAGGACAATAATTGACCTGATGAGGAAAAAAATGCTGAGACCTGCTATAAACTATCCTTACGAGCTGTTCCTAAAAAGGTTTGAAAACTCTGAAAAGGTTGATTTTACTGATTTTCTTGAGGATATCGGCTATATAGAAAGCAAAGAAGAATTAATAAAAAGTTTTGATGATAACCAAGACGCAATAAACATTATTAATCAGTTTTTAGAGCAATAATTTAATAAACCCTGATTTTTGATTATTGAAAGATGATAACCGCTGCTGAAATGCTGGAACTGGAAAACAAGGCTGGAATTCCTGTAATTAAACTGATGGAAAATGCTGGAAAGGCATTTGCAGATGCTTTAAAGGAAAGAATAGATGTAAAAAACAAGAAAATCCTTGTAGTGGCATACCACGGCAACAACGGAGGAGACGGCTTTGCTGCCGCGAGATATTTATGCGATGATGCTGAAGTTGATGTGTCATTTGTCGGAGATGAAGCGAAATTAAAGGAAGGAGCCCTAATAAATTTCAAAAAAATAGGGAACAATGAGAGAATACAAATGCTCGCTTTGGAAGCGGTTGATTTCTCTGATTATGACATTATTGTTGATTCCATCTTCGGCACTGGAATCCATGGCAGCATAGAAGACTCATTGGCTGCTTTGATAAAAAACCTTAACAAATCAAAAGCCTATAAAGTTTCGATGGACATCCCTTCTGGAATAAACCCGGACACAGGGGAAAGGGCTAATGCCTATTTTGATCCAGACTTGATTATAGCGCTGCATGATATGAAAAAAGGCTTGGAAAGCTATAAAGGCAAAACGGTTGTTGTTGATATTGGAATCAGAAAACAAGAATAAAATGCAGTACATCTCAAAAAAAGATATTAAGCTGCCGAAAAGGAAGAAAGACAGCAAAAAAGGGGATAATGGCAAAGTTTTGGTGATTGGCGGCTCTAAAGATTATATCGGTGCAGTTGCTCTTGCAGGCCTGGCAGCTTTACGCTCGGGTGCTGACTGGGTAACAGTGGCTGCTCCGGAAAAAGTTGCTTGGGCAGTTAATTGTTTAAGCCATGATTTGGTAACAAAAAAATTCAAAGGAGAATATCTTTCACCAAAGCATTCCAATGAAATTATTGGATTATCAAAAAAATATGATGTTGTTTTGGTTGGCAATGGTATGGGGTTAAAAAAAGAAACAAAGCAATTTATTAAAAAAGTCATAAAAGAAATAAAAAATAATCTGGTTGTTGACGCTGATGGAATAAAGGCATTATCCACCAATGACCTGAAAAACTCAATAATAACCCCGCATATTAAAGAATTAGAATTGTTTTTATTGAATTCTAAAATTGAAAGAAATATAGTTAAAAAAATAATCAATGAAAAAAATATTGAGAAAAAAGCATTGTTAATAAAAAAAACATTAAAAAATTTCCTGGAAAAAAATAACATTATTTTATTGAAAGGCCCAGTTGATGCAATCATCTCAAAAGACAAAATACTGTTTACCAAAGGCGGAAATCCCGGCATGGCAAAAGCAGGAACCGGCGATGTTTTAGCCGGCTTAACAGCTGGTTTTCTTGCGCAAAGCAAAAATTTATTGCAAAGCGCAATAAACGCGTCTTACAGCAACAAGCAGATAGGAGACATATTATTAAAAAAGAAAAAAGGGTTTACTTATCTTGCTTCTGACATGGTGGATGAGATAAAGAGAGTTCTAAAAAAATAGGCTAAATGCCTTCAATACTATAGAAACTTTTAAATACTATTAATAAGAATAATTTATAAACTTTATTAATAAATATTTAAAATACTATTAGCAATACTATTATTATGGTAAAAGTGCAAAAATTGCCCTCGGGACAGCTTGTAATAACTATTCCTAAAGTTCTTGCAGAATATGAAGGCCTGAAAAAAGGCATGGAATTGGAGTTCAAGAAGCACAAAGACGGATTTATCCTTAAAATAAGAAAAGAGGGTGGGAAATGAAACTGGAAGAGCTAGCTGCAATAATGGGAAAATCTATAGAGGAAGTAAAGGGCATTTTAGAGCAAAACGATGTAATAGAGCTTAAGCTTACGGAAAGAAAAAGTAATGACGCGAAAGACAGCGGAAAGATAGAAATAATGGAATAAAATGGCCAATATACTTTTTGATATAGGATTTGTGATAATAATAGCAACTGTGTTTGCTTATTTTGCGCGCTTGCTAAAACAGCCGTTAATACCTGCTTATATTCTTGCTGGCGTTATCATAGGTCCTGTTCTTGGACTGATAACAAACACAGAGATAATAACCACCCTTTCAGAGATAGGGATTGCTTTCCTGCTGTTCATTGTTGGCCTTGAGATAGATGTAAGAAAGCTTAGGCACGTCGGCTTTGTCGCATCCTTTGGCGGCATTATACAGATAGTCTCCACTTTTGCCATAGCATTCATAATTTCCCTGCTGTTAGGCTTTTTTGTTCTTGAGTCGGTTTACATCGGCCTTATAATAGCGCTAAGCTCCACCATGGTTGTTGTTAAGCTGCTGTCAGACAAGAAAGAAGTCGATACCTTGCATGGAAAAATAATAATAGGAATATTATTAATTCAGGATATTGCAGCAATAATAGCATTGTCTATCCTCGTCGGCTTGGGAAAATTTTCATTTATCATCCTGCTCTTCTCATTGATAAAAGGGATAGCAGCCCTAATTGTCGCTATAGCCATAAGCAAATACATTTTTCCGTCGGTATTTGGATTCGCAGCTAAGTCCCAGGAGCTGCTGTTTATTTCTGCAGTTGCGCTGAGTTTCCTTTATGCCATAGCATTCAATTACCTCGGGTTTTCGATTGCTATAGGGGCATTTATAGCAGGTGTTTCTTTGGCAAACCTGCCTTACAGCTTGGAGGTTATAGGCAAGATAAAATCTTTGAGGGATTTTTTTTCTGTGATGTTTTTTGTTTCTTTGGGAATGGCCCTGCTTTTGGGCAGCTTTGACGCAATAATAAAGCCCTTTGCAATATTGCTCCTGCTTGTTATAATTATCAAGCCTCTGATAATAATTTTCACCACAGCTTTTTTTGGCTATAAAAAAAGGACTGCTTTCCTGACCTCAATATCACTTGCACAGGTCTCTGAATTTTCATTGATAATTGCTGCACAGGGCCTTTTGCTTGGCCATGTAAGCCAGGAAATATTTTCCCTTACGGTGATGCTGGCGATAATAACCCTCATCTTTACGACATATTTTGTGAAGTTTGATGACAGCATCTACAAGAGCATTTCCAAATACCTTGATATTTTTGACAGGTTCTCGGAAAACAGGGAAGGGCTTGAATATATGCCAAGAGACAAAAGAGCAGAGATAATTTTATGCGGCTACAACAGGATAGGCTATGGGATTGTAAAAACCCTCAGAAAAATGAAAAAAAAGCTGCTTGTTGTTGACTTTAACCCGGAAACCATCAAGAGCCTCATAAAAGAAAAAGTGCCTGCTTTGTACGGCGACATTGGAGACATAGAAATTCTTGAAAGGCTGGGCTTCAAAAGGGCAAGAATGGTGATATCAACAATACCCACCAAGATTGATAACAAGCTTTTGATAATGACTGCAAAAAAGGAAAATAAAAAAATAATTGTGTTTGTTACCGCATCCCAGATAAACGAAGCCCTGGAATTGTATGATGCAGGCGCAGATTATGTTGTTCTGCCGCATTTCTTAGGGGGAGAGCATCTTTCGCTGTTGATAGAGGATTTTACCAGCAACATAAACAGGATCATAGAGCACAAAATAAGGCACATCAAGGAACTCAGGGAAAGGCATAGTTTGGGCCATGAGCATCCGATTCATTATTATTAAATAAGCTGTTAAGTCTGCTAGATATGGAATAACTAAAAAAATTTAAAAAATGTTAGAATTTAGAAAATATAAAAATGAAGACAAAAATGAGATAATTAAATTAGTCTCAAATCTAAAAAAATATTATCCAGATATTCAAAATTGGTTAGATAAAGAACTACCAAGAATTGAAAATAATGAAGATGATTGTATTGTAGTTGTTTTTAACAATCAAATAGGCGGTGTTGCTATATCTGGAATAGAAAAGGGTAATTATTCCACGATTAAATTAAGAACTTTTTATCTCGCTGAAGAAATGAGAGGTTCTGGTATTGGTTCTTATTTATTAAATTTTGTTATAGATAAATGGATAGAAAAAGGTTTTAAGAAAATTTTTGTAACATTTGCAGAAGAGGAAGTAAATGAATTATTGGGTTATTTTACCGAATATGGATTTGCTCTTGATGGAGTATTTCCATTAAATTATAGGGACAATACATCTGAATATTATATGAGCAAGTTACAAGTTTATAAAGAACTTACCGAAAAAGATTTTGAAGACTTTGTTGCAAATTATTTATTCAAATTAAGAGGATATAAGATAATAGATAGAGGACATAAATACTTAATAATACAAAAATTAATAGCAATCAAGGAATCCTATAAGATATATGTTAAAATTATTACAGACTTAGAACCTAAGCCAGATATTATCATTTCTAATATAGAAGAAAATGCAAGAAGTAATGATTGCTCAAGCATTATAATAGTTTCTTATTATGATTTTGAACTTAAAAATAAAAAACCTAATATAAAAATTATTGATGGTTTTGACATAGAAACAATGTTTTATCCTTTGACTTTAAAAAGACAAAAAGTTGCAGGAATTTTATCATCAGTAGATAAGAAATATAGTGATAGACTTCTATATGATGGAACACAGACTCTTTTAATTGCAGATAAAAAATCCCTGAGAGTTGATAAAGTATTTTATAAGTTTCCCAATGTAAAAGATGTAAAAAGAGGGAATATTTTTGTTTTTTATGAAACAGAACCTACACAAGCCATCATAGGAGAAGGTAAAATTAAAGAAGTTATTATAGATGACCCAGAAATTGTTTTTGAAAAATATGACACTAAAGGATTGCTAAATCTTAAGGAAGTTAAAAGTTTTGCTGATAAAGATAATAATGTATTAACTTTGTTGATAGGTAAATTTAGAAGGTATAAGAAAAAAATTCCTTATAAAATTATAACTGATAAATTAATTCAAAATTATAATCCTCAAAGCACTATGTATTTACTGCAAGAAGATTTAGACAAAATAAGAGTTCTTGGAGGTGTAAAAGATGGTAAATAGATTTATTAAAATTTTGAGGGATATGTCCATTAATGAATTTTTAATAATGTTATCAATAAAGCCAGAATATTCTAAAAAAATATTTAGTATGGAAAAAACTATAGAACTGCGTAAGAGATTACCAAAATATTTGAGTAAATATGTTCTTGTTTATGAGTCATCTCCAACAAAAAAGATAGTTGGAGTTTTTGAAATTAAAAGAGTTATTATAAAATCAATAAACGGATTAAGGCAATATTCAAAAAAGGCTAAAGTTACAAGGACATTTATATCAAGTTATTATAAGGGAAAAAATAAAGGAATTGCATTTGAAATAAGAAAAGTTTTTGAATTTGAGCAAAAGATACCTTTAGAAATCCTTAGAAGTGATAATTTAAATCCACCACAAGACTTTAGGTATGTTAATAAAGGACAGATAACATCCATTTTAGAAGGATGGAAATGAAACTAACACAAGAGCAAAAAGCAAAAATAAGAGATTTTATTGAATCCTATAAACGATGGATGGAAACTGAAGAAGGTAAAGAGAACTATAAAGTTCATCAAGAACATCATCTATTTTTTAGTAAGAAATTAGCAAGAGACAATATAAGAACCCTTACAGAAGAAGATTTTAGAGAAATCTACAAAAATTTGTGGGCAAGTAATTTATGGGGAAATAAGGACTGGTTTTTTGATAATAGGCTTTTAAGACCAAATGGGTTATCAGTACTAAAAGAGGAATTGTATAATCTGTTATATGGCAAAGACAATATAGTCAACAGATTAGATAATTTTAGAGAGAAAGTAAGTGGTTTTGGAACTTCATCAATTTCCGAAATATTACATTTTGTATTTCCTGATAAATATTGCTTATGGAACGATAAACCTAAAACTGCATTACCTTATTTAGAAATTGATTTGTTGCCAAAAAAATATTATAAATACCAGCTTAAGACTGGTTCTGAATATGTTGAGTGTATAGAAGTTTTAGCGTTATTTAAAGAAGAATTAAAAGAAAATGGATTTAAAAATCCAGATTTCATAACAGTTGATTGTTTGCTTTGGCATATCTGGAACAAAATTGAAGGAAAGGATAGAATAAAGAAAGAACTTTACGAAGAGGAAGAAGTTCAAGAAATTATAGAAGAACTTGACTTTTCTTCCTTTATAAGTTCTATCAATACTGAGACAATTAAACACCAACCACATTTATTAAAAAGCCCTGAAAGAATTAAGATTAGGGATATAATTACATCAGTTGAAAAAGACTGGACTTTACCTCACTTTCAGAGATATTTTGATTGGGATAAGGAGGATATAAGAGAGTTTCTTGAATCTATATTTAATGATTATTTTGTAGGTTCTTTCTTACTATGGGATTTAGAGAAAGAACCGCCTGTGGATGTAATAAGTATCAAAGGATTTGATGACAAAATTGAAAGACCCGACTCCATTATTTTAGATGGACAACAGAGAATTACATCATTATACTATTCTATTAAAGCACCAAATCTTGAAATCTGGAGAGATAAAGATGAATGGGATGATACTAAATTTAGAGAACGTCATCAATATTTTTACATAGACCTTAGGGCTTTTTTTGAAAACGACCCACTAAAAGATATAGTTATATGTAAAGACACAAGATATACCTTTGAGGATACTTATAAACAATTATTATTTCCTTTTTATCATTTAGAAAATTATAGAAAATGGCTAAATGACTTTGAAAAATTCTTATTAACAAAATCTAATGATACTAATAAAATTATAGAGATTAGACACCTAATAGATGATAAACTTAATCACATATTAAATGGTTTTGAAATTCCTATAATACAATTACCAAAATCCTTTAGCATTGAGCAAGTTGCAGACATATTTGAAAATATCAATACACGAGGAGAACGACTTGATACATTTGACTTATTAATAGCAAGATTATACAAATATAAAATAAACTTAAGAGAGTTATGGGGTGATTACACAGTTGAAAAGTATAAAACAATAGATAGGTATGCTAAAAAATCTGAAAAAGTACGCCTTTACATCTTTCAGGCAATATCGTTATGTTATCACCCAGCAAGTTCTTGTAAAAGAAGGGATATATTAGATATCTACGAGAATATTTATCAAAAACATCCCGATTTATTATTTAAAGAACATTGGGAAGAATTTTCAAATTATGTAGATTTAGCCATTCAAAAATTAGAAAATTTAAAAGATGGATTTGGTGTTAAAGATGAGAAAGAAATGCCATTTCTCCCAGTCATACCTATAATTGCCTCTTTACTTAGAGAGATAGACTCAAGGCACAATAAGTTTGAATGTAATAAAAAACTTGAGATGTGGTATTGGTCAAGTGTATTTACTAATGCGTATTCATCATCTGTAGATAGTAGATTAACAGCAGACTTCAAAGAGTTAAAAGATTGGTTTGACGATGATTCCAAAGTACCTAAATCAGTGCAACAAGCAAAAATTAACTTGCAAGTTTTAAGATTAAGAAATCTGAATACTCAGTCTAATGCAATGTATAAGGGAGTGATGTCTTTGTTGGCTTTGGAAGGTTCAAAAGATTTTGAGACAGGCAAAATGCTTGGTAATGCAAGAGAAAACGATAAAGACCATATTTTTCCAAAAAGCAGGAAATATGATGCTGATAGTTCCAAGTATATAGATTCAGTTCTGAATATGGCTTGGTTATCTAAGAAAACCAATATTAGAAAGAGTAATAAAGAGCCAAAAGAGTATATTAAAGATTTTATTGAAGAAGTATATAAGGAAAATGAAAATGAATTTTTGGATATATTAGAAACTCATTTTATTAATAAAAAGGCGTATGGTTTCTTAATCAATAATGAGTTAGTCAATTTTGTCAAAGAAAGAGAAAATTTGGTATTGTCAAAGATAGGAGAACTTATTGGTGCAAAGAGCGACATTGAAGTTCAATTTGATAAATCAGAAATGGATGTTATCAATAAATTTGAGGTAAAGTTACGTGATTTTGTTAATTATAATATGAAAAATAAATACGGTTCTAATTGGTGGAAGGTAATACCAGATAATGTAAAGGCAGTAGTGCAAGAAAGAACAGAAAAGGAGATTAAAAGTAACCCTACATTTGATATAAATCAGTATAAAGATGAACAAAAACTATTACGAAAAACAGATTTGGAACATTTGAGGCAAATAATAACGAGTCAATGGAGGGCTGTATTCGGAGAATCATTTAAGGGAACACCTGAAGACTTTACTTTCCATTTTAGGAATATACTAAATCTCAGAAATAGTTATTTTCATTCTAACGAACCTGAAAGTGAGATTAGGAATTTGGGGCTTGGGTCATTAGAGAGGATGAATAAAGTGCTTCTGTCTAAAAAATGGACACAAAACTCGTCAAGAACCACCCGTCAAAGACGGGTGGCATGAATTTGGTATAGTATGAGTATCAAGGTGGTTCTTGACTCAGCGAATTCCACCACTATTTATCCACC
>JACPDF010000009.1 GCA_016184145.1 Candidatus Woesearchaeota archaeon | reverse complement strand
TCCATTATCCATGGAAGCTCCTCCAAAATAAACAAAAGCAGCTCCAGAATTAGAGCCCCTACCATCATTGAAATAAGCGCCAACAATCACATCATCATACCCGTCTCCATTTACATCCCCGGCAGGCGCTACACTATAGCCTTGATTGTCGCCTGTAAGAACTCCAGTAAGATTAACATCAAGCCTGTTATCAAAAGCAAAAGTTCCAATGGAATAATTAAAAGAGAAAGCAGGGCTTACATTGCCGGCTATTGTTAGTGTTGTGTTTGGAGTTGTTGTTCCTATGCCGACTTTATCCCCCTGGTTGGCCAAAACAACATTAGTTCCTGTCCTGTTCCAGGCAGTTGAGTTTACTGTTCCAGAGCTTCCAACATCAGTCCCGCAGCTCAAAACGCCATTAGCATCGCTTTCAATATCGCCAGTGCAGCTTGCAAGATTTGAAAATGAAACTCTCCCAGAAACATTTAAAGTGCCTGAAATATTTACATTGCCGATAACTACAAGCTTTTCATTAGGCGAAGTCGTTCCTATCCCTACATTCCCTGAATTTTTATTGTATATATCATTTCCAGAAACAACCCATTGGGCCAAAGTTGAATTATCCCCTTTTACTAAAGTATTGTTTGATATATTTCCAAGATTAAAGTCAGTTGAACGGGTATATTGCGTATAGTTGCTTATATTCCCTAAATTAAAGTCCCCAGATGCCTGCACAGGCTTGCTTCCTATAAGTATCGCAGTTCCTGTTATTCTTGTTGCATTTAGGTAAGTAGCATTTAAGCTTCCATAAGCAGCTACCGAGTTACATTTCCAAATCCTATCAGCACAGAGCTGTTTAAGTCTCTTGGAAACATTAAAGCCCTTGTTATGCCGTCAGTGGGCAATGACATATTCCACAAAGCCACAGAAATATTTGCAGACCTGGGAATCGTGTCATTTGATATTTTCCCCAAATTAAAGTCCCCTATCTCCACATAGTTGTTTAAAGTGTTTAATGTTGTGAGATTTCCAGTCCTTATTATCGTGTTGTTGTCAAACATGGTAACATTGACTATTGCCAAGTCATTTGTGTTTATTGCACTAACGCAAGTCCCTGCCTGCAATACCCCCCCAGCATCGCTTCCTATGCACGACTGCCCGGCAATATTCGGAAGTGCAACTCTTCCACTTACATTCAAAGTTCCGGAAATGTTGGCATTGCCAATTACAACAAGCTTTTCTAATGGGTTTGTTGTTCCAATGCCAACGCTTCCATTCGCATTAATTCTCATCCTTTCTATTAAATGGCCTTTGCTTCCGTCTCCGGTATCAGAGCCAACTGTGCCAAAGGTCAATGCTCCTGCTTGGCTTCCATTTGTTGCATTATACAAAATTGCCGATATGTTCGCAATATTGTAAAACTGCGAGGCATTGTCCATTGCCCTGAACAGCATGCTTACTCCAATGCCGCCAGTAGAATTTACAGGATTATTTATGAAATGGTCTAAAGTTAAAACATTAGTAGTTGAAAAGTTATTTGTGTCATTGACTATAATTCTTATCGGTCTCATTAGGCGAATATTGCTGCCTGAGACATTTGTGTCAATTCTTAAGTCATTATTAGAGCCAACAATCTGAAATGCAGCATACCCGGATGTAGTCGCTTCTGTTGGAAAGCCAAAAATGCGAATTTCCGAGTTTGCTCCCGACACTGCATTTTCATAAAACCACCAGGGATTAGCGCCGCCTGATAAGCTTTGAATATGGGTTATTGGAGTTGTTGCTTGTGAAAGTATTTGGCTGCCTCCAATTGAAAAAACCTGATTAGCTAGCATAGCAATACCTCCAGAAAGATAAAAAGTTCCAAACAGAGTAAGCGATGCTGCTGCTCCTGATGGAGAAAAACCTATACTAACATTTCGGTTTTTACCATCAATATAAAATAATGTAGTTGTTTCATTGCTGATATTTACCAAGGCGTCTTCTGAGCCATTAATATGCAATTTTGCTGTTGGCTTATTATTTTCAATGCCAACTCTTTTATTTGTAGTATCAACAAAGAAATTGTTGCCATTAACGGATAGGTTTATTTCTGCATTCCTCAATAGCACTTGCGAGGGTGTTATGTTCCACAAGCTGTTATTCCTCTCGCTAAATATCAAACTCAGGTTTCCAGTCCTTATTATCGTGTTGTTGTCAAACATGGTAACATTGACTATTGCCAAGTCATTTGTGTTTATCCCAGTAAGGCCTGCATCTGTGCAATAATCACTATCAGAGCCTCCAGCTATATTTGTGCAGTCAAGAGAGCCGTTAAGGCTTGTTGCGTTTACTGTTCCAACTACTGTGAGCTTGTGAAGCGGGCTTGTAGTACCGATGCCGACCTTGCCGGATGTATTGTCAACAAACAAGGTATCCTGGGCAATTGAAACATTGCCGGTAACATTCAGATTCCCGTTAATCCTCAAAAACCCGGAAACCAAACCATCAATTATCTGGTTGAATCTGAAAGTAATCCTATCAGTTAAAGTCAAATTCCCTCCTGAAATAATGTTCCCGTCAGAAATATTGAGCCTTCCGGTAGTTACTGTTATGATATCGTCAGAATCCTGGCCCAAAGTCAAGTTTCCGGTTATGTTCAAAACAGCAATTTCATACCTATTCTCCCTGTTCAAAGCCTCTGAAACATTTGCCCTGAAAGAGTAAGGGGCAGAAGTCAGATTAATCCTTGGCTCCATCTCAGAATCGCTTCCAACCATAATGCCAAGATAATACTGCTCTGAAAAATTCAGGCTGCTTAAGTTCTGCAGGATAACATCATAAATCCCGTTTGAGTCTGTTGTAATGCTCAGGTTTACCCTATACAGAACATTTCCTCCCGTATAAGCGTCGTAAATGGCAAAAGTAAAGTTGAATGCTCCGGACTGCGAAGTGCCAGCTAAATTTGTCAGCTTTCCCTGCAATGTTAAGCTGTCAGGAATGGCAAATGCAAGAGCGGAAAGCAATAAAAAGAATGATAATAAAATTATCGGGGTTAGCGGATTTATATGGGATATTTTTTGATTATTTTTTGCTGGATTATTATTGATGTTTTCTATATTGCTGAATTTTGACGCTGGGGGCGGGAGATTCATCTCATTGCTGAGAGAATTTGAACCCGCGTGTTCTGGTAGAACAGCAGAGCCTGAATCTGCCGCAATGGCCAGGCTATGCGACCCCAGCTCTGCCAAAGTGGTTTCATCAACCGAAAGATATTTAAATATGTTTTGTTTTATGCTCTCAGTTCTGGTGAACAGTAGAGTTTGTCTGGGTGCTGTGGCTTGGCTATGGAACCCGTTTTCTTCTTTTTTATTTGTCATATTATTTTTTATTGAATCTAAAGATATTGCCATTTTCTTTCTTCCAGTTCCTTTATTTCCTGCCATCTTTTGCCTTATTCATCATCCAACCCTAATTATTATAGAGCCGTTTACTTTCTCTATCCCTTCTGGATAAAGCAATTGTCCAGCAGGCAGAGGCCCTATTGCCTCATCCTCGAAGTTTTCCGGCTCTTTGTAAGCGAATTCAATGAGCTTCTTTACCTCCTCAAGGCTTAAGCTGGTAACAAATGCAACTTGATCCATGACATAATTTTCATCTGTGCTGTTCAATGTTAACTCTAAAGCGCGAGTTTCTTCTGCTCTGGCAGTCTCATTAGAAGTTAAATTGCCAGCACCCGCATTATCAATAGTTATAGTCTCTTCAATGCCTCCTGTCTGGCTCAAATCTGGGGAATCGGATGCCAGTTGCCCGCTTTCATTTGTTAGTTCAGGCAATGGGGTCGGCTCATCCGCCAGTATCTCGCTTAAATCTGTCTCGGGAATGATTTCCTCAATAACATTGCCTGTTATTTGATTGGTTGAACTCAAGTTGCCTGGCTGGCTGGCAGTGCTTTCCACATTGCCCTTAACCAGCTCAGAAGCATTGCTTAAGCCGCTGATTCTTACCTTGGTTAACCCGTTTTCAATATCAACTATAGCCATTATCTGAATGCCTTTCTCCTTGCCATAAACACTGCTTAGGTGCATATCCCCATAGCCTGCCCTTACGCCCCTTAGCATCCATGAGAAAGCTGCATTGCTGCCGGGATTGACGCCTTTAACTATGAAATAACTTCCTCTTTTCTCCGCAACATAAATCCCCTGCGTAAGGCTTTCTGCCGACAGGAATACATTATAGCTGGAAATCTGCCCCCTTAATATGGGGTTGATGCTCACATTAGCCTTTCCATTGTAAAGCCTGGAAAAGCCCTCATCCACAAACGTTGATTTTGCGCTCGCAATCCCAAGCAAATTCCTGTCGCCATATTCATTGCTTATTTTTGAAAACAACAAGCCTCCAAGGGAGATATTTCCATGCACGATGAGATTTATTGTCTCCACCAAATTTGTTATATTCACTTGCACAGGCAGCAGCATGCCAGTGCTTAGCTTCGTCAGAATCCTCCTGTCCTTGCCGTCAATAGTAACGTTTAGGATGGCAATGTTGTTTTTTGACGCTATTGTGTTGAATCTGGCTTCATTTCCGGCATCGCCAAGGATAGCTCCAAAATATTCATTTAACTGCTCCTGCGACTCATCGCTTATCTGCTCTTTTTCCAAATCCGCATACTTTACCGTTTCCTCCTCAGAGCTTACCTGGAGCAATGCGGCAAAAAACAGGACTAGCGCTATAACAGCTAAAAATAATGCCCTTTTTGCCAGCTCTTTATAATTGCCTATCCTCATTCTTTCCATCCTCATTTTTTGGCCTTCCTTTTTTTCTTAAGTCTCCTAGCACTAGGCTTTTGACGTAATCTGACTTGTCCACTCCCAAGTCATCGGAAATGCCCAAAACCAATCCATTCAGCTTTTTTGTAACAGTGAATCTTATTTCCGGCATTTAATTCCTCTTTTTTGTCAAATTCATGGTTTAAATATGGATTAAATATGTATTAAACCTGTTATTTACCTCCTTTCTCCCGCAGGTCCTTGAGTATAAGGCTTTTGATATAATCGGACTTATCTACCCCAAGCTCGTTAACAATCTCAAGAATCCTATCATTCAGCTTTTTCGTGACGGTAAATCGTATCTCGGGCATTATTGTACTCCATAAATAAGGACTAAAAATGGATTAAAAATGGACTAGAATCATAACCTATGGATATACTATTATATAAATATTACTATTTAGTAAATTAATATAGAAATATGGGTATTAATAATATCAGATTAAAAGGTATTAATTAAATATACATAAATTTCAGATTATGGATTGAAAATGCAGAAAAGAATATTATCAACCAAATACAGCATTCTGTGTAATTGTCATACTAAGAAATAACAGTAACTTTAAATAAAACTTATATGCTTTGTAATCCATGGCTAATTTTAAAATAATATTTGACGATGTTATGCTAAGCCAGCTAAAGCAGGCAGGAAAAAATAAGCAGGTGAAAAATATTTTGTCAAAAATGCTGGACAGAATTGAAGAATTAGGGCCAGTAGCAGGAAAATTAATAGATTCGCATTTGCATATCTATGAAATAAAAAGCAAGCATCCGCCAATAAGACTATATTTTAAACATATAATGGGCCTGGATAACATATATGTTTTTGAGTACGAATTAAAAACAAGTGAGGAAAAGCAAAGAAAAACAATCTTTAAAATAAAGCGCAAGGCAAGAAAATCGTTTGGTTAAAATCCAAGGTCTTTTCTGGTAAATATCTTCCCTGATTCTATGTTTTCTTCAAATTGCAGGAGCCTCTTGTATAAGCTGGTTTTTCTTAAGAATTCTATCTCTTCTTTCATTTGGGAATATTCTTGTTTTGATATTGTTATTGTGTTTGTCATATATGTTGAAGCAGGCAGTCAAATATAAATATATTTCGATTTCTGCCACTATTAGTTTCAAAGGTTCTATCACCCAAACAGCGCATTCTCCGTCAAAGCCCCTCTTAAGAATAGGCTGCCGGTGCTGTTGGCATACGCGAATGTGCTGTTATCTTTGTATTGCAATATAAGGGAGTTGGGTGTTGGAACTAGAACCTCCTGGTTCTCATTCAATATGCCCTTGATCAGCAGATTCCCTTCAGGGTTCATAACAACCAGGTTTAAGCCGCCAGATGAATTCTGCACTGCAAAGTCATTCTCATCCGCTGTTGGCGTGGTATTCTGGATTAGAATCCCTTTTATCTTTAAATTGCCGGAAGGGTCAAATACTGCCAGCTTGCTGTCTTCCGCATTCCTTATCTCAAATGTTTCCTTCGGCTCATTTACATCAATCCCAAATATGTTTGAGACAGAAGATGCAAAAGAGTCGTTTGCTGTTATGAAGGTAAAACTGCTGCCGGTAAAATTCTCATCTGGTATTATACGCATCAAATTATCCTCGAATCTTATCGTTATATTCTCCATATCAAAATAGCTGTAAGCTAATGTGTCATTATCCGCATCATGGAAATGTTCGCTTAAGTCAATAGTATATTCCATGTTTTTAGCCATGGTGATATTGCTTATGTTTTTTATAAAAACTGGCTCGTTATTTGGCTCAGCTTCCCCCTCAATAATGTAGTCAATAGTATCAATCGTGAGTTTTGTGTTGTTGATTTCAAATATCAGCTTATAGCCTGTCTCGTTAAAATCAAACAATTCACAAGTATCCTCGCAGACATCATTAAATGCTATCAATCCAGTGTAATAAACAGCGCTCAGATTGCCGATGCCTGAATAAACTATTTCGGAATAAGGATTCTCAAGGCTTAAGTTATAATCCGCATATATGACCTGGGCGCTTATTATATTATTTAAGGTAGCTCCGTAAAGCCCGTAATAGCTGTGGAAAGCCTCATTCCAATCTTCCCTTGTCGGGGCTAAATTAGCCAATGAGCAGCAATCAGGGCTGCCATAGCAGACAAAAGTGCTTTCCTCGTTCTCAACGGAGTAAGTCTCCCAGCGGGTGCATACATTGCTTTCATCAGCATCCCAGCTGAACCTGCTTGCCTCAACACTCATATCTATGACTCCTGTTATAGTCTCAATCCCATTGTCGTCAACATCATAATTCGTGCCAACCTTATAGTCTACACTAATTGTGATTGTCTTGTTTGTTGTTATGTTTTCTGTTGTTTCATTGATTATTGGAGTTATGTTTATCGTCTGATTGGTTATGTTCTCTATTGGAGTTTCATTGAGCATCATGCTCTTGATTAAAATCAAAACAATGTCCTTTTTCTTTGAAGCCTCGTTATCATATGCAAATATTTCCAAAGTCCTGTTTCCGTCCAGATTATTCTTATTATAAATCGTCAATATGGCATTTTCCAGCAGGATTTCCAGATCGTCTGTTTTTAGTTCTGAAGCATTATACTTTAGTGTATCATTGTCCTTGTCCTCAAAGTAATCGCCCAAATTAATGCTCAGCGTAGTATTAATAACAAAGCTTTCCGTGTCGGATTTCCATGTCGGAGGATGATTAGGCTCTTTGCCCTTATCCTTATTTTCCGCAGCAGCAAAGCCCGTTATCTTGTCCAGGATTTCCTTTTCATTTAACTTGTTGCTGTCAAAAATCAGATACCTGACGCCCTTATTCTCCACATAAGCCTTTGCCGAGCCCTCATTTTCTATGGTCCCGCTCAGTTTAATCGCTTTCAATTTGCCAGGATGCCCTAAATTCCATACAAACTCAGAGCTTTCATTGACCTCTAAGCTGATTTCATCGCTGTAACTAAGCTGCTTTGCTCCGATTATAAGTCCTGTTATTGTCGGCTCTAAGACATAGAGCCCTGCAAGCGCCAAAGCCAATATAAAACAGGCTGCCAGGGCTTTCAGGAAAACCTTGACATTAACCTCCTTATGCGGCAATATTATCTTTTTGCCCTTATCTTTCCTCATATTTAACCCCTAGCTTCTTAGCAAGCTCAATAATCTTTTTTGCATCATTTATTTTCCTGAGGGCATTATTTTCAAAAGCAGAAACAGCAGGCTGGGAAATTTTCAGCTTTGCAGCTATCTCGCTTTGCTTCATGCCCTTTTTCCTGAATTCCAGAACTTGCCTTTCCTTTTCAGTGAGCATTTGATAAGTTAAATCACTTATATTTATTATATCTACTTTATAAGTTATTATACTTATTTATAAGCTTTTCTGCTTGCAGCAAATAAAGATAGAAATATTTAAATAATACACATACATACACAGAAAATATGGCAACCAAAACAATATCCATAGCCAAAAGCGCATATGATCGGTTAAAGGTTCTGAAAAAAGAAAGGGAAAGCTTTACCGACGTTATAAACAGGATAACGGGAAAAAAGAATCTAATGGATTTTTATGGAGTTCTTAATAGGAGCACAGCTGATAAAATAGAAGAAGCAATCAAGGAAAGCAGGAAACAGAATAGAAAGCTCGAAGAAGCAAGAATGAAACGGCTAATGGAAGAGTGGAAAGAATAATGATATTAGACACTTCTTTTTTGATTGATTACCTTAAGGGAAAATTGCATAAAGGTGCCATTGATAAAATGGAGAATGTACATATTGCAGCAATTTCATGCATGGAGCTGTACTTTGGAGCATTAAGATTCGGAAATAAGGAAGAACAAGAAAAGATATTGTTGCTATCAAGCTCTTTTGCAATACTGGATTTTGATATTAACGCGTCATTGGAGGCATCAAAAATCATGTATGATCTGGAGAAAAAAGGATCAATGATAGACCTTCCAGACATAATGATAGCAGCTATCGCAAAAGCAAACAATCAAAGTATTGTTACGCGTAACAGCAAGCATTTCAGTAGAATAGAAGATTTAAAGGTCTTGGATTACCAAAAATTAAACAATTAACTTTATAAATAAAGGGTCTTTTCCAATTTGATACCCGTTAAAACTACCTCGCTTGCGAGTTTAGTAGGAGGGAAGATGGACAAGGCATTAGCAGCAAAAACATTAAAGACTGTAAAAGAGAATTCTCCTAAAAGGAACTTCAGGCAGAGCATAGACTTAATTATAAACCTTAAGGACTTAGACTTAAAGAAGCAGGAGCAGCAGCTCAACACTTTTGTAACTCTGCACCATAGCAGCGGAAAGAAAGTTTCTGTATGCGCTTTAGTCGGCCCCGAGCTTGAAAAGGCAGCAAAGGAAGTTTGCGATGAGGTAATTCTTGCAGAGAGCTTTAACAGGTTCAGGGATAAAAAGGAAATAAAAAAGCTTGCTAACAAGCATGATTTCTTCATAGCCCAGGCAAATATAATGCCGCAGATTGCCACAACCTTTGGCCGCGTATTTGGTCCAAGAGGCAAGATGCCAAATCCCAAGATGGGCGGAATTTTGCCTCCTAACGCTAATGTAAGGCAATTGTGCGAAAAGCTCGGCAAGACAGTTAAAATAGCAACAAAAAACGAGCCGGCAATAAAATGCATGGTGGGAAAAGAAGACAGCGATGAAGGGGAAGTCATTGATAATATCTTGACAATTTACAATTCTGTAATACATACCCTTCCAAATGAGAAGCACAATGTGAAAAATGTCATGCTTAAGCTTACAATGGGGCCTGCGTTTGCAATGGGAGAAGAATCAAAAGAGCTGGAAGCCGAAGGCGCTCGGACAAAGTCCGGTGCCAATTCCGTTGGCAAGGGCAAAAAAGGAAAAGCTAGGAAAAAGCAAGCTGAAAGAGCCGGAGCAAAAGAAGAAAAACCGCGGCAAGAGCTAAAACCGGAGGAATCAGCGGAAAAGAAAGCCAAGGAAAAAACACAGAGACCAAAAAAGAATCAAGAGCCAAAAAAGGAAGAGGAATAATAATTATCAAAAATAATAATGTGCGAAAAAATGAGACATTTTTGTGTGCAAAAATTGGAGGTTTCGGGAAATAAAAAATATTTTTCAATGCATAATGAAATAAAAATAAAATATCAAATAAAGACTTAACAAATAATTGGGAATGATAAGGTAAAAAAAACAATTAATGGCTAACTATAAAATGGCACACATATCTGAATTTAAGAAGAAAACCGTGGATGATGTTGTAAAGCTGAGCAAAGAGTATCCTATAATCGGAGTGGTAAACATGGAAAACCTGCCAGCGCCGCAGCTTCAGGCGATGAGAGCAGAGCTAAGGGGCAAAGTGGGTTTATTCATGACAAAGAAAACTTTGATGAAAGTTGCGCTGGAAAAGATAAAGAACGACAAGAAAGGCATAGAAGCTCTGGAAGAGCACTTTGACGGCATGCCAGCTTTGATATTTACAAAAGACAGCCCATTTAAGTTAAGCAGAATCCTGAGGAAAAGCAGGACTCCGGCACCGGCAAAAGCCGGGCAAATAGCCCCTAGCGATATTGTAGTTCCTAAAGGCCCGACTCCTTTTGCGCCTGGCCCTATTATTAGCGAGCTAAGCTCCGCAGGTCTTAAAGTAGGGGTGGAATCTGGAAAGGTAGCAGTAAAAGAGGATACAGTAGTGGCGAAGAAAGGGGAAAAGATAACAGGAAAAGTAGCCGAGGTCTTGACAAGGCTCGGCATAAAGCCGATGGAAGTTGGCCTTGGCCTGATGGCTGCTTATGAAAACGGCACCATTTACCAAAAGGAAATATTGGATGTTGACGAGCAGCACTACATAAACAATGTGAATCTTGCAGCCCTGCAGTCATTTAATCTTGCTTTCAATATAACTTACATAACAAAAGATAATGCAAAATTGCTGATAGGCAAGGCATTCACTGACGCAAAAGCCCTTGGCATAAGCCAAAATATCATTGATTCCGGGATTATTGACGAGTTATTGGCTAAGGCAGAAAGATCAATGTTAAGTTTAAAGGCAGTTGCAAACATTGAAACAATCCCGCCAAAAGAAGTTAAGGAAGAAAAGGCTGAAGCTGCAGAAAAACCGGCAGAAAAAAAGGAAGAAATTAAGCCAGAAATAAAAGAAGAAAAAAAGTCAGCAAAAGAGCCAATACAAGAGATAAAAAAAGAAGAGCCTGTAAAAGAAGAAAGGCAAGAAGAAAAAGAATCAGAGATAGATGAAAAAGAAGCTGAGATTGAGGAAGAGCTGAAAAAGGCAAAAGAGGAAGATGAGCAGAAAAAAGTTGAGGACTTGGCAAAAGAACTCCTAAAAAAAGGCACTTTGAGGAAATAGCCAATAGGTTCAGAAACAGGCTTACAATTATTTGATTAGGATTAAAATTGATGCACGATTTAAAATCAAAACACAATAAAAATAAAAAAAATAATTCGGCGTTTTTGCCTTAACAAAGAAAGAGAGCAAAAACGCAGGTGATTATTAAATATTTTTCAGTGCCCGGAAAGATAGATGGTGATTTTATAGAATAACTGAACAAATGATTGTGCATCATAAGATATCATGAAAATCAAAGATTTTCAGGATGCCGAAAATGCAAAGCATTTTCGTGCAAAAACAAACTCAATGCAAGATAAAAAACAAAGTTAATGGAGGTAAAAACGATGGAATATATCTATAGCGCGATGCTGCTCCACAAGGCAGGGCAGAAAGTGGATGAGGCGCATGTCAAGAAAGTGCTTGAAGCGGCTGGCATTAAGGTAGATGAAGCCAGAATAAAAGCTTTAGTGTCTGCTTTGGAAGGCGTCAACATAGA
>JACPDF010000008.1 GCA_016184145.1 Candidatus Woesearchaeota archaeon | reverse complement strand
AAAAGTATATTCACATGAATATTTTAAAGAACAACTCCCTACATCAGAACCTCAGAAAAATAGACCTCCAAAATGGATTTCTAATACTAAATCATTTGAAATTAATGAAACATTGACTTTGGACCTATCAAAATTTTTTATAGATGAGGATAATGACACTTTAGTATTCTCTTCCAGCAAGCCAGATAACATTCAAATAGCAATAGAAAATGAATTTATCGAAATTATACCAGATTATCCATTTAATGGAAATAAAACCATAATATTTACTGCAACTGATGGTAAGTCAAAACCTGTTGATAAAAAAGTTAGTTTAGTCGTACTGAAAAAACCAGAGCCCGAAACAAATTTGAATAAATGGATTAAGTTAAAATTATTATTATCAAAATATTGGAAATGGCTGTTATTATCAATTTTTTTGTTTATTGTATACATAATTTATGCTAGATTGAGATGGAAAATACCTATAAAGGATTCTATCAAAGGTATAATAAAAAAAGCAGTTGAAAAATTTGAAGAAAATGTTAAAAAATCCGGTATTCCAAAAAATAAGAAATAGGTTATATATTTCAACTTCTAACAACCATTTTCTTCCTCTTATTCAACGGCTCAATAACCAAAGTGCCAAAAAAATAGGCGATGAAGAAATGCATAAATTCCGAAATCTATATAAATGTCAATATATAGCATAGTTTACATGAAGCAGGATATGGTTATTATATCAAGAAAGGAATACGAAGGCATGAAAGAGACAATAGAGATACTGCAGAACCCAGAGATGATGAAACAAATTCTGGAGAGTGAAAAGAATATTTCAGAAGGAAAAATAAAAAAACTTAGAGTCTAATATATTTTGTGGGTTCCCACTGCTTCTACAATAATCCTTTTGTTTGAATCGTCAATGCTATAAATCATTCTTATATTTGAGCCTAGCCAGCAGCTCCATTTGCCTGCTAATCTCCCATGCAAAGGATGCGCACCGATTTCAGTTCTCGGTGAGTGCCTTAACCTTTGAAGTTTGGTTGCAATATCCTGTCTCTCCTTTATGTAATGCTTAAGAAGCTTTTCTGTTTTATTGTTTGCTATATAAATTTCATACATAGACAAATTAAATTATAACTAATATTTAAATAGTAGCCTTAAGATCGTATAGACGTATTAAGAAATGCAAATGCTAACTTTTTCATTAGGAATTCTATAGTTATCTAATTATTTGAATGTTTACTAGTCTTGATTCAGACTAAAATCTTAAATACCATTCCCTATTTGCTATGGCTGAAAGAAGATGAAACACCTCTCAATACTGGGCTCAACAGGCTCTATTGGAACACAAACACTGGATATAGTAAACAACAGTCCAAAGGAGTTCAAAATAACAGGGTTGACTGCAAATAAAAATATTGAATTACTGAAAAAACAGATTATTGAGTTTAAGCCTGAAGCAGTTGCAGTAATGGACAAGAAAAGTGCTGATTTATTAAAGGAAAAAATTGATATTGATGTTTATTCCGGAATTGACGGAATAATAAAAATTGCCAAGTTGAATAATTCTGATACGGTTGTGAATGCCTTGGTTGGCTCAATTGGAGTTTTGCCTACTATAGAAGCGATAAAAAATAAGAAAAATATTGCTTTGGCCAATAAGGAGACTCTTGTAACAGCGGGTTCTATTGTAATGAATGAAATTAAAAAAAATAATGTAGAATTGATGCCTATTGATTCCGAACATAGTGCCATATTTCAATGCTTAAACGGGGAAAGAATAGAGGATGTAAGCAAAATAACCATAACTGCCTCTGGAGGGCCTTTTAGGGATTATGATTTAAAAAAATTAGAATTTCAATGCTTAAACGGGGAAAGAATAGAGGATGTAAGCAAAATAACCATAACTGCCTCTGGAGGGCCTTTTAGGGATTATGATTTAAAAAAATTAGAAAAAGTTACAGTAAAAGACGCTTTAAACCATCCAACATGGAAGATGGGGAATAAAATAACAATAGATTCCGCAACACTAATGAACAAGGGCTTTGAAGTCATAGAAACGCATTGGCTTTATGGAATTGATTACGAGAAAATTAAAGTTGTAGTGCATCCACAAAGCATTATTCACTCCCTTGTTGAATTCAAGGATACATCAGTTATTGCCCAATTGGGTTTTCCAAATATGAAAATCCCAATACAATATGCTTTGAGCCACCCAAAAAGATTCATTTCAAATTCAAAGCAGTTAGACCTGATGGAAATAAAAAATTTAACGTTTGAAAAGCCGGATTTTGCGGGATTTCCATGCCTGAAATACGCTTATGATTCTGGAAAAATCGGCGGAACAATGCCTGCTGTCTTAAACGCGGCAAATGAAATTGCCGTTTATGCGTTTTTAGAAAATAAAATAAGGTTTTTGGACATTCCGAAAATAATAAAAAAAATGATTAATGGGCACAGAACAATAAAAAACCCTGATTTGAAGCAAATTTTAGATGTTGATAAAAAAATAAAGGAAGAGACAAAGAAAATAATTGAAAACAAGGATTATTAAAAAAAATGCCAATAATAAAATTTCAATAAAAACAACAATAATAAAAAATCGATAAAAATAATATTACAAAAATAAAAATTATTCCAAATAAAATTATTGGAAAATGAACATAGCCATTATTATTGCCGGCGGCAAGGGAAAAAGGATGAGGAAAAGGGTGAACAAGTTATTTTTATTGCTAAACAAGGATCCAATAATCTTCCATACAATAAAAAAATTCCAAGATTCTAAAAATATAAATAAAATAATTCTTGTCGTAAATCCTGAAGACAGGAAAAAATTTGAATCAATAGTTAAAAAAAATAAATTTGAAAAAATAAAGAAAATCGTTGATGGCGGCCCAGAGAGGCAAGATTCTGTTTATAATGGAATCAAAGCAATAGAAAAAGCAAACAATGACGATATTATAGTCATACATAACGGAAGCAATCCTTTTGTAAATGATGAGCTAATCAATAATTCAATAAATGCGGCAAGAAAATTTGGGGCGGCTGTGGCAGGATTCCCTGCAAAAGATACAATAAAGGTTGTGGAAGACGGCTTTGTAAGGCAGACTATTGAGCGCAGCCTGATTTGGCAGGCACAGACTCCGCAGGCAATGAAGTATTTTCTTGCAAAAAAGGCTTTTGAAATCGCTTACAGGGAAAAATTCTACGGCACTGATGATGTTAGCCTGGTTGAGAAGATTGGCGGCCAGGTAAAAGCGGTTTATTGCGACAGGAGCAATATAAAAATAACAGAGCAATATGATTTGGCTTATGCGAATAAGCTTGTAAATGCCTCAAGGATTGGCATTGGATTGGACAGCCATAAATTTGCTGACAAAAAAAAGCCTTTAATTATTGGCGGGGTTAAAATCTCTGATAAAAACGGCTTTGATGCCAACTCTGATGGGGATGTTGTTTTGCATGCGCTTTTTAATGCGCTAAGCACCGCCATAGGAATGAAATCTTTGGGCTTTTATGCAGATAAGATGCTTAAGGAAGGAGTTACTGACAGCAAAAAATATCTTGAGTTTATACTAGGAAAGGTTAAAGAAAAGAATTTGAAAATCCAGAATGTGGCTATAATGCTTGAGGGCAAGAAGCCAAAGATTGATGAGCACATTGATAAGATAAAAAACTCTTTGTCTAAGCTGTTAAAATTAAAAGAGGAGAATATTGGGATTGCGGCTACATCTGGAGAAGAGCTTACGGAATTTGGGAAAGGAAAAGGAATGTATTGTGTGGTTGTTGTTACTTTAAAATAGTTAAATTTATAAAACAAAAATAATTCTGTATAGAAAATGAGCAATTTAATTGTTATTGGCCAAGGAGACAGCAGGCTTAACCTGGAAGAGGCTGTAGAGCTGTATAAAATGCGCTGGGGGGGGATTGTAAAGGCAGAACTAGGAATAACCGACGATAGGGGGCTAACTGCAAGGCTAATTAGGCAGCAGTCAAGCAGGGTTAAGGCCTTCCCTGAAGGGCAGATAGCTGTGATTGACGGCTTTACTAAAGAGGTATATGCTACTATTTACTCTCTGCTTATAGGAACTTCCCAACTGCCTGAAATACGGGGCTGGAATCATTTAACTGGGTATGGTACAGGAAAAACACACAATCCAAAAGGAGATAATTTAATCTGCTATGCTATACAATCAACTGGAAAAGTAATAGGCGCTACAAGTGCTTTGATTAATGCACAGAAAGAGCTGGCGAATAGTCTAGGAACCGGATTGTTAGTCTTTACAAGGCCGGATGGCTTAAGGCGGTATGCAAAGAAAGAAGGAATGTCCTTAGACCACCCAGATATTAAAAAATATTTAGATGCCAAAATAAATGGCACGACAACACAATATGATGGAGTCAGTTTTCATTTAAGGCACGGCGCAACATTGGCGCCTTTTTTAAAGGGAGGAAAACCTTATTTGACAAATAGCAGACCGGGAGATGTTAACTCTTTAGGATTTAATGTGCTGATGGAGTATGCTGTAAGATAAGTTAGCTTACCACTCTTTCTTCTAGCTTAATTCTATCCCTGCTTATTGGATTTAGAATTACTATCTCCGGAAGTTCAAAATTTTCATTATAAGCTACAATAGGAACCCTAGAATGCAGATATTCTAGCCATGTGTTTGGCAATACACTGCCATAACAGCTCAAATCCCATTCAACTGGAGCCCAATCCAGCACATAAGCTTCATCTTGAGGCAGTACGTCAAAATGCAGGCCCACCAAACCATTCCTGCCTGTTCCTGCAGCAAATCGAAGAAAGATTTCCCACATATCCGGGAAATATTCATGATTTTTCCATTTATCCAGTTCTGCACCATTAAGTGCAAAGATAGCTTTATCTCCAGCAAAGGGCGGCAATATCACACTTTTTCCTACTAACTGAATTTGTCCAGGAGGGACTAATTGCCTATAAAGTTGTATGTCTCCCCCGCTAGCAAATGCCCTATACTCCTTTCCTGACTTACTTACATATCTAACTGCCTCAGCAATTGAATTGTTCATTAAGTGCAGGGGGGCAGATCGGTATTTTTAAATGTTACTTCCTATTTATCCAAATCAGCAACATTAATATATAAGCAAGAATATGAATTCTTATGCACGTTAGTTCATATGCAAAAGTCAATTTGTATCTGAAGATAGGCAAGAAGCTTAGATCAGGGTATCATGACATACAATCAATAATGCAGCCTGTAAAGCTTCATGACAGCATTTCTTTTGAGAAGCTCAAGGAAGATAAAATAGTAATAGAGAGCAATAATAGAGAGCTGGAAAGCAAAAATAACCTTGTATACAAGGCTGCTGAACTGCTGAAGAAAAAATTTAATGTAAAGGAAGGAATAAAGATAAGGGTTGATAAGGCCATACCTATATCTGCAGGCCTTGGAGGAGGAAGCTCTAATGCCGCTTCTACATTAGTTTTCCTAAACAAGCTGTGGGGGCTTAAGCTCAACCAGAAAAAACTTGTGGAAATAGGGATTAAAATAGGCTCTGACGTGCCCTTTTTTGTTTTTGGGCATACATCTTTGGTAGAGGGTATAGGGGATAAAGTAAAGCCCTTAAAAAAATCAGTTTCTATTAACATTGTCCTTGTAAATCCTGGCATAAAGGTAGCAACAACAAAAGCCTATGGATGGTTTGACAAGGAGAAAAAATCCAAAAGCAAGGGCAATATAAAGGGTATGATAAATGCAATAAGCAAAAAAGACATTAAGAAAATAGCGGAAAACATGCACAATGATTTTGATGAGATAATAGGGAAAAAGCACGGGGTAATAAGGGAAATAAAGACAAATTTCAGGAAGTTTGATTCCCTAAATGCTATGATTGTAGGGTCGGGGCCGACAGTCATAGGCGTATTTGACAGCATCTACTCGGCAAGAGAAGCCTATTTCAAGCTTAAAGACCTTTATCCTTTTGTATATTTAACAAAAACCTTTTAAATTAAGATAAGATACTTCTGACTCATGGAAATAATGGTAGCGAAGCACGCAGGATTCTGTTTTGGGGTAAAGAGAGCAATAGACATAGCGGAGGAAGTTGCATCTAAAAACAGAGGCAAAACTTATGTTTATGGGCAGCTGGTGCACAATGAAAGAGTGATAGAGGATTTGGAAAAGAAAGGCATAGAGTTTGTTGACAAAATAGAAGAAATACCGGAAAATGCTGTCACAGTCTTAAGGGCTCATGGAGAGCCCGGGGCAACATACCAACAACTAAAAGAAAAAAACATCAATAAAAATGATAAGTTGAATGATGCGACATGCCCTTTAGTGACGCTGGTGCATAATGTTGCGATTAAGTTGAAAAATAATGGGTATGAGGTTATTCTGTTCGGGAAAAAAGACCATCCTGAGGCTGTCGGAACAAGCTATCATATAAAAGGAAATGGTACACTTGTTATTGAGAGCCCAGATAATGCCAATGAGTTAGTTTATTATATCAAAAAAAATGATTTCAAAAAAGTTGCTATAATATCGCAAACAACAATGTCTGTAAACGGCTACAAGGAATTAATAGAGAATATAAATAATCTCAGCGATAAAAAATTTGAAGAATTGCACTTAAGTTTGCGGAACATGTCAAAGCCCTATGTTTTTGTAGATACAATATGCAATCCAACCAAGCAGCGCCAATTAGGAACCGAAGAAATAGCAAAAAAAGCAGACATAATGATTGTGATAGGCGGCAAGAACTCCAGCAATTCAAAGGAGCTGGCTGCAAAATCCAGAAGCTATGGTGTGAAAACCCATTTTATACAAGAAGCGAAGCAGCTTGAAGAAGAATGGCTTAAGGGCAAGGAAAAAATAGGGGTAAGCGCCGGGGCATCAACACCAGACATCACGATAAAGGAGGTTGTTGAGAGGATAAAAGAGATAGCTTCTTTGGAAGAAAAAGGAAAGCCGTTAAACACCGGAATTTTGGGCTGATTTTCCCATAATCAAATGGAGTTTGAGCAAATTCTTGAAAAATACAGGAGCACAGTTGATAAAGAGATTAATAGATTTTTTGAAAGAAAAATAGAAGAGGCAGAAGACCGTTTTCTCAAAACAAGCTACAAATATCTTAAAGGATTTGTCTTGAGGCCAGGAAAAAGGATAAGGCCGATAGCAGCAATTATGGCATACAAGGCAATTAAAGAGGGGAATGAAGAGCAGATTTATCCTGTTTCCATATCTCCGGAGCTATTCCATGCATCTTCTTTGATACATGACGATATAATGGATGAGGATATGCTGAGGAGGAACAAAAAAACAATGCACAGGCTCTTTGAGGATTATTTCAAAAAAAATTTCAGGGATAAAATGTATAATGGAAGCATTTTTGACAGCTACTCAAAAAGGTTTTCAGTTTCAATGGGAATCATACAGGGAAACATGCTTTATTCCCTTTCATTCTCATCAATCTTGGATTCAAAATTGGATGAAAAAATGAAAAGCCTCTCCCTAGGCATATTAAATAAAGGGTACTGCAAAACCAATGAGGGCCAAATATTTGACCTTACAATGGCTGCAAACGAAAAGGCAGATGAAAAAGGCTATACTGACATGGCAATGGGAAAGACTGCATCTCCGCTGTCAGCAGCGATATTATTCGGCGCTACATTAAACAATGCAACCCCTTTTCAGATTGAACAGCTAGAAAAATATTCCTTGTTAGTAGGGCTCGCATTCCAAATACAGGATGACATTATTGATATAAGCGAGGGAATGAAGAAAGGAAGGGGCATTGGAAGCGATCTGAAAAGGGGAAATAAAACATTGATTGTCATGAAGGCCTTGCAAGAGGGAAATGAAAAGCAACGAAAACTCATCCTTAATGTTGTGGGGAATGACAAGGCTACAAACTCTGAGGTAATAGGAGCAATTAAGACCATAGAAGAAACCAATAGCTTAAAGTATGCTTCTGATTACGCCAATAATAGAGTCAATGAAGCAAAAAAATACCTTAAAAAAGCAAAACTTACCAGAGAGGGTTGTGAGTTCTTCAGCAATTTTGCAGATTATGTGGTAAGAAGAAAAACATAAAAAAGATGAAGGTTACTTCATGAAGAATCCTGCCCTTGCCGGGTCAAACTTCCATTCTGCAGAAAGCTTTCCTGTCTTCTTATAGTGCTTTGTAAGCCTTTTTATCTTTGACTCGGTAAGGTTAAGGCCGTGCTTTGCAGTCTGATCCTTATCATTTGTTTCTATGTGCTTCCTCAACGTAACAGATTTCCTTATCAGAGACATAATATCATCAGGAAGCTCGGGAGCCAGATTATTTTCCCTGACAACCTGGGAGAGCTTTTTCTTAAAAAGCAACCTGACATCAGGAATCCCATAAGTGTCCCTCAGCATTATTCCAATCTCTGAGGCATTTTTGCCTTCTTTTGCGAGCTTGGCTATAATAAGCTCTACTTCCTTCGGCTTGTACCTAAGCCATATGGGCAGAGATTTCTTTATCGGCTTTTTTGAGCCGCTTTTCCCATGTTTTCTTGAATGCATTCGTGCCATACCGAAAAATTCCTCCGTAATTTTTTGTACCCACTGCGTGGGTTTTAGCCTAAAACTTTTTGAACTGAGCAACAGTATCTATCAAATCAACATGACCCAGGAACATTGCCCTGCAGCAATACCTTTCCAAGCCCAATTCATCCAGAGTTTTTTTCCTGTCTTCCCCTTTCTGCAGTTTTTCATTAAACTCTTCCCATAAGTGCCCTATTGGCTTGCCGCATGACCAGCATCTTATCGGTATAATCATTTTTGCTCACCTTGTTTCGTTTACCTGTATGATTTTTGCCTCTTGGAACGAGCCTGCCCGTGCCTGTTCGGCTTTGCCGGCTCTTTGTGTCTTATGTCAGCAACTAAAAGGTTCCTGTCGTATTCCAAAAACTGTTCCCTCAATTTATTGTTCTTTGAGTATTCTGAAAGGGATTTCGCGATTGCGAGCCTTGATGCGTCTGCCTGGCTGGACATGCCGCCGCCGGAAACTTTAACCCTTATGTCAACCTTGTCTGCAACGTCTCCTGCAATAATCAAAGGCTCCCTTAGCTTCAGCCTGTAAAGCTCAGGCTCGTAAAAATCAAGCAGCAGATTATTTATTTTTATGATTCCATTGCCTGATTTTATTGTGGCCCTTGCAATGGCCTTCTTCCTTTTTCCGGATGTTAGTATGGCTTTCATTTTAATTTTGCCCCAACATGCATGCAAATCTCCTTTATCGTCACATATTTCAGATTCGGGATTTTGTCTGCGGTTGTATTTTTTATTGTTTCAAACTTCTGATCCTTAAAGGTTTCAGGAATCCCGATGTGGCATCTTATGTTCTTTAATGCTGCTTTTCCCCTTTCCCTTTTATATGGAATCATTCCCCTTATCGCGCGCTTTACAAACCTGTCAGGCATTCTGTAAAAAAACGGGCCTTTGGTGTGTATGCCCATACTAAATGCCCTCTCATACTCCTTGAAAATCCTTTTTTTGTCTCCCGTAATCACTGAATTTTCACAATTGACAATATCTACCTCTTCCCCCAGCAAAGCTTTCTTTGCCGCGTAAGTTCCCAATCTTCCCAATATAGCATTGTTAGCGTCTATTATCATTTTTTTAACCAATTATCTTGATTTTTTTCCCGTTAGGCTTTTCTTTGCTCAAATCCAGAAGGGTCATTATCTTTGCCCCTGCCTTTTCCAGCTTATCTCTAGCTTGCTCTGAAAACTGGTATGCGGATATTGTAAGCTTGTGGTTTAAATCTCCTGAGCCAAGGACCTTTCCCGGAACAATTATTGTATCATTTTCATCTGTGTAGCGGTTTATCCTCGACAAGTTTACAACCCTTCTTTGCCTTGAAGGCTTTTCCAAGTCCAAAGCAATCCTTTTCCATAAGTTGACAGACTGCTCAGTACTTCTTTTTTTAAGTTCAATTATTAAACCATCCAATATGGTGTTTGTAGGGCCTGTTCGTTTCATTTTATTTGATAAGGTTCATATTTTTTGTTGGTTTTTCTTTTAATGATTTTAATGCGGAGGAAGGGATTCGAACCCTCGCACCCACTAAGGGACAAGGCGTCTGATTAATATCCTCAACCTTGCGCATTTGACCAGGCTCTGCCACCTCCGCACCTCATTATTATTTTTAATTAATAAATGACTATAACGGCAGTGCAGAGTTGCTTTATTTTGCCTTCTTTATCTCCTCGGCAAACTCGTCGAATGTCTCATTGAAAATGTCCAGTGCCTGATTGAGTATTTCCTTGCAGCCAAGCTGCCCCCATGATTCTATATAAAAAATAAAATCATTGTCATGAGTTACCTTCACTTCGCCTTTGGAAACTTCTTCCACCACGCCTGCAAGATCGTACTTGAAGAGGTTGTCCTTTATCACTTCCAATTTTCCATTCTTTATTTCAAAAACATTGCCGTGAGTTGCTTCTACGATCTCTTCCGGATTTTTTACATTGCCTATCTCTATGACTGGCTTGTATTTGTAATAAGCCAAGGCAGGGCTCCATTTTGAATGGTCTTTTCCTTTTCCTAAAACAGCAGTAGCCTCGAGCTCCAGTGACTGCCCTTTAAGCAGCTTTACTATTGGCATCTTTGGATAAACAGGCTTAACAGCGGGGTCTTTGCTTTTAAGCTCTGAAGCGTATACTGTACCTGCCGCAGCTGCCTTTAAGGTAAGCTTAAGCTGACAGCGAGCGCACCCCTTGCCCTCACATTTACATTTTTCCGGCAGATTGTACGACTTTAAGTCCGTCTTAAGAGGCATCAGGCCGAACCTGTGCGCTATCATCTCATCATAAAGTATCGAGTTGTTTTTCCTGAACTCAACATCCTCTATTGCCATTGTAGGGACTTCTTCTATTATTATCCTTCTTAACGCATTTACGAAAGCAGCTGATGTATTCTTAATAATAAATGAAATCTTGCCCTCATCCTTTTTGTTTTCCAAGACCCTAACTTCCATTTTAGCCTCCTTAAACTCTCCTTCCTCTTCTGCCGCCTTTTTTCCTGCAGCCATCATGAGGCAGAGGAGTAACATCCTCAATTATTCCTATCCTCAACCCCATTCTTGACAATGCCCTTATTGCAGCCTGCGCTCCAGGACCGGGGTTTGACGGACTGTTATGTCCTCCCGCAGCCCTTATCTTAACATGTATAGCGGTTATTCCTTTCTCCCTTGCAGTCTCTGCAGCCCTTTTTGATGCCACCATTGCTGCAGTAGGGGAAGATTCCATACGATGACTCTTTACAACCATGCCGCCTGATGCTTTGCTTATTGTTTCTGAGCCGGTTATATCAGTTATATGGATTATAGTATTGTTATATGATGCGTAAATGTGCGCTATTCCCCATCTTTCCTGCCCTACCATCTTCAGTTACCTTTTTCCTTGCTTTCTTTCCTTGACTCTTTAGCTGGACTTTTTTTCTCAGCCTTTCCCTCTGCTTTGATTTTCTTTGCTTCTTTTTTATGCTCTGCATTTTCTGCTGATTTTTCCTTTCTGCCTTCTGTTTTTGATTTTGCAGCTTTTTCCTTTTTTTCCTCCACTATTCTTTCAGGATGGTTTGTGTCAACAAAAGCAGAGCCAGACGCAAACTGTATGTTATTTTCCTCAGTTAATGGAACAAGATAGGAAGGCACAGTTATTTTTTTATCCCCAACAGCAACCTGCTGATGAACAATGAACTGCCTAGCCTGCTTAATGGTTCTGGCCATATGTTTTCTGTAAAGCAAGGTCTGCAATCTTCTTTCCATAACATCCTTTAATGTCAATGACAATACCTCCTCAATCTTTGCATTCTGGCTTATAAGGCCCAATGAGGAAAGCTTTTTCAGCAACTGGCTTCTCTCCTTTTCTGATTGCGTTGTTTTTGCAGTGATAAGATTTTTAGCCTGGCTTGTAAAGTTCTTTAGGATGGAGTTCATCTTCCATATCTCATATTTTCTTTTTAACCCGTACTCCCTGACAAGCTCCTGCTCCTTAAGGATTCTCTCCTTCTGCCATGGATGTGATGGAGTTGAAAATTTTTTTCTTTGCTTTTTCGGACTTCCCATTTTTTACATGAAATTCTGCATTTCTAATCTTTTTTTGGCTTTGCTGCTTTTTCTGGCTTTGCTGCTTTTGCCATTTCTTTTTTCTTTACCCCTAAAGGCCCTTTTCCCTTGTTTCTCCTGAAATTCGATTTTGTGCGCTGGCCTCTTACCGGCAAACCCATTCCGTGCCTTATCCCTATATACGACCTTATTCTCTTCAATCTTTTGATATCGTTTTCCTCTGCAAACTTAAGGTCTCCTGTAAGGGCATGATAATCTTTCCCATCATCATAATTTTTTCTCCTATTTAACATCCAGGAAGGAACATTATATTTTGACAGATTGCTCAGAACATCATCAATTTTCTTTACCTGCTCATCTGTCAAGTAGCCGGTTTTGTTAGAGTGGTCTATGCCTGCAAGATTACAGACCATATTGGAGAACATAAACCCAACGCCTTTTATCTTGGTCAAAGCATGTTGTATGTGCTTGTTGCCATCCAGGTCTGTATTTGCAATCCTTACAAAGTACCTGAAGTTTTCCTTTTGCTCTTTAGTCTGCTTAGCTTCTGCCATGTTATATATAGCCGAGAATATAGCGCAATAGTAACCTTAAGATAACCCTAAGAGCGCTCTTACGAACTCGGGCTGAATTTATATATTGTGGAAAGGATGGCTATTTATAAAGCTTTGGTTGAATAGGTCTTGTCAACTTAATTGTGCTAAATATTAAATAACATATTTCTCAGAGAAAAAAATTGAACGGTAGCTAACATGCATAGTAGCTAATGCTACCGT
>JACPDF010000007.1 GCA_016184145.1 Candidatus Woesearchaeota archaeon | reverse complement strand
TTTGACATAGAGAATGCCCTTGAAGGCATAAAAAAGCAGAATGTTAATGTGACTCAGGAAACCGTTCTTAAATTAAATGACAAGCAGGCAAAAGAGCTTATCAAAAAATACAATATCAGAAAAATTCCAGCGTTAATAATTTCCGGAGAAGCCAACAAAACAGAGCAGCTAAAGTCTTTTTTTGATAGTATTGGGGATTTCCCAGACGAAAGAACTGTAATTTTTACAGGCTTAAAGCCGCCATACTACGATGTTTCTTTGGGCAGGGTTGTAGGCAGAGTTTCTGTGATAAATATCGTTGATTCGTTATGCACTGAATGCATTCCCTTAAACCAGATTACAGGCGCCTTAGAGCAGGTAGGGGTTGTAGTAGCTGATGAGGAGACTTACGAGTACACTTCCAAAGATGGCATAGAGCTTATTAACAAATTTAATGTCAGCAGAATACCTGCAATATTAATATCGAATGAGGTTAATTATTATAGCGAAGTTAAAGAGCAATTGCAGGAAATTGCGGATGAAAAACAGGGGTTTTACGCATTGCACGCTACAGCAGCCCCTTACAGGGATTTAAGCCAGGGAAAGGTAGTTGGAATGGTAAAACTTGTTTTATTGACTGACAATTCCTGCGACGACTGCTACGATGTCAACATCAACAAACAAATATTATCAAGGCTTGGGGTTTTTGTGAAAGAAAATGTTACATATGACATAGGCTCAGAAGAGGGAAAAGCCTTAATTTCCAGGTATAATATAGAAAAAGCGCCGATAATATTGCTGTCTTCTGAAGCAGAAAACTACCCTGTGTTTGTGCAGGCGTGGAACAGTGTGGGTTCGATAGAGGATGATGGCTGGTATGTAATGAGAAATCCAGAAAATATAGGAACTTATAAGGATTTGACAACAAATGAAGTTGTTGAAGTTCAATAATAAGCCAAACTTTTTAGCGGCATTAAAGCTCCAAATATACATCTGAATTATCTGAATTTTTGTATAAAAAATGGAAAAGACAGCTAAAAGAAATTACACCATCATAGCGATTTTTTTGCTAATTGTTGTAGCAGGCATTGCTTATATAGCATTTTCAGATAAGGAAGAGCAGGCAGATTATGAAACTCCTCCCCCGGCAAAAGTGGTTGAGCAGTATTTTACCGCATGGAGCAACAAGAATTATCCGGATATGTACGCTGCAATATCGGACGGATTTAAGAAAATAGAGCCCACTGCGGCAGACTTGAGGACTTTTAAAGATTATGCGGAATCGCAGGGCGTCGATAGGGTTGGCATATTATCAATCCAAGAAGCATCAAATGACGGCGCTACTGCATCTGTCGATTACTCTGTCGAGTTTTTTCTTTCAGACGGAAAGAAAAGCAAGTTTGATGGGACTTTTACATTAAAATACAGGGAAGGGGATATAATTCCCGGATGGAAAATGATACATCCTTATGGGGAAAATATAGACAGTTCCTAATAAGATATATTTTATTTTTGCATTAACCAATAATTTTCAAAACTACAAAGCGTTAAAATGGGCAATGCTGAAAAAATACTTACTGGATTTGTTGCATTCACTATCATTATAGCAGTATTTGCATTATTTTATGTTTCGAAGTCTTTATTCTTTCCATTAAACAGCCATAATATTGACGCTAATGCAGCAGCTGATACTATGGGAAAAAAAATGGGCAGAATGAGCCTTACCCCTTTTGATGTCAAGCTTGCAAAGGAGTTTATGGACAAAAATAATGATGGCAAATGCGATAGTTGCGGAATGCCAGTGGACCTATGCATTAGTTCCGGGCAGCTTCAATGCAATATGGATTCAAAGTCAACTATAGGTATTTTGGAATCACAGCACATACATGCAGATTGGAAAATTTACATAAATGGAGAACCATTAGACCTATCTGATAAATCCCATATGGAAAGAATGAGGAATAATCAACCAGTAAGCAGCTTTATACATGTAGACTCAGATGCTCCGCCTCCAGAGAAAACAGGAGATATTTTGCATATGCACGCAACTGGAGTTCCGTTATGGATATTTTTTGAAAGTGTTGAGATGGATTTCAACAAGGATTGCATAACTTTGGAAAATAAGGAAAAATTCTGCAATGATGGAAACAAAAAATTAAAGTTCTTTGTTAATGGAAAAGAAAACAATGAATTCGAAAATTATGTTTTTAAGGATTTGGACAGAATATTAATAAGCTATGGCAACGAGAGCCAGCAAGAACTGCAAAAACAGCTAAACTCAATAACAGATTTTGCAAAAACTCATTGAGCTAAAAAATGGTAAGAGAAATAAAAAAAGGAAATAATACATACTATAGATGTAAAATATGCAAATTTGCTTATGAAAGCAGGGATTTGGCGGAGAAATGCCAGGCTTGGTGTAATAAGCATCATAGCTGCAATATTGAAATTACAAAACATGCAGTACAGATATAAGTACATATAAGCACAGCTATAAGAAAAGATGAAAGGAAAAAAATCAGGCATATTCTTGTTGGCAGCGCTTTTAATAGTTTTATATGGCTGTTCTGGAGCAAAAAATAATTTCGGGCCGTTGGGTTCAGCACATATACATGCCGACTTTAAGGCTTATGTTTTAGGAAGCCCCATTGATTTTAGCATTCAAAAATACCAGCTCAAAGATAAGTTAATACATGTCGAGAATGGTGATGGCGATGTCATGCATATACATGCCACTGGAATTGATCTGGGCTATTTTTTTAAGACTTTAGGGATGGAGATTGACAACAACTGCATTACTCTGGATTCAGGGAATAAATATTGCAATGCTGAAAATGCAAAATTCAGGGCTTTTGTGAAGAGTGAAAATGCAGATTGGGAGCAGATTTATTATCCTACTGACTACATTATGCAGGACTTGGACAAAATACTAGTGACTTACGGGGTAGAAGATGAGGAAGGCATCAGAAAGCAGATGGAAAGTGTTACGGATAAAGCTAGAGCGACATAAATAATTTATTAGAAATTCAAACTTACTTTACAGCTTTATGCCCGGATTTGCTCAAGACTTTTTTGCCATCACAAAAATAGCAATTGCCGCAATAATCAATACAACGCCTATTACCAAATGCACCGTGTGAGGCAGTCCAAAACCTATGCCTGAATTTATGTGTATTGAATGCGGCATAACAGCGTAGAACAATCCAAGCAATCCGATAATTGCTGTTATTGCATACTTAGCTGTGTTTTGCATTAGCTCTCATTTATTTGCGAGGTATTTAAATATTGTGATTTCCAATAAAAATTGGATTATTAAAAACCAAAAGAATTTTAAGCTCTTATTTAATCTTAAAAACTAATTAAAATAATAATCATACTCTCTTAATATGCACAAAATAAAAAATTTTTTGGGAAAAAATAAACAATATTCGGTCACTATAATAAGAATAGGCTTGGCTTTCGTTTTATTGTGGTTTGGGCTTAATCAGCTGGTAAATCCAGAGTCTTTTTTAGGCTATATTCCCCAGTGGCTTTACCCGCATGATGCGATGATGCAGCATGAGCATGCCATGCAGTTCATGCACAACATACCAGTGCCATCTGTCCATGTTGTTTTAATGGGCAACGGGATTTTTGAGACCGCAGCAGGAATTTTATTATTAATCGGATTATTTACTAGGGTGGTGGCTTTTATTGCAGCTTTGCACCTGTTGGTTATCGCATTTTCCTTGGGCTATAATGACATTGCTGTAAGGGATATTGGACTGTCTTTAATGGCAGCTTCCTTGGTCTTTTCAGGAGGAGGTCATTTAAGCCTGGACAATAAAAAGAAAGAATAAGTTTTTATAATAATCAGGATTATTGGATTGCAATATGGACAATAAGAAAATTGGTTTTTTGCTTATTTTTGTGGGGATATTATTTGGAGTTATACTATTTATTTTTAAAATTTATGTTGACCAACTAAATGATTCTTTGATGGCATTAAGCAATGGCGGCTGTTTTCTGGAAAGCGGAAAATGCGTGCATGAAAGAAGCTTTCTGCCTTTTGTTGTTGGAATTTCTGCAATAATTATTACCATGGGTTTCGGCATTTATTTGATATTGTTTTCAAAAACAGCAAAATCTTTTGAGACCACTCAAAAAAATATCCTTAAGAAAATATCAACTACAAAAAATAAAGAACTAAAAGAGGAAAGGTTCAACATTTTATTGGGGGGCTTGGATGAGGACGAGAAAAAAGTGATATTAAAAGTCAGGGAGCAGGACGGCATTTCCCAGTCAACTTTGATGTACAGGACTGATTTATCCAAGTCGAAATTATCCATGGTCCTGTCCCAGCTGGAGAAGAAAAACCTTATAACAAAAGTAAAAAAAGGCAAAATAAACAATATTTTCCTGAAAAAAGCTTTATAATCGCTTGTTTTCCTATTCTGAACTATTCTAAACAATAAAAAGGTTTAATAAAAATGGAAAATCCCTGTTTTGGCAACAGTTTTTGGGGTTAATTATATATTAAAATTTGAAAATATACTAATAAACTATACTATATTAAAATCTTAGAGGTGCAGAAAGTGCATAATAAAAAAGAAAAATATTTTGATTGGGCAATAATTGCCCTTTTGGCCGTTTTGATATTGCTCGTGGCCAATAACCAGGTAAAGCTGAATAATCTGTCTGAGATGTCAGCTACCGGCTTTGCAGTTGCTACGGGAGTAAAAACAGAAGTAAAAACAGCAGAAGCAAGCGTAATTCCAACGGGAACCCCAAAAATTTATGGCAATGAGCTTGGGGTGGCATATGACGATATAAGCCCTTATGACCAGCAGAAAGCTGATGCAACAATAAGGAAGCTTGGCTCTCTTGACGATGCAATCCAATTAAGCCAGGACGAGATGAAGAGATACATAAGCATAGCCTCAAAAATCAGCTGCGAATACTGCTGCGGAGCGCAGTCAATTATTTTCTCAAATGGAGATGCAGCATGCGGATGCGCACATAGCTATGCAATGAGAGGAGTGGCAAAATACCTTATAACGAAGCATCCAGACGAATTTACGGATGACGAAATTTTAGAAGAGCTTGGGAAATGGAAGACTTTGTTTTTTCCAGGGCAGATACAGGCAAAAGCCCAGATTTTGAGCCAGAATGGAGTTGAGCTGAATTATATCAATTTAGCATCAAACAAATACAGGGGCATAGAAAAAGGCGCTGCAGGCAGCGGCATGGTCGGAGGTTGTTAAAATGGACATAAAAAACATAGTTGTAGTGATCCTTCTTGTTGCTGTGCTTATAGCATCGGTTGTGCAGACTTTCCAGTTGAATGAATTACAAAGCAGGATGTCAGCAACTGGTGCAGCAACTGCGATGGGAGCGGGTCAGATTGATACAACAGATTGGACTGACAATGAAAAAATGAACTATGAGATGCATGGGACAATTCCAGCGAGATTTGGGGGAGGCGGTTCAGCCGGCGCATCTATGGTGGGGGGTTGTTAAACATGATGAAAATTAAAAATTTTCAGCATACCGAAAATCTTCGATTTTCGAGTATGAAGAAAATCATATTTTTAATTTTTTTAGTTTTTGCAGCAATATTGGCTTATGGATGCAGTTCTTCTAATCCTACCGGCAATGCAGTCAAGGAAGCAAAAGCCAAAGCTACAATATTCAAGGATTCTTCATGCGGATGCTGCGATGTCTATTCACAGTATCTTGGCAAGAAGGGATATAGTGCAGAGGCTGTAACAACACAAAATATGGATGCCATAAAAACTAAATACAATATACCTTATTCAATGCAGAGCTGCCATACTGTAGTTATAGGAGACTATTTTGTTGAAGGGCATATGCCAATAGAAGCAATTGAAAAGCTAATGGCAGAAAAGCCTGACATAGCCGGCATAGCCCTGCCTGGAATGCCTTCCGGGGCCCCTGGCATGACAGGATCAAAGCTAAACGATTTTGTTGTTTATGCAGTTCATAAAGACGGAACTACAAGCGAGTTTATGAGAATTTAGGTGAGAATTTAGGCAAAATGAGACTCAAAAAATTCCTTGGTCTGCCTCTTTTTTTGGCTTTGATGCAAAGCGCATATGCGCATTGCCCTTTATGCACCATAGGGGCTGCTGCAGCCGCAGGAGGGGCAGCATGGCTTGGAGTGAGCAAAATAGTAATAGGCGTTTTCATAGGCGCATTTGCAGTTTCAATCGGATGGTGGATTTCCAATTTAATTAAAAAGCAATACATACCTTTTCAAAAGCCATTAATAATATTGTTTTCCTTTCTGACTACAGTATTCCCCCTCCTAGGCCTTGAGGTCATGCGGAGCAATTACCCTCTTTTAGTTTCATTCTTTGGGGATTACGGCTCATTGCTGAACAGGACTTATATCCTAAACCTGTTTTTAGTTGGAAGCATCCTTGGAGGCCTTATAGTTTCGATAACGCCTTGGTTTAGCATCAAGATCACAAAGCTTCGTGACGGAAAAATGCTTCCTTACCAGGGCATTTTGCTCACTTTCCTATTGCTCGTAATATCCAGTGCAATAATTGAGGCAATAATATGAGCATGCAAAATACTATAGTGGAAAATGATGTCAAGGCATGGATTAGTAAAATTAATGATGTAAAAAAAGGGAATGTCGATTTGTCCAGAGATGAGGATCTAAGCATAGCCTTGATGAACTTAATAAGCTTAGAGGAGCATTTCTATTTTACTGCAATGAAGACAGAGAACCAAAAATATCTGGAGATGCTCAATTCTGTGCGTCAATTAAGGATAGAGCTGCTTAAGAAAATTGTGAAAGAGCCAAAAGGAGAGGAGTGGTGCATAAGCAAGCATTTGCTTGCAGCAAGCATGCGCTTGATGGAAGTCGGCACAAAAGAGCTTTCCAAGGGAAATAAAGAAGAGGCAAATAATTTCTTCAGGCAGGCTTTTAATTTATATTCGCTGTTTTTTGCCATTAATTTAGGGATGATAAAGGCAGAAAAGCTGCAGCATAATGAAGAGCTGAAAAAAGAAAGCAGAATAATGGGAAAATTTTCAGCAATAATCAAAAAGATTGTTGACTGCTGCAAGGAATGGTAATAATTCTATAACTGCACAGCATGTTTTATAATTTCCACATTGCAGCTTTTGTATTTCTCGCACCAATTCCGGCATTTTTGTGCTAATTCTTTTTCTTTGTATGCAAATTTGCATACTTTGCATTGAAAGTATTCTTTATTATTTTTTCTAAGTTTTTTTGCCATTTTTAATCATTTCAATTTTTTCTTCAATTCTTCTTTGCTTGGAACACCGCTAAACTCCAATTTCCCATCAATAACAATTCCCGGAGCAGTCATCACTTGGTACTTCTTTAACAAGCCAAAGTTTTTTGTTATGTCTACAATCTCATATTTAACTTTCATCTCGTCCAGCATTTTCTCCACTCTCTTGCAGCCAGTGCATCCAGGCGTTGTTAAAATCTGAACTTTCGTCATTTTACCACCTCATGGCCCATTTCCTTGGTTTTTCTTATTATCTTCATTTGGTTTAATAGTCTTTCATCATAAATGATCTCTGCCAACTGGATTTTCTTATCATAATTAATTTTATGCCTTCTTGATAAATTGCCCTGGATTTTCCTTAAATGCCCACTGGCAAGTTGGGCTGCAAAAATAATATGTCTTGCCTTTATACTTCTCTTTTGCGGCTTTCTTTTCATCTACTTTCATATTACATACAGGATCTTTTGCCATTTTTTACACCTCCTTCGCTAGCCAAAAGCTCTGCCTAAAAGGAAACCGGCTAAAAAAATAAAAGTGGCTCCTAAGGCAAGCTTCCATTTAGTTAGGGTAATTGTATCGATGGTAATCCCTCCTCAATTCCAAGCCATTCCATTGCATTCAGCCCGAAATTAAATAAAAGCAAATCCCAAGTAATGAAAATCGCTAAAACAATAAGCACTTCTTTTCTGGCGCGCGGGTATTTCCGCCAATACCAGAAAACAGGCAAGATTGTGACAATAAGATTTATCCAGGCGCCATATTCCATGAATGGCACGGCTTCTTCTACTTCCTCTATTTCAATGTCTGCTTCGCCGATCATTTTTCCGCCTGCGGCCATAAAGGCTGCATTTAACCCTTCATGGAAAGCTCCCCCTTCATACCAGAGATGCCCAAAAACTCCATTAAGCAGGATAAACGAACCCAATACAATAAGCGCCCACGCAGTAAATTTTGTTATGGCCTTTGTCCTTTTGGTAAGCCACGCTACTGAATTGATGCCCAATAGGCCAAGAACTGTCAGGAGCAACAAAGGAACAACCCTTCCAAGGCCGTTCATCGCCATCAGCAACGCGCCTTTCAACCAATCTCCTGTAGTTGCAGCGAAAGTAAGAACAACATAAGTTACTGGATTCGGACAGCCGACGCCGGCATTTCCAAGCAGTAATCCAAGCAAGAATACTTTTATATAATCACCTCGCTTTTGAATAAATTGCGGCATTCCTGCATAGCTTGGCAGCTCAAACTTGATCAGCTTCAATTCACTTAATCCGAACAGCAGCGATGCAAGACCTGCTAAACTATACATGATTCTTGTTGCAACGTCCAATCCAAGATACTGCCCAATCACTCCAACAACTGCCCCGTATACAGATAATGTAATTATTAATCCTAAGCCAAAAAGCACAGCCATCCAAAGCCCTTTCTTTCCTCCGGTCACCATGGCAAGAGGAACTATAATAAAAACAAGAGGCAAGGTGCAAGGCAATACTATATTTGAAATACCGCCAGCGAAAGAAAGAAGCATTGTTGCTGTGGCTTCTGGCGTAGTACTAAGATAAATGAATCCGAAGAGAACAACTGAAAATAAGACAAATGCCGCTATTACAAGTCGCGTCCGAAACTTCTTCTGGGGCCCTGTTAGTTGAGTCCCTTGTGTTTTTGCTTCACGCTCTTTCATAGGACTTCTTAAATCCTTGTTGTCATTTTTGCTCAGCTTGCTTTTTCGCTTTTTTGGTTAATGCCCATACAATCAGCAGAGCTAATGCTGCAATAACGAAAATCAATACTATAGCGGGTATTTTTGAAATAAATGTATTTATTAAATTTGTGGTGTTTGCCATGTAAATATTGACTGCAGTCTGATAAGCGCTGCCCTGCATTGCAAGCCTGCCTGCTTTTGCAAGATAAAGTATAAGCGCTCCCATAAGCAGGAATGTGGCTCCTGCAAGTATGTCCACATATCGCAACTCTACCTTTCTGCCGAAAATAGAATATGACAATTGCTTTTTGAAAAATCCAAGCTTCTGAACTGCATTAGTCTTGTCAATAAAGTACGCAATCACGAACAATGGCACAACCATGCCAAGAACATAAGCGGCCGAATAAATGCCTCCCCATAGAATTGAGCCTGGGAGTGCAGAGAGCGCAAGAGCGCCTGCAAGGACAGGTGCGCAGCAAAGCGTTGCAAATGCCGAAAATATTCCAAGCACAAAAACAGAGCCTGCCCCCACAATCTTGGTTTTAGGATGAATTGAGAATGGAAGCGAGAAATGGATGCCCAGAAGTATCAATACACCCAATAGCGCTAAGAAAATTCCTCCTGTGATAAAGATTGCATCATGATATTGGCTTAGCGCCTGCCCAAGCCACGCCATCCCCAAGCCAAGAGGCAAAAACACAACCAGCAGGCCTAAAAAGAAAACAAAAGTCATAAGCATTACTTTATGTCTTTGCCTGAAAATTGAGCCCAGATATGCTGGCAGCAAGACAGTTATGCAGCATGGTGCAAACAAAGCAGCAATTCCTGCAATAAAAGCGGTTGTCAAAGATGCTGCTATTAAAATCTCCATGTTGGCACCACTTAAGCCAGCTTCGCTATTTCGGCTGCAATCCTGTCATTTTGTATTGCCATAGCAGGATCGTCAAATGCATAGCGTATTATCATATCCTTGTCAATTATGAAGTATGTATGTCCAGGGTACGAGCCTTTATGCATTGAAGACGGCAGCGATAAGACGTCGTATGCTGAAGAAACTGCTCTTGTAGAGTCAAATAGTATTCTTGCATTTGCAAGCTTTGGCACTTTCTGAACAATTTTCAGCCATTCTTCTTTTTGGTCAGGTGTTATAGAAAATGCAACTATATCATCATTATTGAATCTCTCGTCACTGCCAAACGCAGACATTTGATCCCAACATGCTGGATAGCACATGCTGCCTTCTGTAAAAAACAAAACGATAATCTTTCCCTTGTAGTCGCTTAGCTTTGCTGTTTTTCCTTCTATGCTTTCAAGCGTGAAATCAGGAGCCTTTTGCCCTACTGCATTTGAGAACAGAAGTTTTCCTTCCGGGAATGCAGAGGGATTTCGCTTTGCAAACTCTGCCTGTACCGCAGCTCTTTTTGATTCCACAACTGAATTTATGCCATATTTCTCAACAGCCTTCATTACGGCTTCGTCTTTTGAAATCCCTGACGCAGCCAATGAATCAATATAGTTTATCATCTCAGAAGCCATGCCACAGCATAGGTTTTTCCTGTCAAGAACCTGGCCACAGCACGGGCACAGAAACATTGTGGTTATATCATCAGGATAATCTGATAGGCTAATAAGATTTCCCGTAGGCATTTTCCTTGTTTCCTTGCTGTTTTTACCTGAACTTTTGCTTGTAATGCCATAACCAAGGATACCACTAACAAAAATTATCAAAATTAAAGCGGTTATAATGAAGTTTCTTTTCTTTGAAATCATTTTTCATTCCTCCTTAGTTTTATGTTTAACTCTGCCAATGCTGAAATGATACAATATATAAGATATAGTAACGAAACTAGTTTCAAAGCTAATGGTATTTTATCAGAACCATATTTGCCAATCCGCGCCTTCTTCTCTCAATTAAGCCCTTGCCCTCTAACTTGTCCAGAATCCTGCTGACTTTCACTTTTGCATACTCCATTTTCTCTACAAGTTCAGCCTGAAAAATAGCTCCATCTGAGGCTGCAATAATTTCGTAGGCCTTTTTCTCATCGCCTTGCAGCCCCTTTGCAGCCATCCTTATCTTCTCTGCAACCTCTTTTTGCATTTTTTCAGTAACGCCTGAATTTACAAAAATGTAGAAACCCAAAATACCGATGGTTAAAGCCACTAGAAACCCAAAATAAGACGCCAAGGGTATATGGGCTGTTATTGGGCATGGGCCGCCACCAGGATGGACGCATGCCACGGCCTCTGACTTTGCTATATTAAGCGAGAATGAAACCATGATATAGAGCAATATTGCGGAAAGAGCAACTATAATTATTCCAAGCGACTTATTATTTTTAATCATTTATGATGCCCCTTGTAAGAATGTGCGCAATGCTCACAGCAAAACTTTAATGCTTTGCCTTTAATTCTTTCAGTATGGCCGCCTTCATAAACTTTGCATGAGCAATGGGCGCATGTAGTAAGCTTAGGCTCTATTGCAATATCAATCAAATCCCCAAACCTGTTAAACATGCCTTTGGCAAAATTCCTGCCTTCTGTTGTTAAAGTATAAGTCTTTTTTTCCCTTTTACCGGTTTTTTGTATTTTTATCAGCTTGTTTTTTATTAATGTCTCAAGGAAAGGGTACACATTGCTTGCGCTTATTTTTCTTCCAAGCTTTTCCTCCAATTCCTTCATTAAATCATAGCCGTGTTTTGGGCCGGAAGCCAGCAAGTATAAAGTGCAGAATTTTACCATATTTGTTATT
>JACPDF010000024.1 GCA_016184145.1 Candidatus Woesearchaeota archaeon | reverse complement strand
CTCAGGACGACTGGTTCTACAACAGCCAGAATTTAATAATAGGCATAGACGTTTCCTCTGGGGCCGATATAAGGCCAAAAGCCGCAGATTATAGCGTGGATTACATAAAAGTAAACCTTTCCCATTATCCTTATGAAAGCTTCAATCAGAAAGTTATGGCATTTGACTTTTATCCTGAGGCAAAAATAGAAAACAACGCTTTGCTTTTTGAATGGCAGAATCCTAAAAACGAAATAAGCTTTGGCTACAGCGCAAAAATAAGGACAAGCAGCAACATCATAAAGCTGACAAAAAAAATACCCTTCCCCCTAGCTGAGCTTCCTGAAGAACTAAAGCAATTTACCCAGCCCCAGGAGGTAATAGACTCGAATAACCAGGACATAATAGAATTAGCATCAAAACTTGCTGAAGGGCAGGATGATTTGTATGTTGTTGTGGATAAGTTTGCTGAATGGACAAAGAACAATATCAATTACAACTTGAGCACACTCACAGCAGATGTAAGCCAAAAAGCATCATGGGTTCTTGAGCAAAAGCAGGGCGTATGCGATGAGCTAACCTCTTTATTTATTGCAATGCTGAGATCTGTCGGCATTCCGGCAAGATTCGTTTCTGGTGTAGCATATACCAACAGCCCTCTATTTCCGGAAAACTGGGGTTCTCATGGGTGGGCAGAGGTTTATTTTCCAGGCTATGGCTGGGTTCCTTACGATGTAACATACGGCCAGTTTGGCTACATAGACCCTACGCATATAAAGCTGAAAGAATCCATAGACAGCGCAGAGCCTTCTGTCCAGTACAAGTGGCTCTCAAGAAAAGTTGATTTAGAGACAAAAGAGCTGGACATAAAAGCTGATGTTGAAGAAAAGATAGGAAGAGCAGAGCAGCCCATTAGTTTAGACGTTAGCGTTTTAAAGGAAAATATAGGCTTCGGCTCATATAACCTGATAGAAGTTTCTTTGGAAAATTCAGAAGATTATTACATTTCATCAGAGATCTATATATCAAAGCCAAAAGAAATTTCTTTGGAAGAAAACTTTGTCAAAAACATCCTGTTAAAGCCAAAAGAAAAGAAGAGCGTATTCTGGATTGTTAAGCTGCCTTCTGATCTTGAAAGGAATTACATCTACACCTTTCCTATATCAATAACCGTGTTAAGGAACTTTACAAAAAGCGTTGAATTTAAGTCAGCAAAAAATGACATAGTTCTTTCCTTAGACGAAGTAAACAATATTTTAAAGCAAAAGCAGGAAGAGGAGCAAAAAATATATTCAAAAGAGGTTAACATTGACTGCAGCATAGACAAAAGCGAGTTTTATTCCTATGAAACCGCTTTGGTCCATTGCAATGTAAAAAATATCGGAAATATCTTCCTGAAAAATCTGGATTTCTGCCTGGCAAATGAATGCAGGAAATTTGATTTGGGCATATCACAGCAAAAATCAGTTAACTTCTCAGCAGAAAATCTAAAAGAAGAAAAGCAGCAGCTTGTTTTGAGCCTAAAAAATGCGGATGTATCCAAAGCTCATAGCATTGATGTTGATGTTTTGGACGCTCCAAAAATAAAAATAAATGAAATAGAAGCGCCTAAAGAAGTTTCTTACAGGGAGCAGTTTAAGATCAGCTTTTTATTAAACAAGGAATCCAGATCAAACCCCCAAAACGTTGAGATTGCCTTGTCAAATGATAATTTTGAAAAAACATGGGTTGTAAAGGAGCTTTCTGGGGGCAGGAAATTCATAATAAATTTGCTTGGCAAGGATTTAAGGAAAGGAGTTAACGAATTTAACATCAATATTAAGTATAAAGATAAAAATGAGAGGCCTTATGAGGCAAATGAAAGCATTGCTGTTGAGCTTGCCAATGTCACCCTTATACAGAATTTTATGCTGACTTTCAATAGTATAACAAGAAGCCTTGAAAAGCCGAAAACATTGCTATTTGTTATAATAGGCAGCCTGGTAGTATTCTTTATTATTGTTTGGTTTGTTTTCAGAAAAAAATAAATCTTTTCATTATTGTAAATAAATAAATTTATGCTTGAATTAATTATTTTCAATATTATAATAAATTAAAATATTATTTATATTGCTATTTTGACTTTATTGACATAATTATTATGTGCTGTAACCTGTGGTCTAATTCTAATTTTACTTCCTTCATTTATTTTCAATATTATTAAGAAATAAAACTAATCTAAAATAAATTATTTTCAATACTGAAATTTAATAAAAAAGCAAAATTTTATAAATAAATTAGTATTAACAATCAGTATGGATAATGAAAACCAAAAAAATGCAGGTATGGAAAGAATTGTCCCGGATACTTCTGTAATAATAGAGGGCCTGTTATCAGAAAAAATGGGCAAAGACGAAATCAAGACTAAAGAGGTAATAATCCATGAAGCGGTCCTTGCAGAGCTTGAGCACCAGGCAAATTTAGGCAAAGCGATCGGCTTTTTAGGATTGGATGAAATCAAAAGAATAAAGCATCTTGGGCCAAAAAAGGAGTTTGAGCTTTCTTTTAAGGGCGCAAGGCCAAGGGCAGCTGAAATAAGGCACGCTTCTTTGGGAGAAATAGACGCTTTGATAAGGCAGTTGGCTTATGACGAAGATGCAACCTTGATTACCTCAGACAAAGTGCAGTCAGAAGTTGCATTAGCCAGGGGCATAAAAGCAATCTACTTTAAGCCTTCTGAAAAAGGCCTTAAGAAGCTTAAGCTTGAAAAATTCTTCGATGAAATCACAATGTCAGTTCATTTAAGGGAAAACGTGATGCCTTATGCAAAGAAAGGAATGCCGGGAAACTGGGAGTTTAAGGCTTTAAGGAAAAAAATTCTGTCGCAGGAAGAAATCCAGGAAATAAGCCGCGAGATTATAGAAGATGCAAAGCTGAGAAGGGACAGCTTTATCGAAATAGAAAGGTTTGGCAGCACTATTGTGCAGCTTGGGCGCTATAGGATTGTCATAACAAGGCCTCCTTTCTCTGACGGGTGGGAAATAACTGCAGTCAGGCCTGTAAGAAAATTAAATTTAGAAGACTATAAACTATCGGAAAAACTTATGAAAAGAATCTGTGATCAAGCAGAGGGAGTCCTCATAGCAGGAGCTCCAGGCATGGGAAAAAGTACTCTCGCACAAGCTTTGTCCGAATTCTATGCAAAACAAGAAAAAATCGTAAAAACGGTCGAAGCCCCCCGCGACTTGATTCTGTCAGATAACATAACCCAGTACGCAATAAGCCACGGAGATGCCCAGGAAATACATGACATCTTATTGCTGTCGAGGCCCGATTACACAATCTTTGATGAGATGAGGAATACCAAAGATTTTGAATTGTTTGCGGATATGCGTCTGGCAGGAGTGGGAATGGTTGGCGTTGTCCACGCAACTAACCCCATAGATGCTATACAAAGATTCATAGGAAGAATTGAAATGGGGGTAATACCCCAGGTTATTGACACCGTTGTTTTCATAAAAAACGGCTTCATTAGCAAAGTGCTTTCATTAAAAATGACAGTAAAAGTCCCCAGCGGCATGACGGAAGCTGACCTTGCAAGGCCCGTTGTTGTTGTGAATGATTTCGAGACAGGGAAACTGTTGTATGAAATATACAGCTACGGTGAGCAGACAGTAGTCATTCCTGTGCAGGAAACTGCCGGAAAGAAAAAAGGCATACATAGGCTCGCAGCCTCCTCCATAGAGGATTATTTCAAAAGGCTTTCCAGGGACGCTGAAGTTGAAGTTCTCTCAGACAACAAGTGCATTGTCTATGTTCCTGCAAACGACATTGCAAAAATCATAGGGAAGCAGGGAAAGACAATAAGCCAGATAGAGGAAGATTTGGGGATGAGCATTGATGTCCAGGAGCTTGGAAGCGGCAATAAAGGAAAATACGAAGAAGCAAAAAAACAGGAGGAAGTCCCGTACCAATTGAATATAAAAAAGAACAGCATTCTTTTTGATTTGGGAATAAATATGCAGCATAAAGATGTTGATATATACCTCAATGACAAGTTCTTAATGACGGCAAAAGCGGGAAAAACCGGTTTAATTAAGGTAAAAAAGAACAACAATGTTGGCAGGATTATTATTGACGCAATAAACAGGGGAGAAAAAGCAAGGCTTTTGGTTTGATTCCATTTGGCACAAATTTAAGTAAAATTTATAAAGTAGTAGTTTCAAGATATTAAAACTAAGACTACAAATGCAAAAGCAAGTTGCAATATACTCCCAGGAATGGGGCTTTAGCGATGGAATTAAGCTGTATAATGGCGGTCTTGGAGTTCTCAATGGCTGTTTAGCCTATGCATATGCAGATCTTGCGCAATTTGAAACAACCCCAAAAGTAGTCGCAGTTGGCATAAATTATCGTAATGGCCTTCTTGAGCAAAGAATAGAAAACAATTGGCAGGTTTCTAATCCTGATACATGGGATCCAGCACAGCAAGGATATGTAAAGCTTCATGAAAAAGTAAAAACTAGGTTGTATGATACAGATATAGTTGTTGGAGCTTGGAAGAAAAGTATAATAAGCCCAATAAGAGGAGAGAGCATTGATAGTATACTTCTTGATGCAAATGAGCCAGAAAATCCTGAGTGGGCCAGATGGTTTACTGCATCTTTGTATGATAATAACCATAAGCTGCCTCAAGATTTAATTTTAGGCTTAGCCGGCCCAGAAATGCTGGAAAAATTAGGTTATGACATAAGCCTACATCATATGCAGGAAGGTGCAGCATCTTTTGTGGCATTAAGGCTTTTGAATCAAAACCATTGGAATGTTGATAGTGTAAGGGAGCAATGTGTTTATACAAATCATACCCCAATTGAGGCAGGAATGCCAAAATTTAAATATGAAGATGTTTATAGAGCTATAGGGCATTCATTGTCGGGTTATGACGAGCTTTCGAAACTTGCAGGAGCTGAATGCTTTAATACTAATTTATTTGCAGCTAATTTAAGCAGATACACCAATGGCGTGTCAAGATTGCATGCAGAAGTCATGAAAGAGATGCCGGAATTTAAAGGCAAGACAATAGACTATATCACTAATGGCGTCCATTGGAGGTTTATTTCAGATAAAATGCAAAGGCTTTTTGATGAGCACATACAAGGCAATTGGCGTTTGAATCCGGAGTTGCTCTCCCATGCCGCAAGCATAGATTCATCTTTGATGCAAGATGCCCATTCTGCCGATAAGAGAACCTTGATAGGATTAGTAAACGAACATGGTATAAAGACGGCTGATTTTAGCGAAGATGTTTTCACTGCCGTATATGCAAAGAGGATAACACCTTATAAAAACCCGCAGCATTTCTTAAAGTTTTTAGTAGAGGCGCAAAACCTTCCAGGACCGGTGCAGATAATTTATTCAGGTAAGGTACATAGAGATGATGGTGTAAGTCATAACATACTGCACGAAATTCTTGGCTTGGGCTTAGCGCAAAAAGGCCGTATAAAGTTTGCATTCCTTCCAGGCTATAGCATGGAATATGGAAAAATTCTTACAGTTGGCGCAGACCTATGGGTTGTAACAGCAGAGCCGCGCGAAGAGGCTTCTGGCACAAGCCCATTCAAAGCAGGCATGAACGGGAATAAGACCCTTTCCAGAGACGGGGGAGCTTGGCCCGAGGTAGAAGGGCGTTTTGGAGAGAATGGTTATACATTTGAAACGCCTTCAGAATTTCAAAGTCAGTTTAGGATGGCAATGGACGATTTCAATAGTGGAAAGATGGCTAAAGATATGCCGGGCGTGATTGCAGAATTCGGGCCTAAATTCAGCGCAGTGCGAATGATAAATCAGTACATAGAAAGAGCCTATCGTAGCAGTATAAAGCCGACAGTGCAAGCCACACAATCCCTCAAACTCGTAGCTTAAATTTTATTTTATTTTTTCAGAAACCTTTTTATACATTATTAAAATTTATTTCTATTATGCTTGACATAAGGTTTATAAGGGAAAATCCCGATATTGTAAGAAAAGACCTTAAGAAAAGGAATGACCAGGAAAAATTAAAGTGGATAGACGCTCTTATCAAGAAAGATGAGCAATACCGCGCTTTGCTGCAGAAAGAGCAGGAACTAAGGCATAAGAGAAACCTGATTACGCAGGAAATAAATGAATTAAAGAAGCAAGGCAAAGACATAAAGGCAAAAGTAAAGGAAGCCAGCGAGTTGCCTGAAAAAGTAAAAGAGATTACTTCTAAAGTTGATGAGTTAAGGTTGGAAATCAGCAATTACTTGATGCGCATACCAAATATTCTGCATGATTCTGTTCCAATAGGAAAAGATGATACCGACAACAAGACTGTGAAAAAATGGGGCGAAATAAGAAAACCAGGCATTGAATTAAAAGACCATGGCAGCCTTATTGAAAGCCTTGGTTTAGGGGACTTTGACAAGGCAGCAAAAGTTTCCGGAAGGGGCTTTTATTATCTATTCAACGAATTGGCATTAATGGAGTTGGCATTGCAGAGATTTACTGTTGATATGCTGATGAAAAAAGGCTTTGTCCTTACACAAGTGCCTTTAATGTTGAGAAGGAAGCCCTATGAAGGTGTTACAGACTTAAAGGACTTTGAAACAATGATGTACAAAATAGAGAATGAGGATTTATACTTAATAGCAACATCCGAGCATGCAATCGCAGTATTATGTTCCAACCGCGTGTTCAATGAGGAAGAACTTCCAAGGAAATATGTCGGTGTAAGCCCTTGCTTCAGGAAGGAAATTGGAAGCCATGGCGTTGATGAGAAAGGTTTGTTCAGAGTGCATCAATTCAACAAAGTTGAGCAATTCGTTTTCTGCAAGCCGGAAGAAAGCTGGAAGATGCATGAAGAGCTTATTAAAAATGCAGAAGAAATTTTCCAGAAATTAAAGCTGCCTTATCGCATAGTGAGCGTCTGCACCGGCGACATTGGAATTGTAGCGGCAAAAAAATATGATTTGGAGGCTTACATGCCAAGGGAGAAAGCCTATAAGGAAGTGGTTTCCTGCTCCAACTGCACTGCCTATCAGGCAGCAAGGCTCAATATAAAATACCAGAAAGGCAGCGAGAAGGAGTATGTGCATACCCTAAACAGCACAGCAATTGCCACCTCAAGGGCCTTGAGGGCTATACTTGAAAATTACCAGCAGAAAGACGGCAGCATTAAAGTCCCTGCTGTTTTAGTGCCTTATATGAACGGCATCAAGGCAATAGGCAAAAAACAATAAATTAATAGGGAAATAATCATTAAAATACGATGGCATTAAATAAAAAATCAAATTTCTACGGAATTTTGCTTTCCTTGCTTATGTTCGTTTCTATAATCGCTTTATTTGCCTCAGAGCCGAAAACAACTGGTTTCGCTGTAAAAGAAGCCGGAAATAACGATTTAATAGAAACAAATAATCAGGCTAATATTTCAGTTAATGAAAATAATAATATTGGAAACTCCTGTATTGGAAATATTCAGCATGGCTCATGCTCAAACACTAAGCCATTGTATTGTGCTGACGGGAATTTGGTTTATAATTGCTACGAATGCGGTTGCAATGAAGGCGAGACTTGCACTGAATTCGGAACCTGCGCAGCGCTGGAAAGGTGCGCTGACGGCAGCATTTATGGCGAATGCTCTTTCCTAAACGGGAAATTCTGCCAGGACGGAAAACTGGTCTTTAACTGCAACCTGTGCGGCTGCGATGAAGGCTATGCGTGCAGCGATAATAAGTGCGTAAGGGAATAAGTATTCTTGGTTCTTAAGATAAACCTTTTAGTCTCGCCAATTATTGTAGGCGAGTCCTTAATGCTGTGTATAGCAATAGAAGCCGAGCGCATTGGCGAGGCGTAAATACCCCGGGCATTATTTTTATTCAATCTATAAGATACATATGAAAAATAGAAACACATAAAAATACCATAATTCCAATATGCTCTTTAAGGTGGTTTAATGGCTTTATTCAAGGACATGCTCGGTTCAGATGAATCCCTTTTCAAGAATGAGGTTGCGTTAGATTATTCTTTCCTGCCAAAATTATTGCCTCACCGCGAGAATCAGCAAAGATACATAGCCGCATCCATAAGGCCCCTGCTGATGGGAAAAAATGGAAGGAATGTATTTGTTTTTGGCGCTCCTGGAATAGGAAAGACTGCTGCCATAAGGCATGTTATTAATGAATTGGAGGATGAAACAGAGGATGTGATGCCTATATACATAAACTGCTGGCAGAAAAACACGACTTTCAAGATTATAGTGGACATATGCGAACAGCTCGGCTATAAATTGACCCACAACAAGAGGACAGAAGAGCTTTTTGATGTAATAAAAACAATAGCAAACAAGAAAGCGGTTGTCTTTGCTTTTGACGAAGTCGATAAATTAGAAGAGTATGATTTTCTTTACTCTGTCCTTGAGGAAATATACAGGAAATCTGTAATATTGATAACGAATTATTCTGATTGGTTTGATGACCTCGATGACCGCGTCAAGTCCAGGTTGATGTCAGAAACCCTTGAGTTCAGGCCTTACAATCTCGAAGAAACCCGCGATATTCTTAAGCAGAGGATTGAATATGCATTTGTTCCGGGTGTATGGGAAAAAGACGCTTTTGAGCTCGTAGTAAAAAAGACAGCAGAATCAGGGGATATGAGGGCTGGTTTGTATCTGATGAGGGAAGCGGCAAACATAGCAGAGGACAAATCCTCAAGAAAAATAACATTGCAGCATGCAGAAGAAGCCATGAAAAAAGCCGACAAGTTTACAATAAAAAAAAGCACTGACCTGACAGAGGACGAGCAATCCATATTAAGCATAATAAAGAACAACTCCGAGAAAAAGATTGGCGACCTTTTTGCAATGTACCAGGAAAAGGGAGGCAAATTAGTTTACAAGAGTTTCCAGAGAAAGATTGAGAAATTAGAGAAAAACAAGTTCATAAATGTCAAGAAGACTTCTGGTGGCAAGGACGGCAACACAACAATAGTAAAATACTCTACCAAGACAAAGAAGCTTACAGAATTCTGAAATTAAACACCTAAAGTAGCTCTAAGCTGCTCAGAAGGCTGCCATGGTGGATCAAAAGTCACTTCCACATCAACTTCCTTGACGCCTTTTAGTTCCCTTACTCTTGCCCTTATCTCCTCAATCAGCATAGGCCCGTAAGGGCACATTGGAGTTGTCAGGGTCATTAATATTTCAACCCTTCCATCCTCAACCTTAACATCATAAATAAGCTCCAGAGTATAGACATCTATCCCTATCTCAGGGTCATTCACTTTCTTCAAAGCTTCTATTACCTCTTCCTTGGTTGCCATAGTATTGGATATACTCGCTTATTTTTTATATCTTTTCATTTGTTTGCCTGAAAAACAAAAATTTATATATCCCCTTGTTGTGAAATTACTGCAAAATGGTGATTGGCAGGATTAAGAAAGCTCTGGAAGAGCGAAGGAAGAGAAAAGCAGAGGAATTGGCTGAGGAGCAGAAGCTTGAGAGTTATAGGGAATCAGAAGATATGAAGAAGGCAGAGCAGATAAAGAAAGAAGCTGACAGGTTAGCTCATTTAAAGCAGTACAAGCATGCAATCAATGAATATAATAAGGCCCTGGAAATCTTCCCCTATAATGAAAAGGAGCTTATTTTCAAAAAGCCTGCAGAGTTCTTCTTCAAAATCTATTACAACATAGCTGCTTCTTATTCTTACATGAACAAAATAAGGGATTCAATAGAGTATTTTGACAATGCATTGAAGATAGACAATACTGACAATGAAAACAAGGTAAAGGCCTTGATGGGAAAAGGGAATTCCTATTACCTTGCGAAGCAGCTAATAAAAGGAGACGAAGAAACATACAAGACAAGAATGGAATCGGAGTTTGATGCTGATGAGAAAACTATGGACATTTTGAAGAAAATGGACGAGAAAAGCAATCTGTTAAGCTTGGCGCATGAATGCTTTGCAAAAGCCGTTGAAATAGACAGGCGCAATGCAGACGCATGGTACAAAAAAGGCCATATTGAGTTTTTGATGGGCCTTGTAAAAGATGCGATGCTTTCCTTTGACAATGTCATAATGATAAGCAAAAACTACGAGAACAAGGAGGGCATAGCCTTGTTTGACGACATAAAAGGGGAGAAAGGAATAGAGGTAAAGCATTCAACAATCCTCGATTCCGACTTAAAATTCAAGACAAAGACAGGCCATCTGGTGAGGGACAAGTCAGAGCAGATCATTGCCAACTTCCTTTTTGACAATAATCTAATTTTCCAATATAATGCTGCTGTAACATGGGCAGACAAGGATGATTTTAAGGCTGCATTTTTCATCCCAAAGCTTGACCTGTATTTGGAGCATTTCAAATATGACTATATCAAAGACTATCAAAAATTGATGAAGTTCAAGATAAAGCAGTATGAGAAGAAAAAAAAGAAGCTGGTTTATACTGCATCTGAAGATGAGAAGAACATGGAGGAAGCCTTAAAGATAAAGCTCAAGCCTTATATAGTGCTGTAAGATGGTATCTCCTCTCATATTATTTCCCTTATGGGCAATCGTATTTGTTTTGTTATTGGTATTATTATTGTTTATTTTGTGGATTTGGGCAATAGTGCATTGCCTGTCATCAAGGTTAAATGTTCCTGAAAAATTATTGTGGTTGGTTGTTATAGTGTTACTTAACGTGCTTGGCGCCTTATTGTATTTCATCTTGTCAAGATCCAGAGGTGCTAAATTGGCAAAGGAAAAATCATTTAAGGGCAAAAGATTGTTCAGGAGCAGGAAAAACCGCATTATAGCAGGAGTATGCGGAGGAATAGGCGAGTATCTGGAAATAGATCCAACAGTCGTAAGGCTCGTATGGGTATTATTGGTATTCTTAAGCTTCGGAGCAGCAATCATTGCATACATAATTGCCTGGATTATTGTTCCGGAGAAATAGCCTAATTTATTGAGCTGCTTCCTTTGTAAAATCTCAGCAGTCTCTCATTGTTAGGACAGCATGCTCCATATTCTTCTCTGGATATAAAATACTTCCTAGTTCCATTTTCATCAATCTCGACAAGCATTATTGGATTTTCTTTTATAGGCTTTAGAGTGAAGTACGAAGAGAAATTTCCCACTTCAATTTCTAACACGCTTATGGTGCCATTTCTTATTGCTTCCCTTAATCTTTCCTTTGTTTCAGCATATCTTGTGCCTAATATGGCAGCCATAATGAAAGATAATACAAATGACTTTAAAAATATTCTCTTAGTTTTTGAAAAGTTCGCATAACGTTGAAAAAATTTTGAAGCACTCGAGACTTTTTTGAGCGAAGCGAGAAAAAGTTTGCCTTGCGAGTGTTAGGCGAGTGGAATTGAAGCGAAGCGGAAATTCCACCAAGCGAACGAATGAAATTCGTGAGCGCAGACATTTGCGGACACCAAGAATGCTTTTGTCGTACTTTTTAGGGAAATCTAGCGATATATTTTTATACTAAAACGTATATTGTTTGACTACAATGAGTGAAACAACATTTGAAAAACAAATACTCAGCAAATTAGCAAGCGTGGAAAAGAAAGTTGATTACATAATGGAATACATTGAAGACACAAAACTAAGTGAAGACGATAAAAAGGCATTGGCAGAAGCACTTAAAGAAGAAAGAGAAGGAAAACTTCTAAGCAAAAAGCAAGTATTTGGTTAAGATGGTTAATTTTCCAGCAGAATTCTCTAATAAGGCTGCGAAATATATCAAGAAATACGGTGGAGAACGAATTCGCGAAAAAATTGAAAAGCTAGAAGAAAATCCTTTTCCACAGGACATTGAAAGAGTTGAAGATTTTAAAGGCGAGAAAGTTTTCAGAGTAAGAGTTGGAGACCAACGAATTCTTTACATTGTGAGATACAATCCAAACAAGCTCATTGTAGTCAAAGTAGATAAGCGCTCAAGAGTTTATGATTGATTTCCCTAAAAAGTTTGCTTAATCTACAGAGATTAGACGAAGACAAAAGCATTCTTGGTGTCCGCAAATGTTTGCCTAACACGCTTTTTGCGAACATTTATGTTTGTAAAAAGCAAGTGTTATGTGAATCTTTCCCACTGGACATCTGTTTATATTGCACTGGACATTCCCGCGTCAGGTTTATAAATAAATGGTTTATAAAATAAAAGAAAAAAAGGCCGCATAGGTCGACTTGACAGGACAATTATTTTAATTTTAAATCCATTATAAAAAACTTTCCCAATAATGATCCAAAACACTTTCCTTTTCCTTGAAAGGGTAAAAAGAGGCTTAGAGGAAAATTTATGGAAGCAGGGAATCAAGGACTGGGACTCTTTCCTTAATGCACAAAAAATCGGTGGAATAAGCAAAAGAAGAAAAATATACTACGACAGGAAAATCCTGCAGGCAAGAAAGGCGCTCTATAGCCAGGATTCCTCTTACTTTAAAAAAATACTGCCTCAGGCAGAGTATTACAGGCTGTATGATTTTTTCAAGGACGAAGCTGTTTTTCTTGACATCGAAACAACAGGATTGGACAGGAATAATGATGACATTACTGTTATCGGGTTGTTTGACGGCATAGAGACAAAAACAATGATTAAAGGCATCAATTTTGATTTAAAAGAATTAAAAAATGAATTAAGCAAATATAAATTAATCGTAACATTCAACGGATCAAGTTTTGATGTTCCATTCATTAATAGACTATATCCTCATTTATTGCCAAATATTCCAAACTTCGATGTCAAATCCATAACTAACAAGTTAAACCTTAAAGGCGGCTTAAAAGAAATAGAGAAAAAATTAGGCATCGAAAGAAACAAAATAATAGAAGGATTCTATGGCGGAGATGCCCTGGCATTATGGAGGATGTACCGCGCAACAGGAGACGATTATTATTTAAAATTATTAGTGGAATATAATGAGGAAGATGTAATAAACTTAAAAACAATAGCAGATTATTGTGTTGATAAGCTGAGAGAAAGGCATATTAGTTTTTAATATAATTCTTGCAATCTTTTCAGCTAAATTTGGCTGCATTAAACCTGTCAGCAATCAGCCTATTTTCTCTTCCTTCCCAGTTGACTTTCCATATTTTAATGCTGAAGCCGTTAAAGCCCGTGCTGCTGTGAAAAGGCTCAAAGTACGATGTGCCGTGGCCGTCAAGATAATATAGCTTTGTAAATGTGCTGTTTACAAGCTGCGGCGACATGAAAATGCTTGTATAGCTGTCTTTTGTTATCATCAGCACCATTCCTATGCCTATGGTGTTCTCGGAATAATCCTTTATCTCAACACTATCTGGGGTTGTGTAGCCAAATACATCCGGCCTTAAATAGCCTTGGCTTGTTGGAATTCTGGCTTCCATCGTAGTCAGGTTAATTTCTACAACCACATTTTGAAAGCCGCATTTTACCGTGCCATTATCGTTCTCACAGCCGGATTCCCCCTGGGCGTAACCCGGCCAAGGGGCTATCCAGGCATTAATTTCAGATTCCGTTTTCAGGTTTTCAAGCTGGGAATAATAGCTATCAGCTTCTTCCCTTGAGAACCCAAACTGCTCAATGAAACTTTTAATTACTTCTTCTTTCTCTTTCGCGTTTTTGAACGTTTTTTGCATCCAGGCCCTGCCAAAATTCCAGCTGCCGAAATGAGACCATACGCCGCTTTTTCCCACCATATCCTCGCTTGTTATTAAAAAGTTCTCCGGAGCCTCGCAATGGCTGTATTGCAAAATTTCATTTGATTCTGCCTGTGAAAAGCCATTTTCTAAAAGCATTTTCTCCACATCTTCCTTTTTCTTTAAAAGAATGATCTTATTGACAAGCTCGATTGATTTTTGGGCATTATCCTTCTTTTTATCTATGTCCCTAAAAGCTTTATTCCCTCCGCAATCAAGCATCCTTAGGATGCCTCTTGCCTCATTTTCATCTGGCGTGAGGAGAAGCTTCCCCAGCCAATGGAGCTGCTCATTATTTTGAGACGAGCCATCAAGCGTGACTCTCCTGTCTGCAATGTACTTAAACCAGTGCCCAAAGTCCCACCACGAGTTTATTATGGCATCCGGCTTGGAGCTTTCCTTTATCTTTGTTAACGCATTCCACCACTGGTCGTCAACATTTGGAATGTATTGTTTGGATATGTTAACTCCATTTTTAACAGGCTCTATAAGGTAAAATGCGAAAAACAGGAAGATAACTATGCTTATCAGCCATTTTATTCTGAGGGCTTTGGCAAGCAAAAGGGTCAGTTTTGAATGCAGGAATCCAAAAGCAATTCCGATTCCTATGGCAATTGGCGGAAGCAGAAGCAGGGTAAAGCGCACGCCCTTTGTCGCTGCGTAAATAGATGCAGACACCCATAAAAATAGAAGCACTGCAGTTTTTATATCAAAGTCCTCTTCCGAGCGCAATGCCATATAAATTCCTAAAATAAGTGGCAGGCCAAGCACCAAAATGTAGGTGACCGGAGCAAGAGAGCTGGTTGCGCTTTTGGTTGCAAGATAATATAGCAGCCCAATGGAAATTAAGAATAAGAAGATATTGCTTGTTATATTCTTGAGTTTCTTATAAAACAGGAGAACAAATCCAAGCATGGCAAAAAAGAAAAACACTCTTCCTCCCATCTGCTTTATTATTTCATTTATAGATGCTTCGTTGAACTCAGCGACTGTAGTCAGGACATTTGGCCATAAGCTTTGTTGTGCTGCTGCCTTTACCGTAACGAAGGAAAGAGGGCTCCTATAGGCTTCAAGTACAGAGTTAAAGCCAATGATAAGGCTTACAGCAATCATTGAAAAAATCAAAAACGGCGCTAAGATGGAAAATGTCCTAATTGCATTTTGGCTTCTTGCTGTTTCCCTTAAATCAAATTTTTTCGTTTTTATATATTCTTTAGCTGTTTTGAATATGAAATCTGCAATAATTGCTATTATAATAAAGTCAAAAAGATACCACCAGCCGTTCCAGGAAAAGCTATATGCGCCGATGAAAATGCCAGCAAGCGCAGCAAAAATCGCTTTTGCCTTCAAGTTTTCTGATCTAAACGATTCAAAAATGAGGAATACCACCAGAACCGGAAAGAATACATTGTATATGTCCGTATCAGACCCAAGGCTTCTTGATAGGAATATAGGATTAACTGAAACCAAGATTGAGGTTGTAAGCGCTGCAAGCAGGTTAAAATTCCTTAGCATCATAAAGAAAACAATGATTGCAATTGCCACTGCAAGCACAGTAGGCACTAAAATCTGAGCCTGCATTAGCGTTATGTCAGGATTAAAAGGCTTGATTATTTTGTAGAGGTATACTATGAAATAAGGGTGTATGGTTTGTGACAGCCTTGCTTTTAACGGAGCCAAGGTATATGTATCATAGCATATCCCATTCTCAATTACATCGCAATTATGGGATTTTTCAACTATATTTCTTGCCTGCCTCAAAAAGTAATAGGAGTCTATGTCGCCCATATAGGGGTAGCGCTTGCTTCCGGATTCGTATTGATAATTGTCTTTTAATTGCTGGGAAACTGCTTTTATCTGCTGGTTTATATTCTCCTTGTTTTCACTTGCAAACTTGCCAAACTCCTGCTCCACAAGGGAATTTAAGTTGGATTCAGGAATATTCGGGTATTGCTGCATTATTTGGCTTTTGATTGATGCCTTGTAGTAGTTGTAAACATTTGTGGCTGCCCAGTCGTCTGTGATTGTAAGGTTTGCCGACTGCATCCTCATGTATATGACGATAAATATTGGTATCAGGACTAGAAAATACGACCAGTACTTTACAAAAAAATCCCTTATTTTGGCATATTCCATATTATCTTGTTTTTTGGGCTATTGGGCTTATATAAAAATCTTCTTTAAAATTTATTTGAGCATTTTGAACTATTTAGATAAAAATTATAGGTAATCTTATTTTACTGGGTTAATTGACAGCTCCTTAACATCCTTCTCCGCGGGTATTAAAGCAGCTTTCAAAACAACCTCGGCAACTTTCTCCGGTTTAAGCATTTCCTTCCTTCTTGGATCATCTTCCGGCAGACCATGTATTGGAGTATCGGTCTTTCCCGGATAAACAGCTACAACGGAAATTCCCTTATTTTTCAGATCTTCATGAACTGCATTTGACAAGCCAGCCTGCCCGTATTTAGAGGTTGCATAAGCAACCCTTTCAGCTTTTGTTTTCTTTACAGTGCTTGTTATTATATTCACTATAGAGCCTGACTTTTGCTTAATCATTATCGGCACAAGCTCTTTGATGCAGTTAAAATATCCGATTAGGTTGATGTTAATGTGCTCATAGAATTCCTCATAAGTTGTATTTTCTATCGAATTCCATTTTGCTATGCCGGCATTATTGACCAATATGTCAATTTTTTTGTGTTTTCCAATAATTTTTTTTATGGTTTTGTTGATTTGCTCCCTGTCAGTTATATCCATTGCAAATGACTCTGCTTTTCCATTATTATGCTTTATTTCATTTTCAACCAGTTTTAAATTATTTAAATGCCTCCCGGTAAGAATCACTGTTGCCCCTTCCCCGGCAAACAACAAGCTGACAGCTTTTCCTATTCCGGAACTGGCTCCAGTAACCAATGCAACTTTATCCTTTAATTTCATCTTCAAAAACATATCAGAGAATTAGAGGAAATTTATTTTGTTTATTAGTTTTATGCTTTAATGCAGTTTTGCTTCTTCCTTGCCAAATATCTCAGGATGCAGCATACTTGCCAATTTCTCCAAGCCGTCAACCAACCTTGGCCCCGGCCTGTTCAGCAAAGAATCATCAAAAACATGCACATTATTGTTCTTTACAGCCCTTATATTTTCCCAGCCTTCCCTTTTGATGATCCATTCTTTCGGAGCCCTGTCATTCAGCCCGCAAATGGAAACAACAATAAACTCAGGATTGTATTTTTGGATTTCATCAAGAAAAACTTCCCTGCTGTGGTAGCCTGCCCTTATTAAGCTGTAGTCAGCCCCTGCAAACCTTGCAAGCGTGGGGACCCAGTTTCCAGAGATAGTTGGGGGCTTGTGCCATTCCTCTATGTAAAGCCTCGGCTTAAAATCCGCATTTTTAACCTTGCTTTTTATCTCATTGATCCTTTTATTCATATTCCTTGCCAATAGCTCAGCTTCTTTTTCCCTGCCGACCAGTTTGCCGATTTTTTTTATGGAATTAAAGACGCCAACCAAGGTAGTGGGCATAAGGGAAACAACATTCATTCCCATTTTTTTGTATTTTTCCGTTATCTCGTTCTGCACAAAAGTGGAGGTAAGCAATAAGTCAGGCTTATAACCCATGACAAGCTCGTCCTTTATATCCAGCCAGCCCCCTATCTTCGGCTTTTTCTTTGCCTCAGCGGGAAAATCGCAGTATCTTGTGACAGCAACAATCTTATCCCCAACGCCTAAAGCGTATAGAATCTCTGTATTGCTCGGGGCCATTGATACTATCCTTTTATACATGAAATCAACCATGAAATCTGTTAATTATAAACTTTTTGCTTCCACTCCAGAATCAATAATATCTGTTACCCTTTATTCTCCCCAAATATCCGTTTTAATCTGCTCTTTTTTTGCCCCTAAGCTCTCAAGCATTGCCCTTGTATCCTTGACAAACTGCAAAGGGCCGCAAACAAAGAACAACGTATTCTCAATATTTTCAATATTGCCTCTTAAAAGCCCCTCATCTATTCTTCCTGTCCTGCCATTCCATTTATGCTCTGGTTGTGGCCTTGTTATTGTAAAAACAAACTTATAATTCGGATTTTTCTTTTTGTAATTTTCAAGCTCCTCTTTGTAGACTATTGCATCAGGAGTTCTTGCGCTGTAAATCAAATTAATCTTATTTGGCAATTTTTTGTCATTGCAGTACCTTATGATGCTCCTTAAAGGTGTTATTCCTAAGCCCCCGCAAATCAAAACCAAATCCTGTTTCATGCTTTCATCAAAATAAAACTTTCCGTAAGGCCCCGTAAAAATCAAATGCTCATTGACTTTGCACTGCCATAATTTTTTTGTAAACTCACCAACCAAATTCATGGTTATGTCCATATGGCCTTTGTCTGTCGGAGAAGAAGCTATTGAATAAGCCCTTTTCAAAATTTCATTATTCCAAAACCTTACCATGAAGAACTGCCCTGGCAAAAAATCTATTTCAGTATTTTTAGGAACTTCTACCCTAAACGTCTTAGTGTCATGAGCCTCATCAATAATTCTGGTTATTTTTAATTTATGCTCCTTTGCTTTTTGCAATGGTTTTTTATCCATAAGAAAAAAATAGCTGTTTTTAATGGTTTTTAATTGTTTGCTGGTCCTTATCGCTCTCTTAAAAAGTCCAGCAAAAGCCTTACGCCAAAACCTGTAGCTCCTTTTATCTTATACCCTTTCTCCTGCTTTGCCCAGACTGTTGCCCCGATATCAATATGAGCCCATTTTGCGTCTTTTACAAACTGCTTTAAGAAAATCCCTCCAACAATTACTCCGGCGTCTATATCCGAGTTAACATGCTTTATGTCAGCTACATCGCTCTTGATTAATTCCTCATAGTCTTCCGGCATCGGCAGCTGCCATACCCTGTCCAGGCTTTTTTCCGCAGCGTGCTTTATCTTATCTACAAGCTCCTGGTCATTTCCCAAGACAGGGCTTATTCCATATCCTAGAGCGATTATTGAAGCGCCTGTTAAAGTGGCAATATCAACAATAGCCTTTGGCTTAAACTTTAAGGAGTAAGCAAGAGCATCAGCCAAAACCATCCTTCCTTCGGCATCTGAATGTATAACCTCTACTGTAATGCCTGAATACGACTTCAGCACATCATCAGGCTTATACGCATTCCCGCCAATTGCATTCTCTGCCATTGCCCCTATCCCAATGACATTTGCCTTTATTTTGAGCTTTGCGCACGCTTCCAGGACGTGAATCACAGAGCATGCCCCCGCCTTGTCATCCTTCATGTTTACCATATAGTTTGCGGGCTTTGCATTAACGCCTCCGGTATCATAAGTCAGGCCTTTCCCAACTAGCACAATTGGATTTTCATTTCCTTTTCCATTATACTCAAGAATGAACATCCTCGGCTTGTTGACAGAAGCCCTTGCAACAGCCATGTAGCATTCCATGCCTAATTTCTCAAGCTGCTTCTCGTCAAGGACAGTAAACTTTAAGCCGTTCTTCCTTGCAATTTCTTTGGCATAATCAGCAACATATTCCGGAACAGCTACATTAGGGGGCGTATTTACTAAATCCCTTGTCTTATTGACCGCTTCCGCATAAACTAAGGTCTCATCAACTATTTTTTTGGCTTTATTTGCATCATTTTCATTGACTATAATATTTACTCTATCAACTCTTTTTACCTTGTCAAGGTCTTTTGTCTTGTACCTTGTGAACTGGTAAAGTGAAAGAGCAGCCGCTTGTATAATTTTTTCAAGATAACTTTCAAAATCAAAATTCTTGTTCTTGAAGGAGTCAAAATAAATGCTAAAGCTCTTGATGTCCATGCCCCTTAGCTTCTTTGACAGCGCACTTACGGCATCCATCAGCTTGTTAAGGTTAAAGTCCTTTTCCTTGCCCAGGCCAAGCAGCGCAACATAATCCAGCTTTTTACTATTGACATAAAAACTCTTAACCTCATTTAATTCTGCCTTGAAGTCCTTGTTTTTAATGGAATTGCTTATAGCGTTGTTTATTGTTTTGTCAAAGCTGGCAATATCCTTATTCAGCTTTAAATTGTCCTCAAAGAAAGCTATGACAATGCATTTATCCCCTATTTCTGCAATATCCTTGCTTGCTGCCTCAATTTTTAATGCCATGGAAATTTGTAATTTAGAGGCTATATATTAATTTATCTTTTTGGAGCAAAAACCCAAATGCAAACCTTTATATATAAGTTAGGCTAACCTAACTTTCTATGGAAAGCATAAGCAGGGAGGATTATTTGAGGGCAGTATACCACTTGATGGAGGAAAAGGATGAAGTCAGGTCTGTTGAAGTTGCAGATTATCTTAGTGTATCTAAGCCAAGCGTTTCGGAAATGCTCAAAAATTTGGATGCAGACGGGCTGATTCAGTATAAAAAATATTCAAAAATCAATCTTACAAAAAACGGCTTTAAAGTTGCAAAAAACCTTACTATGAGGCACAGGATAATAGAGACTTTTCTCAAGGATATGCTAAAAATAAGTCCGCAGAAAGTCCATGAGGAAGCCCACAAGCTCGAGCATGCTTTCAGCCAGGAATCTATAGATAAGATGAAGAAATTGCTCAACAACCCAAAAAAAGACCCTCATGGCAAGCCAATACCAAGATAATTCTTTCCAAACAAAATGAAAAATAATAAAATAATCCTTGGATTAGGCATGTTTTTTGTAGCTGCAGCTTTAATATTTCTGTTTTTTCCAGATAAAAATACAAATGCAGAATTTGATGAATTAAAGGAAGCAGCAAAGCTGTGCTCTGATGGCAAAGACAAAGATTGCATTGAGGCGTTCAACAGCATCCACAATGGGAATTCTAATGGTTTTAACACCCAAAAAACAGCACAGGAGAAATTTGGGGCAGAAGGCAGTTACGGCTATGACGGCTTTGACCCAACAAATTATTTGACAACATGGAACTTCAATAATCTGCCGGAAGATGAAAGGGAAAAATATTACAAAGAAACAAAGCGGCCGGATGGAAGCTTGCTGAGGGAATATTGGATTTATGCTGAAGACAAAGAAATTGAAATCGCACCTGGAGTTTTCTTTCCAGCTTGGACTTACAATGGGCAAGTACCGGCCCCGACTATAAGGGCTACAGAAGGCGATTTAATAAGAATTTATTTTACAAATAAAGGGACTAAGCCGCATACAATGCACTTTCATGGTATTCATAATTCTTCGATGGATGGTGCTATGACAGAAGATTTTGTTTACCCTGGACAAAGCTTTACTTACGAGTTTGATGCAGACCCTTTCGGAGTTCATTTATTCCATTGCCATTCCGTTCCGTTGAAACAGCATATATCCAAAGGATTGTACGGAGCATATATTGTTGACCCGAAAAATGATGCAAGGCCAAAACCAGATAAGGAATTGGTTATGGTTATGAATGCCTTTGACACTAATCTTGATGGAGAAAATGAAGTATATGCTGTCAATACCAAGGCTTTTTACTATGCCATAAACCCCATAAAAGTCAAAAAAGATGAATTGATAAGGATTTATTTAATTAATATTGTTGAATTTGATCCTATAAATTCTTTTCATTTGCATGCAACTTTTTTTGACGAGTACAGCACAGGAACAAAGCTTGAGCCAGATGCATATACGGATATTACCTCTATGGTTCAGGGAGAAAGGTCTATTTTGGATGTGAAGTTCAAGTACACTGGAATGTACATGTTCCATGCGCATGTGTCTGAATTTGCAGAATTAGGATGGATGGGATTTTTTGAGGTTGAGTAAAATGGAACAGCAAAGTAAATTAAAATTTTGGTCAAAGGCTTTATTGCCTCTTATATTATTGGGAATATTGCTGGTGTTTTTTCTTAAGTTTGGACCTCTTGGAGTCTTAAAATCAAATATTGTTCCCTTAGAAAAGGCATTTATACAAAGAGTAGTATTTTCTGCTGAGCATATAACTTTGGAGGTCTTTAACGATGGTCCGGAGCCAGTGACAATAGCCCAAGTTTTAGTCAATGATGCTTACTGGCAATTTGAAATCACTCCAAAAAACACTTTAAACCCCCTTGAAAAGGCAAAAATTGATATCCCATATCCCTGGCTCGAGGGGGATTTTGAAAAAATAACTTTGATATCAAGGAATGGGGTTACTTTTGAAAAAGAAGTTGAGGCAGCAGCTTTGACTCCTAAATTTAATTTCTTTTACTTTAAAACATTTGTTTTGCTGGGAATTTATGTTGGTGTTATTCCTGTTTTGCTTGGCTTGTTATGGCTTCCATTTTTGCAAATGCTAAGGGCAAGATGGTATAGTTTTTTGCTTGCCTTGACAGTAGGCTTGCTTTCATTCTTGGGATTTGACGCGCTTGAGGAATCATTCGACCTTTTGGAAGCGATACCAAACGCATATAATGGGATAGGGATTATAATAATTGGGTTCACTCTAGCTATCCTCACTTTGTCTGCCATAAGCTACAAGTCAGAGCACCACAGGCAAATTAAAGGCGAGCATTTTCAGGCTTTAATTTTCGGTTATTTGATTGCTCTTGGAATTGGATTGCATAATTTAGGGGAAGGGCTTGCTATAGGAAGCGCGTATGCTATAGGGGAGATAGCACTGGGAGCTACCCTCGTAATAGGCTTTATGATTCACAATGTAACAGAAGGAGTTGCAATTGTTGCCCCATTAACCAGATTTGTAAGGCAAGTGAGTAACTTCTATTTTCATCTTATCATAATGGGATTATTGGCAGGCGCTCCTACAATAATTGGTGCTGTTGTGGGCGGATTTGCATATTCTCCCGTAATGGCAGTATTTTTCCTTGCAATAGGCGCAGGGGCAATTTTTGATGTAACTTTTGATATTTTGCATTACATGGCAAAAGGAAAATGGACTTCATTATTCACCTTGACAAATGTTGCAGGATTTTTAGCAGGCCTTTTAGTCATTTATCTGACAGGATTTTTGGTTTTGGGGTAAATTAAAAAGGTGCATACAATGACTATGTTTCAAAAATTTAATTCTTATTTTAAAATATTGTCAGACAGGAAGTTCTGGCTCTTCACAGGCTCTGGACTGATAGTGAGCGTAGCCTATATGGACCCCGGCAATTGGGGCACTAACATCAGCGGGGGGGCAAATTTTGAGTATAAGCTCCTCTGGGTTATCTGGCTTGCTTCCGGCATGGCCATGATGTTCCAATATCTTTCCGGAAAAATCGGAATAGCCGGTTATAGTGTCGCTGAATTGGTCAAGGAAAAGCTGAAAAGGAAAAGCCTTATTGTGTCATATTGGCTTTTGTCAGAGCTCGTTATATTGGCGACAGACCTTGCCGAATTTTTAGGAATTGTTGTAGCTTTGAAGCTTCTTTTTGGCATCCCAATGATTTACGGTACATATATAGCGGTTATTGATGTTTTGCTGCTTATTTTGCTCACCCAGAAAAGATTCCGCTACTTGGAGTGGGCGTTTGTCCTTTTCGTTTCGGTAATCGGAATTGGTTTTGTCTACGAGGTATTCTTGGCTAAGCCAAACTTTTCCTCAATACTCGCCAGCTCTATAAAGCCCATCTTAACCAATGAAAGCGCCTTGATAGCAGTTGGCATTATAGGAGCAACCGTCATGCCTCATGCATTATTTGTACATTCATGGCTGATAAAAAACAAAATAATAGGGCTGAATAACAACTTAAGCAAAGAAACCACTTTAAAGTACCACGCAACCGAAAATATATTGTCTTTGACAATAGCAGCTTTAATCAATGCAGCAATGCTCATAATGGCCGCAGCGGTATTTTTCGGCTTAGGGGAAAAGGTAGCGACTTTAGAAGGAGCTTACATAACCTTAATACCCCTGTTTGGAGGCTTTGCAGCATTGATTTTTGCCCTTGCATTATTGTCAGCAGGAATATCCTCCTCAATAACCGGCACTTTAGCCGGCCAGTCAGTCATGGACGGTCTTATGGGCTTTAAGGTACCGCTTTGGGTAAGGCGCTTGATAACAAGATTCATTAACCTTATACCTTTAACAATTGCAATAATGCTCGGCTTAGAGCCTCTGCATCTTCTTGTCTACAGCCAGGTGGTATTGAGCCTTTTAATTCCATTGCCTATGATACCTATCCTGCTTTTCAGCGCAGACAAAAAAATAATGGGAGAACTGGTAAACAAAAAATTTACAACAATTTTAGCGTCAATTTTCGGCATTATAATATTGTCCTTTAACTCTTATCTGCTTTACCTAGTTTTTATCAAAGGCATCTAAATTTAATGCGGCCTTGACTTTATTATCGGGTCAACATGCACAAATGCCCTGTCAACTTCCCTGAGCTTTTCAATGGCTTTCCTTGCATTTGTCTCTATTGTATGCGCCCTATACACGGAGATATTCCTGCTTACCCTTATATGCACCTCAACCTGCAATAATACTCCGACATAATGGGCTTTTATTTTTTGAATGCTTCTTACCCCATTTACATTTAACACAATTCTTGAGATTTTATCAACAAGCTCTGGCTTAGGAGCCTCTCCCATGAGGTACTTTACATTTCTTGCGCCTATGGAAAACCCGACCTTTATTATCCATATCCCTATAAAAAACGCAACCAATGCATCGAGGAAAACAATGTTATAATTTGCCCCCAGAAAACCTATTATAGCCCCTGAGGAAATCCATATGTCATTCCTGTGGTCAACCATCAATACAAAAACAGCGGTGCTTTTCGTCTTCTTCCATGCTGATCTTGTGTAAAGGTACATAAAAGATTTAATTAGAATGGTTAAAAGCAGTATAAAAACAACAGGAATGCTGAATATAGGCGCTGTTTTTGTTATTAGTCTAGTTGCTGCTATCCTTGCTATCTCAAAGCCCAGAACTATTGTAAGGACCGCAACTATCAGGCCGCCAAGAGGCTCTGAGCGGTGATGACCGAAAGGATGATCTTCGTCAGCGGACTTGCTTCCTACCTTTACGCTAAAAAAAAGTATTATCGAATTTACAACATCAGTCAATGAGTTAAAGGCATCTGATATTATTGCGATGCTGTTGGAAACAAAGCCAATTGCAAGCTTTGCTATGAACAGGAATATGTTTCCAGCTATGCCGACTGTTGCAGCATTTTTCTTTGGATTTCCCATTTATTTTAGCCGGTATCTTTGGTATTATTAAAAATTTGTTATATTTGCATATTTATCTGCTTCGCGTTACGCCTATTTTAGGACAATAACTTTTAATAGCACAACGGCTGCAAAATGGGGAATTTGTCACACAAACGTTTTGCCCGTGCCTCACTAATAAATCATTCAAATCATGCCAATATTTTTTTGGTATAATCTCCATTAGTTTTTCCATTACTTTATCTGGATATTTGCTTTTTACCCAACCTAATCTATTTGAAATAACTAGAACGTGCACATCGACAGGTATGTAATTTGATTTGTTAAAACCATATACCAAAGTTATTGCACCGCATTTTTTCCCAACACCTGGCAATTTAATCAATTCTTCCATAGCATCAGGAACCTTGCCATTATATTTACCAACCAAAACCTCACATGTTTTAACAATATACTTTGCTTTAGTAGGATAAAAACCGACTGGAAAAATAGCCTTCTCTATCTGTTTTTTTGATAGTTTCAGCATTCCTTTTGGCGTTTTTGCTAATTTAAACAATCTTTTAGCTGCAGGGCCTGTTGTAGTATCCTTAGTCCTCAGGCTCATTATGCAGGAAATCAAAACAAGAAATGGATCTTTAGTTTTCTCCCCTATTTCTGTTGCTATAGGCTCCTTAAACTGCTTTATTTCCTTTTTCAATAAAAAGATTATTTTATCAATGTTTTTGGGAGGTTTTGAAAGTCTCTGATTTTCAAAACCCAGAAAATCTTTGATTTTCGTTGGTTTTGGCATTTTTATTTAAGAATCCTTCCGTTCTTCCTGCTCCACAGCAATAAATCCAGCTCGTCCATTGGAATGCCTATTTCATTGCTGAACAGCCTTAGCTTATTCTCCAATTCCTTGTACCTTTCCTTGTTCAATGGCATTTTAAACTCATCAACAACCCCAAATTCAACCAAAGAATTTAGTATATGCTTATCTAAAATTGCGTACCCTTTAAACCCGATATTTCTCAGAAAATGAGAAGCCTCCTTATAGCCAAAACCCTTTACATTCTCAACAAAAAAATCACGCAGAGCATCAGGGTTGTTTTTCAAGGTTTCAATAATATTTTTTAATTCAAAATTATGGCTTTTTTGTAATTTTTCTCTTGTATGCACGATGAATGCGGGTCTTAAGTTATTAAAACGATAAATACCTTCTAAATTCCTACTCATATCCTCAACAGAGCCATTAACTAATAAATCCCTTATCTTATCTATGGACCTTAAACCCATCTCAGCACTTGTATTTGCAGTCAATATGCAGAAACAAAGTTCCTCAAATAAATTGTGATTCGGGTTTTTATCATTTAATTTTAGTTCCATATTGTTATTTTCAAAATGCCAGGAATAACTCCCCAAATAAAATTTGTCAAATTCCCTTAATCTGCTGTTTATCCTTTCCTTTTTCAGCAAATACTCCTTTTTCAGGTTCCTTATCGCAAGATTATCGCTTAGTTTTATGCTTTGCATTTTGAATTTATTTCTTTAATTTTTATCTTATGATGCACAACTATTTGCTTTGTCATTTCTTAATTTCACTTTTAATATTCTTCGGGCACTAAACAACGCTTAATTATAGCCTGCGTTTTTGCCCTGAAAAAGCACGAAGGCAAAAACGCTCGGGAATTATTTTTTGTTTTTTTGTTGCGCCGTATGATAATCTATTTCTACAATATCGAATTTAATGCCTTAGTTGCGAACTTGGTTGTTAACATTATTGGCATTGTTTTTTAATTTGCAAATCATATCAATTTTAATCAATTATTTATTGTATTTTTACCTCAGATGCTTCAGCCAGTTTGTCAAACTCACTTGATTGTCTTTTATGCCCCTTAAGAACAATACCTGGTCGTCTCTGCTTCCAAACCTGTATATGGAAATTCCTTTGCATCCAAGCCTGTAAGCAAGCATGTAAGTGATTTTTACATCCTCTATGCTGGCCTCATTAGGCAAAGTTACCGTTTTTGAAACAGCATTATCAACATGCTTCTGGAAAGCAGCCTGTATCTTTACATGGTACTCTGGTGTTATGTCATAAGAAACAGCAAAAACATCCCTTATGTCTTTTGGTATCGAGGCAATCTGCTGTATGCTTCCTTTTTTTGCTATGAACCTCATAAGCTCGTCCCTGTACAGCTTTCTCTTTTTCATCGCATCCTCAAAATTCTTGTCCACATTCAACTGCTCAGAGCCGTCATTAAGCATTCTCACAAAGCTTAATGCAAATAAAGGCTCAATCCCGAAAGAAGTATTTGCAATGATGCTTATGCTTCCAGTAGGAGCTAAAGTCAATCTTGTCGCATTCCTCAATTTAAGGTGCTTTCCCTTAAACTGTTTGCTTTCCTTGCTGTAAATGCTGTCTTCCCAGCTTGGGAAAACTCCCCTTTCCTTGGCAAGCTCAACAGAAGCTTTGTCAGCCTCTTTCCTTATAAAACTCATAACATTTCCGGCAACATTGACCGCTTTCTCAGAGTTATAAGGAATCTTCAGCTTTACAAGCATTTCCGCAAAGCCCATAACCCCCAGCCCGATTTTCCTGTTTTTGCCCACAATCTCCTTTGTTTCCGGTGTTGGATAATTGCACATGTCAATTACATTATCAAGGAAGTGTATTGCCGTATGCACAATCTTTCCCAGTTTGTTAAAGTCAACTTTTCCATTATTAACCATGTTTGAAAGGTTTATTGACCCCAGATTCGCTGACTCATAGGGCAGCAGAGGCTGCTCTCCGCAGCTGTCAGTGCTCTCAAGCGCGCCAAGCTTAGGCGTGGGGTTATTATTATTTATCCTGTCAATGAATAATAAGCCTGGATCCCCTGTCCTCCAGGATGTTTGGCATATCATCTCAAAAATCTTGTTCGCGCTCTCTTCCCTTACTTCTTCCCCTGTCCTCGGGTTTATCAAAGGATAGCTTTTATTTTTCTCAACAGCATGCATGAATCTGTCCGTTATCGAAACAGAGATGTTGAAATTCTCAAGGACTTTTTCCTTTGCCTTTATCGTTACAAACTCTTCTATGTCCGGATGGTCAACCCTCAAAATGCCCATGTGCGCTCCTCTTCTTAAGCCGCCAAGCTTGATTTGCTCTGTTACCGCGTCAAATATCTTCATGAAAGACAACGGGCCGGAAGAAAAGCCTGTGACAGATGCTATGACATCGTTTTTTGGCCTCAAATGGGAGAAATTAAACCCGGTGCCCGAGCCGGATTTGGAAATTTTGGCTGCGTAATGCAAAGCCTTGAATATTGCATCTAAGTCATCCTCGACAGGAAGCACAAAGCATGCAGCGAGCTGCTGCAGTTTCCTTCCGGCATTAAACAAAGTTGGCGAGTTAGGCAAAAAATCAAGCCTTGCCATCATATCATAAAATTCTTTCTCGGTTTTTTTTATCTTATTCTTTATTTTGCTGTTTTTGTTTGTTAAATTCTGGAATGTTTTCTCCTTTGCCAGTTCATGGTATTCCTTGTTTTCTTTTTGCTGCAGATTTTCTATTTCCTCCTTAAGCAAATATTTTGCGTCAGCCAGCGCAATATTGTTAGCTACCCTGAGAAACAAGTCTTCAGGCTTTTCTATTACTTTGCCTTCCTTGTCCTTCTTCAAGTACCTCTTTTCCAGTATCTGCAATGCATTATTGCTCAGCTTTATTTTTGCCATATTTTGCCTTAAAACTCGATTCCTTTTCTGGCTTTTATCCCTTTCTGCCAGGGGTGCTTTACTGATTTGACTAAAGAGGCGTAATCTGCTTTGTCAATAATCTCCTGGGGGGCATCCCTTCCGGTAAAATACAGTTCCACATTCCCATGGTTTTCCATCAGCTCAAGAGCTTCTTTTATCGGAATCAGCCCCTTGTCTAAAACAACATTTATCTCATCCAGTATCACAAGGTCGTATTCTCCTGATTTTATTATCTTTTTTGCATGCTCGAAGCCCATCATTGCCGCTTCTTTCTCCTCCTCATCAGGATTAAACACAAACTTGCTTCCTTTGTCCCTGAAAATATCCAGTTTTTGCTGCCTTTCCCTGACTGCATCAACTCCGAACTGTATAATATTCATGCCCGGGAGATGATTCTTTATAGTATAAATCTCTCCTGTTGTTCCTGACTTAAGAAATTGCACCATATAAACCCTTAAATTGCTGCCCAGGGCCCTTACTGCAAGGCCTAAAGAACTTGTTGTCTTGCCTTTGCCATCTCCTGTAACAACATGTATCAAGCCAAGATGCTCCCTATTCTCATCCCCTTCCACTACAATCTTTTTTTTTAGCTTCGTTACCATAATACGGCATAAGCTAATAGGCGTATCTTTTTAATATTTGCCAAAAATGAATAAAAAAAGAAAAAGTCACTTGCATAACGCCCAGCCGCATGCTTTGCATGTGACGCAGCCTTCCTGTATTTGGGCTTGTCCGCCGCACTCGGGGCATGTCCTCGTCTTTCCCTTGCTCTCGCTCTGCATTACCAAGCTTCCGGAGTCAAGCTCTTTTTGCGCCATTGCGCTTCCATTTCCAGCAACTCTCAGTTCGTGCTTTATCTCAACAGCTTCAGCTTTCTTCTCAATTTCTTTCTTTTTAGGCGCAACCAGGACTTGGTTCTTGATGCTTGAGTCCCTGAATACTGTGACATCCTTGCATCCAAGCTTGTAAGCTAAAATATAGCTGTCTCTCATGTGCTCTACTGTCGCATCTGCCGGGAAATTATTTGTCTTTGAAATTGAGCTGTCAACCCATTTCTGGAATGCTGCAAGAGCCCTTATATGGTCTTCTGGAGTTATGTCCATTGCAGTAACAAAAGCCTTCTGCAGTTTTGCAGGAAAATCTTCTAATCCTTGTACACTTCCCCCATTCTCGCATATTTCCTGCATAAGCTCCTCAGAGTATAAGCCTTCTCTCCTTAAAGCCCTTTCAAAAGCAGGGTCAACATAGTAGAAGCTTCCAACCTTGACATTCTTCTCAAACGCCAAGCTATACACCGGCTCCATTCCTGATGAGCATCCAGCTATCATTGATATGCTGCCTGTAGGCGCAATAACCGTTGTGTAGCCGTTCCTTGTTCCATATTTTTTAACATCGTCACTTAACTTTTTCCAGTCATGCTCCCACTCATCTTTTAATTCAAAGCCCCTGAAAGGCAGCCTTCCTCCCTTGTAGAAGCTTTTGTCATAGTAAGGCAAATTGCCTCTTTTCCTTGCCAACTCCATGCTTTCAGCATGGGAATGGTAAGCGATGAACTGCATCAGTTTTTCCATAAACTTCCTTCCCTCATCGCTATTGTATGGCAGCCTTAACTCGTACAATAGATCACCAACTCCCATAACTCCTAAGCCAATCTTCCTTGTATTAAGGCTCATCTCTTCTATCTGCTTCAGCGGAAACTTATTTACATCAATGACATTATCCAGCAGCTTGGTGCATTTCTTTGTGACTTCTTTCAGGCCGTTCCAGTCATAATACACGTTTCCCTGCCCATCCTCTTTTGCAAAAGCCCATACATTTATGCTTCCTAGGTTGCAAGGTTCGTTAGGATAAAGAAGCACTTCTCCGCAGGGGTTAGTTGTGACTATAGGCCCCAGATGCTCAAAGAACGGGTTGTAATCGTTTACAATATCAAAGAAAATGACTCCTGGCTCTGCTGATTCCCATGCCTGATAAACAATCTTATCAAACAAAGCTTTGGGATCAACAGTCTTTACCACTTCTCCATTTCTTGGGTTTACCAATGGATAAGGCTTGTTTTTCTCATAGCATTCCCAAAAATCAGGCATTAGCAAAACAGAGATGTTGAAATTAGTCAAAGCCTTGTTTCCTTCTTTGGCTGTTATGAACTTCTCTATGTCAGGGTGGTTGCTGTTTAATATCCCCATATTTGCTCCTCTTCTTATCCCTCCTTGCTTGACTACCTCTGTCATTGTATCAAACATCCTCATGAAAGACAACGGGCCGGATGCTGCTCCTGAAGTTGAGCTTACAAAATCCCCTTCCGGCCTTATCTTCGAGAAATTAAATCCAGTCCCTCCTCCGCTTTTGTGTATGATTGCAGTGTACTTTAAAGTGTCCATGATGCTTTCCATGCTGTCCTCTACACCTAAAACAAAGCAATTATGCACAGAAACCATATTTGCTACATAAGAATGGTCTTCTTCCACCTCTAAATTATATACAGCACCCTTATAATCAATTTTTTCAATCTTTTCTACATCTGTAAAAACAATCCCATTTACAACAAAAGTTTTGTCTTCGCTAACAGTTTCTTGTATAGTTTCTCCAAATAATTCATTCATTAATAATTGACCTTTTGCATCTCCTAAGGTACATCTGACGGGCTGTACCTTTGCAAGCTTTGGCATGCTCTCTTTGCCTAGTGCAGCAAAAACGCCGCATCGCATGCACATCTGCCAAAATGCATACACTAAACTGGTATTTGACATAACAAGCTTTGCATTCATTTTGTTCCAATTCTTAAATACAGTTCCGTCCCCTCTTATCATACCAGACATCAGGCCTTTTTGCTTCTCAGCTGGAAGCAACATAATCCAGCTGGGTATTTTTTTCTTATTATAGCCAGTCCCAAATAAGCTAATGAAGAACTTTGCCAATATTGTTGAATGAAAGCGCAGAGACAGCCACTTTCTTTCTGCATCGTTAGTGCTTTCAATTCTGGCTGATACTCCAAATTTCCTTTCCATTATGGAAATGATTTCATTGCAGTAATCTGCTTCATCCGCAGATAATGTAAATCTGACGCAATCTTCTTCAGAAACAGTGCCCTCTGCCAAATAAAAGCCAAACAGCTTCATTAAGTCATAATCAACTAAGATTGTATTGTTTACAGACTTTGTAGTGTGCACAAATGCATTGAATTTGCCTCCGCTATACTCATAACAGCATTTGTCATCCTTTACTGTTATTCCATCCACAAACTCACTTACCAAAATTTTTTCCACATCTTTTGTTTCAGCAGGGTACGAAAGCGCTACTTTATCGCCTTCTTTTATCATATAGGCAGGATACCATCCAGCTTCGCCATCTTTGTGCGTTAATATTGGATGCTCCTCTGTTGCCAACATTGTGGTTTTAGGCAATTTCTTGCATTCAAAGGAAAGAAGCGAATTAGAATCCCTGACAAACACTTGCTTGACCTTCCTGAATCTTCCCCTATGCGTCAAAACCTTGTCACCTGCATTAACCTCGCTTATCTTTCTTGGGCCGTCTTCTGTTAATATAAGCTGGTCGGGATGAAAGCACGCGCTTCCCATTCCCAATGAATTGCCGAAATTTGCTATTGCCGGTGTATTAGGCATAAACCTTTTTTCAACCATCAGGCTGTAGAATTCATCTATGTTTCTCTCGTAGTTGTTAAAATAGCCTTGCTCCAGGAGCTCTAAAAACTGGCTCCATGAAACCTTCATCTTTTTCTGCTTATTGTAGCGTTCATAAAGCCTTCTTACGCCTTCCATGTGGTATTGGTTTAGCTTATATTTTCCTATTGAAACTTTGTTGTCCTGCTCTTCCTTGTTAAACTCCTCAATCTCAAAAACATTCTGCTTCTCGTTTATGTCAAACACTTTTTCATCATAAAAAATCTCTGGTATGCCCAAGTGAGTGGATATTCTTGTAAAAAGCTGCTTTGGCGTTTCTATAAGCTTTCCTTTATCATCTTTTTTTAGGTATCTCGCCTTTAAAACCCTCAAAGCATTGACATCAAACCTTTTGTCAACATCATCTAAATAGTCCTTTTCCAGGACTCTCATCTTCTCTTCCCTTGCCTCAGCCCTTTTCTGCCTGTACACAATATAGGCTTTGGCTGTCTTTGCATGCCCTGCTTCTATCAAAACCTTTTCCACTAAGTCTTGTAATTGCTCAACTGTCGGGATGCCCTCTGTTTCTTTTTCAAGCTCCTTGACAACTTTATCTGCAAGCTTATCAGCTTCATTCCTGTCCTGGCCGCCAACAGATCTTGCAGCCTTGAATATTGCATTGGCTATCTTGCTGCTGTCAAAAGCCGCTACACTGCCATCGCGTTTTTTTATTTCAGAAATCTTTGACGTCATTTTTGCATCCCTCTCCCCTCTTTTTACCACTAGACATAGACACAACATATTGTATATACTGCAGTTAAGAACCACAACATATTGTGTTTTTTAACACTTTCTCCAAAAGCCTTCTTCTATTTAAATGTTATGGTTATAAAATATATAGGTTTTTTGGGATATGTTGCAGCATAAGATTTATGTTTTTATAGCGACAAATCAATATCTTTAAATAAGCAAAACCATTCCTGCAATTATAGTGCTGCGCATGCTCGCACCAAATATTTGGTTTTGTGTAGAGAGTATGCGTAGAAGCTGAGACTTCTATGCTAAACTATACATACCTATATTGGAGGTAAAATGAGACCGGAACCGGAAAGGCCAAAAGAAATAAACAAGATAAGCGATTTTATTTGGGAAATACCTACATCACATAAGAAAGGAATGCTGGTTCCAGCCAGGATTTATGCCAGCAAAGGTCTTATCGAGCAGATGGACAATGGAGTCTTTGACCAGGTGACTAATGTAGCTTGCCTTCCAGGAATTCAGAAATATTCTTTTTGCATGCCGGATGGCCACTGGGGCTACGGATTTCCAATTGGAGGAGTTGCTGCCTTTGACCCTGAAGAAAAAGGGATTATAAGCCCCGGAGGAATTGGCTTTGACATTAATTGCGGCATGAGATTAGTTACCACTAATCTGACTTTTGATCAGGTGAAGCCAAAGTTAAGGGAGCTGACAGACACCCTTTTCAAATTAGTTCCTGCAGGCGTTGGCTGCAAGGGATTTGTAGATGCAAACAAGTCGCAGTTCATAGAAATTATAGAGAATGGCAGCAAATGGTGCGTTGAAAACGGCTATGGCTGGAAAGAAGACATTGAAAGGACAGAAGGCTATGGAAAAATAGACTGGGCAGACCACACTAAAGTTTCCGACAAAGCAATGCAGCGAGGCATGAATCAATTAGGCACTTTAGGCTCTGGAAATCATTACCTTGAGACACAGCTTGTCAAAGCCGAGAATATTTTTGACAAAGAAACCGCAAAAGCATTCGGAATACATACCTCTAATCAAATAGTGGTTATGGTTCATTGCGGAAGCAGAGGATTTGGCCATCAGATAGGAACGGATTATTTGAGGAAATTCGAACCGGTGATGAAAGAGCATGGCATTGAGATAAGGGATCGCGAATTAACTTGCGCCCCTTTTAACAGCAAAGAAGGCCAGGATTATTACAAGGCAATGGCATGCGCTGCAAACATGGCCTTTTCCAACAGGCAGGTTATTTTACACAGAATAAGGGAGGGCTTTGAAAAAACCTTTAACAAGGATGCAGAAAAGATGGAAATGCATATGGTTTATGATGTTGCTCACAATATAGCAAAATTAGAGGAGCATGAAATTGACGGGAAAAAGAAAAAATTAGTTGTCCACAGAAAAGGCTCAACAAGGGCATTTCCGCCGGGGCATCCTGAATTAAACCCTATATTCAAAAAAACAGGCCAGCCTGTTATCATTGGAGGCAGTATGGAAACAGGTTCCTATTTATTGGTCGGAACAGAGGAAGCAATGAAGCAAACGTGGGGATCAACTGCCCATGGCTCAGGAAGGACAATGTCAAGGGCAAGGGCAAAAAGGGAAGTTAGAGGCGATAAACTGCAGAAAGACATGGAAAAAAGAGGCATTTATGTCAAGTCAGTCTCGATGGCAGGCCTTGCAGAGGAAGCTGGCTTGGCATACAAGAATGTTGATGAAGTCATTGATACAGTCCATAAGGCAGGAATATCCAAGAGGGTCGTAAAGCTTCTCCCGATAGCCAACGTCAAGGGATGATATTATAAAAATTTTAATTATTAATTATTTGCATTGTTTTTATTATTGAAAATTAAATTATTGTTTTATTATAATTGGAAATAATATTATTGTTGTTAAATATTGAAACCAAATTATTTCATTATTGTTATATCCTTATTGTAAAAGGCTAAAATGAAAAAATACAAAATACTGGAGGATGTAGCCATTGCAGACATAGCCATAGAAGCATATGGAAAAGGCCTTAATGAATTGTTTGAAAACTGCGCATTTGCAGTCTTTGAAGAATCTGCAGATATAAATAAAATAAAAGAAAAGGAAAAAAAATCAGTTAAATTAAGCGCAAAGAGCGCTGACGACTTGTTGTTTGATTTTTTATCTGAAATCTTGTTCTTAAAAGATACTTATTCAATGATATTCAAAAAAGCGTCAGTTAAAATAAGCAAAAAAGGCAATAATTATTCCCTAAATGCCGAATTGGTTGGGGAGCCTATTAATAGGAAAAAGCATGAATTAAGGAATGATATCAAGGCAATTACATTGCATATGTTTAAATTAGAAAAAACAAAAGAAGGCTACAAGGCATTGTTTGTTGTTGATGTTTGATTACCTGAAGCTATTCCCACACCCGCAGCTTTTTGTTGCATTCGGATTCTCTATCTTGAAGCCGGCGCCTTGCAGGCTGTCTACAAAATCGACATTTGAGCCGTCAAGCTTTGCCATGCTGGCCTTATCCAGGAATATCTTTATCCCTTTCTCTTCTATGACCACATCCTCTTCTAATTCATCATCGCTGAGCTCCATTCCATACTTAAAGCCGGAGCATCCTCCCGGAACAACAGAAATCCTCAGCCCTTTCTTTTTTTCCTGCTTTATCAATTCTTTGATTTTACGGGCTGCTTTATCGGTAACATTTAATTTAGCCTTGGAAAAATCAAACTCTTCTTTTTGCGTTTTATTATTGGAATTATTTTTTATGGCCTGATTCAATTTCTTTAAGGCCTCGTCTATTTCCTCATCGCTCATCCCATGCCCCTTAAACCCTGCTTCTAGAGACTCATAAGGGCTTACATGGCAGCCCACGCAATGCACTCCCATCTCCATTAATGGCTCTATAGTCTCAGGGTAATTTTCCACAATATCCCCTATGATTGTGTCTTTTGTTATTAATAAAGATTTTTGTTCCATTGTTTTTCACCAATCAATTCGATTATTAATTATTTTTATTATTCTGTTATTATTTATAATTATTGTTATTTTTATTGCTGGCTTATTTATTTTGCCTTCTCAAAAAATTCATTGACTTTATTCCAGTTTACTACATTCCACCAAGCATTAATGTAATCAGCCCTTCTGTTTTGAAATTTTAAATAATAACTATGCTCCCACACATCCAAGCCTAAAACAACATGCTTGCCCTCCATTACTGGAGTATCTTGGTTTGGCGTTGAAGTAATTCCTAACCTTCCATCTTCAACCATCAGCCATGCCCATCCGCTTCCAAATCTGCTGACAGCAGCATTTGCAAATATCTCTTTAAACTTATCAAAGCTTCCAAAAGCCTCGTTAATCGCATCTCCAATTTTTCCTTCCGGCTGGCCGCCGCAATTAGGACCCATTATCTGCCAGAAAAAAGAATGATTGGAATGTCCGCCACCATGGTTTCTTACTATCGTCCTTATATTCTCCGGAACTTTGTTGAGTTGCTTTAGCAATTTATTGACATCCATTTTTTCAAATTCTGTCCCTTTTATAGCCCCATTCAACTTGTCAATGTAAGCCTGATGATGCTTTGTATGGTGTATCTCCATCGTCCTTGCATCAATATGCGGCTCTAAAGCGTCATAAGCATATGGCAATTTTGGCAATGTATGCATAAAAATCCACCTCCATAATTAACTATTGTTAATTATGTAATTTGTTTATGTTTATATAAGTTTCTATCGAATTATTGGATAGGCGAGGCTTGAGCGTGTGGCAGACAGCGAAAGCCTCGCAGTAAACCCACGCAGTGGGTGCGGGAAATCTTTGATTTACGGGCATATTGTGAGCCCGAAGGGCGAACAGAATAAAATAATAAAAAATTACAAATCCCAAAACAATAACATTTTTAAATTAGGCTAATATCCCTTTGCTTACCAATGAAATGATGAAGGCTATAAGCACAATGCTTTTGGCCCGAGTGAGGTTCAATTTCTGTTTATTGCCTCACATAATAAGATTAGGGAGGAAATTAAAATGGCAGCTATAGAAGTTTCAAAGGAAATGGTTGATAAGATTTATGAGATAATCGAGGTAGCTAAAAGCACAGGAAAGATAAAGAAAGGCACAAACGAGACGACAAAATCAATAGAAAAGGGAAAGGCAAAGTTTGTTGCAGTTGCGAAAGATGTAGAGCCTGCAGAGATTACAATGCACATACCAATGATAGCAGAAGAGAAGAATGTGCCTTGCTTTCAGGTGCCGAGCAAAGAAGAGCTTGGAGCGGCAGCAGGCATCCAGGTTCCTACAGGGAGTGTTGCAGTGGTGCAGGAAGGCGAAGCAAAAAACCTGATTAAGGAATTGGTAAGCAAAGCTAAACAGTAAAACCACCGTAGGTGGTGCCAAAAATAGACGGAGGAGATTTTTGAGCATGGCAGAAGAAAAAGCAGAAAAAGTGCAGGCAGAAGAAAAGCCACGAAAGGAAAGAAGCCCTGTAGCGCAGGAACCAGCCAAAGGAAACGTAAATTTTTCAATGGCGTGGCCAGCTAAAGTAGAGGAAATCATAGGAAGGACAGGAACAAGAGGGGAAGCCATACAGGTAAGGTGCCGTATTTTAGATGGCCGCGATAAGAACAAGGTATTGAGGAGGAATATTAAAGGTCCCATACAGCTTGGCGATATTTTAATGCTCAGGGAAACTGAAATAGAAGCAAGGCAATTAACAAGATCAGGCAGGGGTTCTGGGTAAAAAATTTCAGTTATTAAGATAAAACAACAACTGCATTAAAAATTAAATTGAAAAAAGTATTGAAAAAGAAAAAATGGCAGACATGATTCGTACATCAACACATCCAGAATTCAAAGCCCTTGTAGATAGACTTGTGGGTTTGCGGGGTGATGATGGTATTGTTTTATCAGTTCAAATTAACCCAAGAGGTCTGATATCAGTTGGCATGCGTGGGCAATTTGGAAGTCTTGGGGAGTTCAGAGAATATTTACAAAGAAATAATTTACCATTCAAAAGTTTGGAGTATGATAATAAAAAATATATTATGAGAAATGGACCAATTATGGCAGAGTTTTATAAATCTGATTGATTAAAATGGCAAAATGCACTTTTTGCGGTATTAACATACCTAAAGGAACAGGAAAAATTTACGTGCAGAAGGACGCTAAAGTACTATACTTTTGCTCTTCAAAATGTGAAAAGAACATGCTCAAGCTAAGAAGAAAGCCAATAACGACAAAGTGGAGCGGAAGGTATGAAAAATGAGCGTCCAGCAGACCTTGGTTTTGATAAAGCCTGATGGGATTGCAAAATCTTTAACTGGAAACATACTTACCGAGCTTTCCGATACAGGCTTGATTCTTGTAGGGGCAAAAATAGTGCAGGTAACCCGTGAATTAGCCGAAGAGCACTACCAGCATTTAAGCGAGGAAAAATTCTTTGACGAGCTGATAAGGTACATAATGGGCGAGTTTCATGTTAAGCGCGTTTTAGCCCTGATTTATCATGGAGAAAACGCAATAGCGAAAGTAAGGGATGTTGTTGGCGCAACTAACCCAGAGCAGGCGCACCCATCAACAATAAGGGGAAAATTCGGGAGGATAACAACCAAAGGAGTTTTTGAGAATGTTGTACATGCTTCCGAAAGCGAGAAAGAGGCTGAGCGCGAGATTAAGCTTTGGTTTAGGCCAGGCGAGCTTATTCAGACTATTTATCCTGTGGAATCCAGGCAAGTAGCTAAAACAGAAATTTTTTGGAAGCAAGAGAAAAAATAACTAGTTTATTTGATAATGGCATATTGGTGATTTTTATATTGTCTTAATCCTAATTGGAGGTAAAGAAACAATGGCAGAAAAGATGGTGGATAAAGTCACAAGATTGATGAAAAATCCACAAAACATAAGGAACATTGCCATTTGCGCTCATATTGATCACGGAAAAACAACTTTTTCTGATAATCTGCTTGCAGGCGCAGGAATGATGTCCAAGGAAGATGCTGGCAAAGCGTTAAAGCTTGATTTCCATGCAGACGAGCAGGAAAGGGGCATCACAATAGACACAGCCGCTGTTAGCATGGTTCATTCTTTGAAGGGCAATGAGTACCTGATTAACCTTCTTGACACTCCTGGCCATGTTGATTTTGGGGGGGATGTAACAAGGGCAATGAGGGCAGCTGACGGAGCTATTGTTTTAGTGGATGCGGTAGAGAGCATAATGCCGCAGACAGAGACAGTTTTGAGGCAGGCATTAAGGGAGCTTGTAAAGCCGGTCCTTTTTATCAATAAGGTTGACCGTTTGATAAAGGAGCTGCAGTTAACCCCTGAGCAGATGCAGGAGCGCTTTATAAAAATCATTACTTCAGTCAACAGGCTTATCATGGACATAGCCCCAAAAGGCTATGGTGAAAAGTGGCAGGTTAATGTTCAAAATGGCAGTGTTTGTTTTGGCTCAGCTTTCCACAACTGGGCTTTGTCTATTCCTTATATGCAAAGCAAGAAGATTACATTCAAGGATATTATAGAAGCATATAATACTGATAACTACAAGTCCTTGAGTGATAGGGCTCCTTTGCATGAAGTTGTCCTTAACATGGTAGTTGACCACTTGCCCTCTCCCAAGATAGCGCAGCCTTACCGTATCCCAAAAATATGGCATGGTGATATAGAAAGCGAGGATGGAAAAAGCCTGGTTGCCTCTGACTCTAACGGCCCGTTGTATTTTATTATAACAAAAATTGTCATTGACCCTCAGGCTGGAGAAATTTCCGCTGGCCGCTTATTCTCAGGAACAATGAAGAAAGGCATAGACGTTTATTTGAACAGGCTGAAGCAGAATACAAAAGTGCAGCAGGTCTTTATCTATAACGGGGCTAAGAGGGAAATAGTTGATAATGTTCCTTCCGGAAATTTTATTGGTGTTGCAGGGGTAAAAGCATATGCCGGAGAAACAATAACTCTGCAGCCAGCTGAAACGCCTTTCGAGCAAATTACCCATATCTTTGAGCCTGTAATAACCAAAGCAATAGAAGCGAAAAAACCAAGCGACTTGCCAAAACTCATAGAGGTCTTAAGGATGGTCGGTAAGGAAGATCCCACTGTAAAGATAGAGATCAATGAAGAGACAGGAGAGCACTTGATGCACGGCATGGGAGAGCTGCATTTGGAAGTTATTGAAAACCGCATCAAGACGGAAAAGGGCGTTGAGGTGCAGACTTCTAATCCTATTGTTGTCTATAGGGAATCAATAACAAAACCCTCGCAGGAAGCCATGGGTAAAACTCCCAATAAGCACAACTTGTTCTTTTTCAGAGTAGATCCATTGGAAGATTCTATCTATGAAGCGATAAAGAAAGGAGAGATAAGCGAAGGCAGAATTAAGAAAAAAGACCTTGAGCTTAGGGACAAGCTTGTAGAATGTGGAATGGAGAGCAAAGATGCCTTAAAAGTTAAAGCTATCTATAAAGGGAACATTTTAATGGACATGACGCGCGGCCAAGTTCATCTGGGAGAAGTTCTTGAGTTGATTCTTGATATGTTTGAGGATGTCATGTCTCAGGGGCCATTAGCCAGGGAGCCATGCTTTAAGGTCAAGGTAATGCTTACAGACATGAAGCTTCATGAGGATGCTATTCACCGCGGTCCAGCGCAGGTTTACCCTGCTGTCAGGGAAGGCATCAGGGGAGCCATGATGACCTCAAGGCCAATCTTATTTGAGCCTTACCAGATATTGAGGATAGAAGCGCCATCAGATTTCTTGGGAGAGATTTCGAAGTTAATCAGCAACAAGCGCGGCCAGTTACTGGATGCGCAGCAGGAAGGGGTTTTGTCCATAATAAAAGCCAAGCTGCCAGTAGGGGAAATGTTTGGATGGAGTTCTGATTTAAGAAGTGCGACAGGAGGCAGAGGCTCCAGCTCATTGATTGATCAGATGTTCGAGAAGCTCCCAGAGGAGCTGCAGGACAAAATTGTCAAGCAGATACGTAACAGGAAAGGTTTGACTGAAGCGCAGGTAGGGGTCTGATTTATTGCAATTATTTTTATTTGTTTTAATCCATATAACGTTTAAATAAAAATATTTATATAAAACTAAAAAATTGAGTATATATGGCATTAACCTTATTGATTATTTTAGCTATTGGATTCCTTTTGTCATTGTATTCTTTTTATGTGGAAAGGAAAGTCAGCAGCCAAAAAAATTACAAGGCAGTTTGTGATATAAGCGATAAGCTTTCCTGCACCAAGGCATTTGCAACCGGCTATGGAAAGATATTCGGCATTTCAAATGGCCTTGCTGGAATGCTGTTTTATGGCATAGTGTTAATAACGGTCTTTTATGGCGCTTTAAATCTGGCATTCTACCTTTCTGTATTATCCATTTTTGCGTCATTATACCTTGCTTATGTGCTGCAGTTTAAGGTCAGGGCAGTTTGCCTGATATGCTATTCAATATATGCAGTAAATATACTTTTGCTGATTTTTAGTTATAGTAAATTGCAGTAATTATATGACTATCAAAAGGCAATTTACTATATCAGAATTGCGCTCAAATGTCATATAATAAGCGCAATTCTCTATATCTGCCGATTAAATAAAAATAGAAGATTAGAAATACAAGGTGAGGATATAAAAATGCCCCTACCGAGACTCCCGAATCCCCGGGATTCGTGGTCTCCCGTTGGGATAATCGAACTCGGGCCGCAAGGTTTTCACAAATACCGCAACCTCGCATTATGATCCACTAAACTATAGGGGCATAAAGCCAGCAAATTATATTCGGTTTATAAACATTCTTGCAGTGCATCGCTTGCATAATTTATAACTACCCCCAAATAGTAAAAAAATAGAAAGATTTATAAAGGCTTAATATTATTACTTGACTATGAAAACATCTTATAAAGGACCATTCATATTAGGACTCTCAGTAGGAATAGGCGACAGTATAAAAGAAGCGCAAGAAGCCTTAAAAAATGCAAAATCACTGAAAGAGACAGTTGAAGAAGGCAAGCCAATAAAAATAAGGTTTAATGGCCCATATAGCATTGCTCAGTATTCTGGTTCTCCTTTATTAGACGAAGCAATGGCTCTGAAGGAACTCGAGACAGATTTAGGAATATTAAATAGTCATAGTGGCAATCCCAGAGTTTATGCGGATATGTTAACACTTATTGAAGGAAAAAGATACGATCATTCTACCGGGACACTGACTCCTTATGGCTATCAATTCCAATTGGAACAGAGTGTTGAAAGAGAACGAAGTGAATATGGAAGAACCCAGCAAAGGCGGCTATTATTTTTTGATTGTAATGATATGCATCACTGGAATGATCTGACTGATTATGATGAGGTTACAAGACATATAGCGGCTATTGGAAGGGCATTAAGTCATAACAGCAGAAACGAAAGACAGGAAACTAGGGATAGGGATTTGGTAACAAGGGTTATGCAGAATGATTCTTTGGTTCAAAGAATTCATGGGAGTGCTGGAGACGAATTTCTTGTAAATGTTAGGGCACCAAAGGATAAATTAGTTCTAATAGCGGAAAAATTGATTAAGTCAGCATATAAAACTCAGATGGATATGTATAGTACTAAAGGCAAAAAATAACTTCAAGAATTGCTAATTTAATACTTCTCCAAACTAACCTGCCCTTTTCTCTTGCCGGCAGGAACTTCTTTAATCTCTTCTCCGACCTGTTTCTTTACGCTCAAGGCAACCTGCTTTCCCAGTATCTGGCTTAATTTCATTAAATCAGCATTCTTAACGTCTTTTATATCCTTGATTCTGTTGGAAAATAATCTCCTTGCCCTTACTCTTCCAATATCCTGCAGCCTTATCAAAGGCAATAATTCTTCCTTAACGCCATGCCTTAATCTGAGCCTTAACTTTACAATCTCTTTATTTAGGTACTGGTAATGCAAAATCCTTGATATCTCCTCGGAAGCGTACAGCAGCCAGTCAGCCAATTCCAATTTGCCCCTTATTTCACCGGGCCTCGCATTGTAATTTTCAAGCAAATACTCCTCATCCTTTTCATTAATCCACTCATGCATCATTAAAGCAGTTTTAATGCTGTTGGCAAAATCCTCATACTCGGGCTCATATAAGGACGGCTCCTTTTCCAGCAAAAAGTCATAGAACTTAAGCAATTCTTCCTGTATTTTATCCCCTTCCTTGATTGACACTCTTAACAAAGGCCTCATCTCCAAAGTATGGCTTACCATCTGCAAAAAAGAAAACTCATTTATTCTCCTGTCAGAGGCATTTCTTAGGCATGCAATAAAGAAGTAAGCAGTCAGAGGATCCAAATATAATTCCGCAACCCTTTTCCCCATATTTGTTGCATTTATTCTCCTGTCATTTATTTTATTTGCTTCAACAAAATCCTGGCCATGCTTCTGTATGAATTCCCATTCCTCAAGCAAGTCAAGCATCTTGTCTATTATCTGCTCTAATCTGGCCATATCCACAAACTGATATGCCCAGAATGTTTTTCCAAAAAAATCAACAATTTCTTTCTTGGTATTAGCAAAATTTGCAGCTATCAAACTTAATAAATAAGTCCTCAGCACAGGCTCAACAGCTAATTTGGAATAAATCTCTTCAGGCTCGCCTAGGATATACCTTTCATAAAGCTTCTTCTTGTCATTATCGCTTATCGCTACGCAAATAGCCTCTCCAAACTTGTCAAACTTCGGCCTTCCCGCCCTTCCTGACATCTGCAAATACTCCAGAACAGGAATGTAATTTAGCCCATTGCTCCCGTACCTTTTTAAGTCCTTTATTATAGCCCTGAAAGCAGGCAGATCAACGCCATAGGCAAGAGTTGGAGTTGCGCATATTATCTTTATTGTCCCATTTCTAAAGCTGCCCTCTATCAATTCCCTTTGCTTGGAAACTAAGCCGGCATGATGGAAAGCTATCCCTTTTTTTATGCACTTTGCCAGCCTTTCACACTGCTTTGTCGGCCTGGAAAGCGCTTTTAGGGCATTTTCGCTTAGTTCTCTTAATTTTTCATCATTTGATTTTATCTTATTGGAAATGTCCTCTGCTGTTTTCTCCGCGCTCCTTTTTGTATTCACAAAAACCAAGGCCTGCTTCCCTGATTTTATGGTGTCCAAGGCCAAATCCAGAGCCCCGTTTCCTGTCTCAGAAGAAATTTTTTTTGCTGGCATCAACAAAGGAGATAATCAAGAATTTTATAAAGTTGTTGGTTTGCCGAATGATAATTTTAGAAATTTATAGCCTAATACCTTTCCTTCAAATAACTTCAACCTTCCATACCTTGCTTACGCTTTCCTTGCCGTCGCTCACAGTCACTTTGACCTCCTTGCTGCCGGCAGCTGTAAATATTCTTTGATGCATATTAGTGCTTTCAAACTTGTCCAAAAAGCCGAAATCCCATTCATACGTTAACTCATCACCATCAACATCCGCAACATTAACCTCAAATAATGTCGGCTCGTTCCTCAACGCAATTAAATTATCGCTCGTACTTATCATTTCCGGTGCCTTGTTTTTGTTCAGGACTGTGATTACTATCTTTTTGGCAGCGCTTTCATTCTTATCGTCACTGGCAACAAACTCAACTCCAAACTCTTTCTTTGTGCCATTTACAGCGTCAAAATCCGGCTCCCATGCGAATAAGTTGCCTCTTAAGCTTGCGCCTCTTGGCAGGCTGACAGCAGAAAAGCTTACAGGATCGTTGTCAGGGTCGTTTGCCTTAAGCTCTATTTTTAATTCATCTCTCTCCGCTGCCCCAAACTTGTCCTTTATATCAAAAACAGGCTCTCTATTGACATCATTCACCTTCAAATTTACAAGCCTTGTTTCCTCAAAATAGCCGTCGCTTGCAATAATTTTTACAATATACTGCCCCGCATCATTAAATCCAGCTATTTTTTTATTGCTGTTCATGAAGCCGGAATAGGAAAACGAAACCTTGTCCTTGTCAGGATCGTTATACTTCGGCTCGATAGCAATTTCCTGGCCTTCGTTCACCTCAATGCTTTCTGGAATGTCAAGGGTAAAAGGCCTGTTGGCATCCTTTACCGTAATCTTCACACTTTTCCCATCTTTCAGGCTGCCGCTCTGCGCTATGAATTTTACATCCACGCTTTTACTGAGCAATTTGAACTTGTCAAGCACATAATCAAAGGCATTTTCCTTCTGCACGAAATCATATCCTGGCTTCCACAAAAATACATTATCGGCCAATTCAGCTCCTTCAGGTATGTCTTCTGCAGAAAAAATCACCGTATCATTGTCGGTATCGGTTGCTTTTAATTCTATGCTCAGCTGCTCATTCTCATTTATGCTCGCATCCTTTAGGCCAATGAATTCAGGCTTCCTGTCTTTATTAATTATTGTAATCCTGACTTTCTTTTCACCTTCAAAATCCATTCCTTCCGCCTTTACAGTTGCCCCATATTCCCCAGCATCGTCATAGCCAGTTTTCCATTTATTGTCATTTCCCAAAGGCTCTGAAATGCTGTACTTTAGCCCGTATTTCCCAAAATCAGGCAGCTCCAAGCTTGCAGTCCCTGTCTCAGTTACGGTTACATCCTTGATCCGATCCAAAATGGAGTCGATATCAACATCATTAACTGCAACATTCCAGATTTTTATTGTCTTGGAAGCTCCATCACTTACAGATGCGGAAATCTTATAGTCTCCTGCATCTTTATAGCCGGTATCAAAAAGAAGTTCCCCATCATTGGAAACAACCTTGTCATTTAATTTCCACTCATAGCTTAGCTTGTCCTTGTTCAGGTCAGAAGCCGCTATTTTGAATTTTACATTTTCCCTTTCATTAATAATTACAGGATCTTCTTTCGGCTCAAAATCATCTATAGTGGGCTTTTCCTCTTTCTTGCCAACTTTTATGAGGACATCTTCGCTGACCTCGTTTATACCGTCACTCACAGTTACCTTGGCTTTATATTCCCCTGCATCCCCATAAGCAGTCTGCCATTCCCCTTTCTCATCAAGAGGCTCTGTAAAAGTGTAAATCAGCTTGTCAGCATCAGGATCATCCACTTTTGGAGCCAGGCTTATTTTGTCTGTCTCGTTTATCTCAAAGGTCTTCAAAGAACTGGCAGAATATACAAGAATAAAAAATAAGATTGTTATTATTGCCAGCTTTTTCATTTTTCATACAATTTGAACGGAGTGAAAACTTTACCAAACCCGGAGAAAATTTTTAATTTTCTCGCTGTGCAGCAAAAGAAAACCTATTTCTGCACTATGTCAAGTATCATTGGCGGCCTGTTTACATTTTCAACAGCGACTTTTACCTGTTGGCTTGCTGTGTCCACCCCGTCAGATGCGCTTACAGTAAATGTATACTCGCCAGCATCATCATAAGTTGTTTTCCATGTGAATGTATTTCCATCCTGCAAAAACTTTTCGTTATCTATGCTGTAGCTTACATCATCCCCATCTGAATCGCTTGCCTTCAGCTCAATTACAACTCTGTCTGTTTCTTCTACATTTATATCATCAACTGTTTCCAGCACAGGCTTCCTATTCACATTCTCCACAGTAACAGCCCATATCTTCTCCGTGTCAAACATTCGATCTGTCACTTTGGCTTTTACAGTATGGCTTCCAGAATCATCGTATGTTGTCTGGTACGTATAAGAATCCTCATCCCCTACCATAACGCCATCAAGCTTCCATTCGTATGACAGCTCGTCCTTGTTAAGGTCTGATGCAACGACCTCAAAATCAACTGCTTCTGTTTCCTCTACCGCTACTGCAGCTTCTATTGGTTTAAATCTCTCAAAGACAGGAGCCTCCTCTTTCTTTTTTACTATGATTAAAACTTCCTTGCTCGCTGTTAATGTTCCATCGCTTGCAGTTATAGTGACTGTATACTCCCCCACATCCCCATAAGTTGTCTGCCATTGCCCATTGCTGTCCAAGGGGCTTGTAAAAGTGAATGTCAATTTGTCATTGTCTGGGTCTTCTGCTTTTGGAGTTAAGCTTACTTTTTCACCCTCAGCAACTATGATTACATTTGCTGCTTCCGGCTTTTCTTCCATGCCTGCTTCAATTTCTTCAGCAGCCTCCATCTCCTCGTCTATCTCCTTTGCTTCTTCCTCTGGTATTGCCCCTTCTTCAGGAATCTCTAATGTTATATTGACCTCAGGAACCTCCACAGCCTCTCCCTGTATAGCAGGCTGCTTGACATAAAGAGTATTATATACATCGCATGCGCTAATAAGAAACATAGAAATAACCATCAACGCTAAAAAAAGCTCTTTTCTCACCAAAATACCACCTTTTAATTAGTAATTATTATAAAATAACAACTTCTATTTAAACTTTTTGGGTAGTAAAAAATGTTTTTAAAAATATCTTAAAATTCTCGAAATTGGCAATTTGGCAATAAGAATGGTGGGCCTGGACAGATTTCCACATAATGGCAGTCTGCCCTTATCAGCCCTCAGGGCTTTCTCACTTTGTTCGAAAGTATGATGGGCCTGCTCAGATTTGAACTGAGGACCACTCGATTTCCAAAAATTTATCAGTCGAGCATTCTAACCAGGCTGAACTACAGGCCCAAGTGAATTTCAATTCCAAGGAATTGTTCTGAAAAAACGCCTCTGGGCAGACTCGAACTGCCGACCTTGCGGTTTCTCGCTTAATTCTAAAAAGTAAGATAACAGCCGCACGCTCTACCTGCTAAGCTACAGAGGCATTTAGCACTGATTTGGATTAAATGTCCTTTTAAATATGTTTCGGCACAAGGGTTAAGTAAGATTAAGTGACAAACTATCATTCCTTAACTCACGAATATTGGTTGCAACACCCTTAACTTTACTGTACCCGGCACAAGCTGGAGTCAAAATCGCAGGGGAAAAGTTTATATAATTTTTACCAGTGAATGCAAGGAATTTCCGACAAATTTTTATATTCTAAGGCAGATTCATGGCTATTTGGGTGGTTTTTATGGCTGAAGGGGAAAAAACCAAGAAAAAAGCGGCAGAAAAGGAAGCAGGTAAAGAAGTAGGAAAAGTTGCTCACTACTATACAAACATCGGCGTGGCTGTAGTTAAGGTAAGCGGCGCTTTAAAGGTAGGGGATAAGATAAGGGTTAAAGGCGCTACAAGTGACTTTACCCAGACAGTTGACAGCATGCAGATAGAGAAAGACAAGATACAGGAAGCGAAAAAAGGGCAGAGCATAGGCTTAAAGGTAAAAGAGCACGCTAGAGAGCACGATGTTGTCTATAAGCTGTAATCTTGCCTGATTCTGGATGAAGCTGGCACCGAGGAAAGGTTTATAAATTAATGAAAACTCCTAATCTATAACTAAAATGGATATTGCTATTCCTTATATTGGTCCTATTAATGGAGAAAGAATAATCGATTATGCACTCAATCCTGTAGAAGCCCGAACTACTGAAGAAAAGCACAAAAAGAACTTCAGACCGGAAAATTTGGACAATTTTTTGGGCATAGGCGCTGCTGACATTGGTCATCCCCTTCTTAAGCAAATTGAGCCAGCGAGAATTGAAAGTAGGGCAGATACTATATTAAACGAAGCAGCTGTAGTGGATTATAGGAGAGTTGAAGGACTGTCCCTCTGTTACAGATAATCCATCCTAAAATTTTTCTTTACCCAAAACCTAAATATTTTTATATTGTTCCCTAATCTTTGCCTGTATGAAATCTGACAAGGAAATTAAAAAAGAGTTCAAATTAAAAGCTTCGAAAGAGCCTGACAAGTACTATGCGGCTTCTGTCCTGAAAGAAGAGGGCTTCAAGAGGAAAAAATGCTCTAAATGCGGAACTTTCTTTTGGAGTGTAGTAGATGATGATGCCTGCGGAGATCCTTCTTGCAGTGGCGGATTTAGGTTTATTGGAAATACGCCGGCAACAAAAAAACTTGATTATATCGGAGTCTGGAAGGAATTCGCATCATTATTCAAAAAATGGGGATATACGCCAATAAATCGCTACCCCGTTACTGCCCGCTGGCGCCAAGATGCTGATTTTGTGCAAGCCTCTATTTACGATTTCCAGCCTTATGTAGTTTCTGGAGAAGTGGAGCCTCCGGCAAATCCTTTGGTTGTGCCTCAACTCTGCTTAAGGTTCAATGATATAGACAATATCGGAATTACCGGCGCCCATTACTCGTGCTTTGACATGATCGGCCAGCATGCCTTTATGAAGCCTTCTGAATGGTCGCAGGCAAGACACTTTAGGGATATACACAACTGGCTTAAGCAAGGCTTGGGATTAAAAAACGGGGAAATAAAGTTCCATGAGGATGCATGGGCTGGCGGCGGTAATTTTGGGCCGTGCATGGAATTTTTTTCTCGCGGCTTGGAGCTTGGGAACCAGGTTTACATGCTTTATGAAGTAACTCCATCTGGGAGCAAAGAATTAAGCTTAAAAGTGCTTGATATGGGGATGGGGCACGAAAGAAACGCATGGTTTACCCAAGGAAGCCCAACAAGCTACGAAACAACCTTTCCAACAGTAGTTGAAAAATTAAAAAAAGCAACCGGAATAAAAATAGATTCTGAACTTATGAGGAAATTCCTGCCATACTCCTCTTACCTTAACATAGACGAAGTTGAGGATATAGACAAGACATGGAATCTTGTAGCGGAAAAAACAGGGTACAATGTAGAAGAATTAAAAAAACAAATATTGGAATCAGCAGCTTTGTATTCTATAGCGGAGCATTCGAGGGCTTTATTGGTGGCTCTTTCAGACGGGGCTTTGCCCTCTAACGTAGGCGGCGGCTATAACCTAAGGGTATTGTTCAGGAGGGCGATGTCTCTTATGGACAAATACAGCTGGAAAATTGAATTTAATGAGCTGTGCAATTTGCATGCCCAGTATTTGAAGCCCTTGTATCCGGAATTAAGCGAAAATTTGAATGAAGTCAATGAAATTTTAAATGTTGAGAAGAGAAAATACGGGCAGACAAAGCAAAAAACCCAGTCAATAATATCAAAATTAATCAAGGAAGAAATAAATGAGAAAAAATTATTAACCTTGTATGACAGCCAGGGAATTGCTCCTGAATTGGTCAAGGAAGAAGCTGAAAAAATGGGAAAGAAAATCAAAGTTCCGGATAATTTCTATGCCCTTGTCTCTGAGATGCATGAAAAGCAAGGGCAGGAGCACGAGACAAAAAGAGAAGAAAAACTCGATTTAGAAGGGCTACAGGAAACAGAGGCGCTCTACTACGACGATCCTTTCAAAACTGAAAGCAAAGGGAAAGTGCTGAAAATAATTGGAAACAATGTGATTTTGGACAAAACCGTCGCCTATCCAACTTCAGGAGGGCAGCTGCACGACACCGGAAAGATAAGTGATGAGGAATTAACAGATATTTTCAAGCAGGGAAATATAATTGTCCATGTGTTAAAAAATAAGCCTTCATTTAAAGTGGGGGATATTGTAGCTGTTGAGATTGACAAAGAAAGGAGAAAACAGCTCGCACAGCACCATACCGCAACCCATATAGTAGGCACAGCCGCCCGCAAGGTGCTTGGAAATCATATTAATCAGGCAGGGGCAAAGAAAACAAGGGAAAAAGCCACTCTGGACATAACCCATTACCAGTCTCTTTCAGATGAAGAAACAAAAAAGATAGAAAGCGAAGCCAACAAAATTGTAAATTCCAAGACAGAGATAATAAAAAAATTCTATCCGAGGACAGAAGCAGAGAAGAAATTCGGCATGAATATATACCAAGGAGGCGCAGTCCCGGGCAAGAATTTGAGGATTGTCCAGATTAAAGGCTTGGACACGCAGGCATGCGGCGGCACCCATCTAAATAACACTTCAGAAGCAGGAAAAATAAAAATCCTCAAATCAACTAAAATATCCGACAGCATCGTAAGGATAGAGTTTACTGCAGGAAAAGCTGCTGAAAAGGAGTTAGAGGAAAAAAACAAAATATTGGAAGAAGCGGAAAAATTATTGGATGTGGGGGTAAATGAGCTTCCTTCCCGCGTGCAGGAATTGTTTAATGTATGGAAAAAAGCAAGAAAAGCAGCCAAAAAAGGCATCAAGCTGACAAAAGAGGACTTGAAATTAGCAAAAAAAGTAACTTTTAAAGGAGACGTTCTTGCAGAAATCTCAAAAACGCTTCAGACCCAGCCCGAACATATCACAAAAACAATAAAGAGGTTTTTGGAGGAGTTGGAAGAGATGAAGGGGAAAATAAAATAAAAGAGTTACTTCGAATGTCTTGCAAGATTCTGCCATTTCTGGAGTGCATACATTTTAGTCATCCCATCAATTACAGCATCAATTGGCGCTTTTGAACTGTTTTCGTGCCTAGCCCATCCTTGGTATACTCCTGAGCCATTTCTGAACATCAAGTAAACGCCTTGATGTGCATGTTTTCCTACTTCTCTTGGTATTTGAGGACGTTGCCCAACTTCCCAATTTAGATATTCTTTTCCAATAATAGGAACTATATAGGGTAGGTAATCTACAAGTGCTATTTCTGAATCTGTGCCCCTATGCTCATTTATGACACCATTAAGTAGTTCCATGACAGCTTCAACTGGACCTCTGCTTTTATGCACTTTCCTAAAAGGAGTACCATCAATAGAACCACTTATGCCGACCAATTCAACACCATCATATTTAGTTATAGATCTATACTTAGTAACCTTCAGTCCATCATCTTCAAATCTTAAAAATTCCTTGAGTGCTTCATAAAGAATATGGGTTTCAGAAATTGGAAACTTTCCTGCATTTGATTCATGTTTTAATCGTTCTGTAAATTTTTCAATGTCTTCTTTTGGAACATTTGTGTAAGGAAACCTATTTTTTTCTAATACGTCAATCACCTGCTTGCTCCCCGATGTTGGTCCAAGTTCTATATAAATTTGTGAGCCATACCTATCACCCCTTATGTGGTATGTAGATGTGTCTTTTACAACCAAATCTGTGTGGATTCCGGCAGTGGAAATGTTTGTCCTGTCAAGATGCTCTTTTGGCACCATTCTTCCTAATGTCCACATAATGGCATTCATGGTGGGGTCAAGCAATCTAAGATTGTCTAAGGATGTTATCCTTGGTTCATTTAAATAGCCGCGCTCTGATAAGATTTTAACTGTTAAATCAGTTGCTGCAATTCCATTCCTTTCTCCTAGCTGCGCAAAAGTTGTTTGTATCCATGGAACACCAAACCTTTCGTATACGGTTAATGCCTGAGCTTGAGACATGCGATTATCATTATGGCAGTGCACACTCCACTCAACATCGTTGCCAAATACTTGCTGAACATGTTCTATCACCCCGCAGAACTCCTCAACAGTGCTGGCACCGACTGTGTCTGGTAAATTAAATATTACTGGCTCTTTCCTACCAACTTTTGTATTTCCCCTATCATAAGCTTTTTTAGCTGCTTCAATAAATCTTATTAGAGTTTCATGGTCTTGTGCCCATGTCCTGTAGGAATCTTCTGGAGAAAACATAACCCTTAAGAAAACAGGATTAGCGGCAGCCATTTCTACATATTTTGAAATTTTTTGGGCATAATAGTCTTTATCCTGACCTCCGAAGCGCACAGCTCTGTGCTCATCAGAGGTACCAACAAACAAATGTATCAAATTGTTGGGATAACTAGCCATAACTTCTGCTGATCGTTCTACATCCAAATCCGCACATCTTGCAAGAACGGCAAGTCCAACTGGATATTTTTCAGCTAAAAATCTGTCCCTTATGGCACTTATAATGTCATAATCAACATTGTTAGCAGGCATTCCAATTTCAACCCAGTGAGCATAATTCTGTATCAGTGCGGCAGCATATACCCTCTCCTCTAAAGATCCGCCTATTCCTCCCGGTGTCTGAAAACCCTCCCTTAAAGTTGTGTCAAATATAATAGGCTCCCTTCTCTCTTTTGATGCAATCATTTTTATCCTCCAATATCTTTTCAATGTTTTTTTCGCCAGCATATCCTAGAACTCAGACAAGCTCAAAATTCAAGACCCATTAAGAATATACCGACTCTTGGTGGGCCTTACAGCAACAGCAGAAGCAATAGATTTAAAGCTAACAAAGACAATACAGAATTTTTATTTATTCTTTTGTCAGCCATTTTAATTTATGTAGATTTAATGATTCATATTTAAATATTTTGATTCTAATGGCTGTTTTTGCATTTTTATTACAGGTATTGTATTAGTTTCGATTGGTTATTAATACTCCTTAAAACCTTGCTTTGCCTTAAATAAACTTCTGCATCCAAGTTAAACCTTTTCTTAATTAGCTTCCTTGCATATTCAAGCATCAATTCCTTTGATGAAAATTCTATCCTTTTCGAGGACATGGCATTCCTTGCCGCTTCCCTTGTAACCCAGACTCCTAAAGGCAATGTATAATCAGAAGTGATGAACCTCAAAGCCAAGCAACTTCCTTGTTTTTTTATTTCATTTAATTTTTCCAATATTGCCAATCTTACTGTATAATAGCCTCCAGCTGTGTTCTCAGCATAATATTTCCTGCTGTCATAAAACTCATGGTCAGTCATGTAATATTCAGGATTGGAAACGGTTGTCTCAAACAATTCATAGCTCCATACATCGGGAAAACACAATATTAAGTAATGATTTCCAAGATAGCTGCCGAAAAAGGCAGAATAATCAATCTGATTATGCTTTTTTACTTCATTAATCAAATGCCTTCCCAGTGTATCATCAGTTGCTGTTATCGACCATCTTGTAGGAACTAACTTCCTGTTTTTCCCAACGCCCAATGCGCCTACACTTAAAATCCTGCTTAAGAAATTTTCATCAAAATTATTATCATAAAGATAGACTAATGCCTCATTTGCCTTTAAGTCTGTGTCATAATGCACTTTCTGAACCTTTGTGTGGATTTTTGGATTCTCAGTTAATCTGGCCTTTTTTAGCTCTGCATAGGGGCCTGTAGGAGCCATTAAATTGTCATAATTTATCCTAAAGCGCGGCTTGCCCTTTAGATTAATGTCCACATCAACAGGCATTGAAGCCATGCTTACCTCCTGGTTTAGCTCCAAAAAATTGCTCCTCTTCTTGATATCAAACTTATCCCTTGAATTTATCAAAGAGCTCCTGAAATCAACTATTCTGGGTATCTGGAAATTGTTTGCAGCCCAGTATTTCGGGGCATCATAAAGCCATGACTCCTCTTCCTCAGACGGAGGCGCCAGTATTCCGACATTTACAGCAGGATACCCATACCTTCCAACAAACGGGGCAACAGCATCGGTAGAAAAATTTTCCTTGACAATCCTTTTCTTTATCCTGATTTGGGAATAAGCCTTGGCGCATATAGGGCAGTTTACATTGCCGCAATTAAACAAAGGATGGTTTTTTGCATTATACTTTGGCAGATGCATAACTATTAATAAGAAAACAAATATTATAAATCTTTTGAAAGATGCATCATATTTAAATATAAGCAAAAAATCTGATAAAATGTCGGAAATTTTCCACTAGTTTACAACTAGTGGCTGAAAGCAATTTTACATACAGAAAATTTCCGAGCAGTGAGATGCGAGTGAGCTCGCGAGCTCGCTCACAATTCACTCAAAAACCGCTTCATGCAATAAAAAGCAGATAAATTCCGCCAGTCTGTGACTGGCGGTTTTTGACAAATGGCGCTTACCCAAAAACAATACCAGCACATAAAAAATGAGTTGGACAACTGCCAGAACCCCTTGTATTTCTTTGATGATGATCCTGACGGCTTATCCTCTTTTTTGCTGCTTTACCGCTATAAAAAGGAAGGGCACGGCATTTTAGTTAAGACGCACCCGACACTCGATGCCAGGTTAGCACCGAGCTTAGAAGACTATAAGCCTGACAAGGTTTTTATCCTCGACGTTGCCTTGTTGGAGCAGAGCTTTGTCGATGCATGCCCCGTTCCTATAATATGGATAGACCACCATGGCCCGCATGAGATTAACGGGGTGCTGTATTTTAATCCCAGGCTAAGGAAAAAGGATGAAAATGTGCCGACAACATACATGTGCTATAATGCAGTCAAGCAGGACTTATGGATAGCAGCCTTGGGCTGTATAGCGGACTATTACATCCCTGATTTTTTGGATGATTTTAAGGCGCAGTATCCTAATTTAATGGGCAATGAAAAAACAATAGGAGACATATACTTCAACACAAGGCTTGGAATGCTTATTAAGATATTCTCTTTCTGCCTTAAGGGGAAAACCCAGGAAATTATGAAAAACATCAAGATACTTACAAGGATAAAAACCCCTTACGAGATCCTTGATCAGGAAACAGCCGCTGGAAAGTTCATCTACAGGAGATTTGAAAAGCTCAACAAAACGTATGATAATATGCTGAAAGATGCGCTCAAAGCTGCTACAAAGGATAAGCTGCTTGTCTTTACCTATGATGACGACAAGATGAGCTTTACCGGAGACATAGCAAATGAGTTATTGTACAAATTCCCGGATAAAATAATCTTAGTCGGCAGGAGAAAAGATGATGATGTGAGGATGAGCATCAGGAGCAAAAAAACAATATTGCCTCCGCTCCTCAATAAAGCGCTTGTTGGTTTGGAAGGCTACGGCGGAGGCCATGAATATGCATGCGGCGCAAATGTCAAGCAGCACCAGTTTAAGGATTTTGTCGAGAGCCTAAAGAAAAATATAGCCTAGACTTTAAGATTCTTATTAATCATATTTACTATAGCATCCTTCTTGTCGTTTATGCTTTTCCTTTTCAGGTACATTTCCATATTACCCTTTTTTATCTTTGTATTTAGCCTGTATATCCTCTCATTTATCTTGTTTAGCCTGTTTACAACCATGTTGAGCTTTCCATCCATGCTTCCTTTGACTGCCATGACAAGGATTTTGTCAAAGTTATCATTTACATAAAACAGTTTGCTTCCGCCAAAGGTTTTTTGCTCATCTTTCGTAATTTCTTTTAAAATCCCGCTTTCCTCGTTAATAATATGCAGGGACATTATAACAGCTTCTTTGTAAGCCTTGTTCTTTATTAAATTCAGCTCAATAGAGTCATTATCATTGCTTATATCATTAAGAAATTCTATGATCTTTGGCTCCTTGCCAATATCATTAAAATTAAAATAGTCAATGGTATCGTGATTTTGGATAAAACAATTAAATTTATAAACCTTTTACCAATCTTTTGCCTTTGATGCGTCGGTGGTCTAACGGCACAACTGGAGTTGCGTTTATATGACAACGGCCTTCCAAGCCGTTTATCCGGGAAGCAGTCAATTGGATTGTTCGGAAATTCGAAAGTGCTTGGAAAAAGTACCGATTGTCCCGGCCGACGCATTCATTACTTTTATAAACGCGCATTAATTCTAAAAATAAAATGCTGAGCATTATCATCCCGACACTAAATGAAGAAAAATACCTCCCAAAATTGTTGGATTCTGTAAAAAACCAGAGCTTTAAGGATTATGAAATCGTAGTTGCAGATTATAATTCAAAAGACAAAACAAGGCAGCTAGCAAAAAAATATGGATGTAGGATTGTTAAGGGGGGAAAGCCTCCAATAGCGAGGAACAATGGGGCAAAAGCAGCAAAAGGAGGCATTTTGTTTTTCATAGACGCTGATTGCATCATGGGAAAGGATTTTCTAAAGAAATCACTGGATGAAATAAAAAGAAAAAATCTTGATGCTGCAGGCTGCTATGTGTGGCCGTTGGGCAAAAGAATTGTTGATAAGATTGCGTTTGCGCTTTTCAACTTCTGGATTTACGCAACGCAGTTTTTCTATCCCCACGCCCCAGGCTCCGGGATTTTCTGCAAAAAAAGCGTACATGAAAAAATAAGGGGATTTGACGAGAAAATAAGGCTGTCAGAAGACATGGACTATGTAAGGAGAGCGGGAAAACACGGGAAATTCAGGATTTTAAGCAGCGTAAGGACCTACACTTCCATGAGAAGGTTTGACAGCGAAGGAAGGTTTAATCTCTTCTCAAAATTATTCTTTTCAGGGCTCCACAGGCTTCTTTTCGGAGAGATTAAAACTGACAAGTTCAAATACGGGTTTAACTATAAAAAATGAGAATAAGATGAAATCCCCAATTAAATCCTCAAACTAACAACCTGGGAGATTCCATGCTCGTTCATCGAAACCCCGTATAAAGTGTCTGCTTCCGAGATTACAGCATCATTGTGGCTTATTATTATATATTGTGCATTATTGGAATACTGCCTTATCAGTTTTGCAAACTTCTCGCTGTTATGCTTGTCCAAAGCAGCATCAACCTCGTCCAGCACATAGAAAGAAGCTGGCTCATGCTCCTGTATGGCAAAAATAAAAGCCAAGGCAGTCATTGTCTTTTCCCCTCCTGACAGGCTTCTTATATCTAAAAATTTGCTTCCAGTTATCTTTACATTAATCCTCACTCCTGCCTCAAAAGGATTTTCCTCGTCTTCTATTACCAGTGTAGCCTGGGCTCCTTTTGTCGTCAGCATTGAAAAGAATTTCTGGAAATTGGCGTTTACAGCATCAAATACGCTCATAAACAAGTCTTTTTTCTTCCCTTCTATCTCTCCCATCATCTTCAATACATCTTCCTTTTCTTTGCCGAGGCTTTCTTTCTTTTCCAGCAAGACATGGTATTGCTTTTCCACATCCTCATATATATCCAAAGCCCTCATATTGACGCTTCCAATCTGCTCCCTCATCCTCTCGAATTTGCTTATCTCGCCCCTCAATTGTTCCTCATTCTTTTCCAAATCCAGCTTAACGCCCTCATACTGCTGGAATTCCTGCTCCAGGCCAGCTAGGGCAGCCTGTATCTCAGCATGCTTTAAAGATAATGTGTTGGCCTTAATCTCAACATTCCTGCTTTCTTCCTGTTTATTGCTGATCAAGCCGTCATTCTTCTGTATCTCCTTGTCTATCTCAGACCTTTTGTTGAACAGCCCTTTGAACTTCGCATAGAAATCCTGCGCTAAAGCCTCTTTTTTTTGCAGCTCATTTTCTTTATTTTTGATTTCATTCATTAGCTGCTGCATTTCCCTGTTGAATCCCTGCTCGTCTTTCTCTATCTGCTTTAGTATCTTGTCTGTTTTCTCCAGCTCGCTCTTGTAGATTTTCTCTGACTGCGTGTCCCTTGCCTTTATCTCAGAGTCAATCTTTATGATTTCCTCGTTAAGCTCCTTGTGCTTTTCCTCAAAAGCATTCAGCTCAGCCAATAAGGCAGGATTCCTTAATTGGGCTATGCTCGCCCTTAATTTCTGCTTCTCTGTCTTTACCAATGCAAGCTCCTTGTTTAAGGAAGAAATCTTGTCCTGCACCAATTTTATTTTCCTGTCAACCTCTTCTTCATATTTCTGCAGAGTATCCCTTTTTCCCTTGGATGCATCCAAATCGGTAGTATCAAGATGAAGTGATTTTTCCGTCTTTATTATCTCCCCTTCCAAAGCGGCTTTTCTACCCCTTAATCCTGAAATCAGCTCCTCATTCTCTATTCTTCTCTTTTCCAGCACATCAATTGTGTTCTTAAGCTCCCTGAGCTCCTGCTCATGCTTTTCAATCTCCTCAGCAATGTCTTTTTCCTGGAAGCCCATGCTCTGCTTTCTCTTCAGCCTGTAGCCGCCATGCATAGCTCCGCTTTTTTCCGCTAAATCGCCATCCAAAGTAACATATTTTGCATTTCCTATCCCTAATCTTCTGGCAACATCTATGTTGTCCACAACTATAGTGTCGGCAAAAACATACTCAAAAACTTTCTTGAAACTGTTGTCAAAAGAAACCAAATCAAGCGCAAGGCCATGGCTTCCATTTGATTTGGAAAGCTTTTTTGCCTCAGGGTCCATTGGTTTTGAGTTTATCTTATTCAATGGCAAAAAGGTCACAACGCCCAATTTATTGTCTTTAAGGTAGCGGATGCATTCAGAAGCAGTCTTGTCATCCTCAACAACAATGCTTTTTATCTTTGGCCCGGCTGCAATTTCCAAAGCCAAAGCGTATTTTGAGTCAACATTTCCCAACTCTGCAACTGTCCCGTAAATCCCACCTCTTTTCTTCTTCAGCTCCAGGATCCTTTTTATTGCAACATCAGCATAATTTAGCTCTCTTGCCGAAATTTGTCTTGCCTTCAGCTTTGAAAGCTCCTCCTCTTTGGCATTTGTTTTTCTTCTTGCGGTTGAGAGCTGCGCAGCCATGCCTGAATCTTCGTCAAGCTTCTTGTTTAACTCCAATGTAGACTCTTTAAACTCTTTCCTCTTGGTTTCCAAATCTTGCAGCTGCTTTTTGTGCTCTTTTTCTATGTCAAGGACTTTGCTCATCTGCGCGTCTATCGTGCCTACCTCGTGCGTTAGCCTGTCCTTCTCCCTTATCAGGCTGTGCTGCCTTTCCCTTGCCTCGTGCACCTCTTTTTCCAGCTCCTCTGCCTTTTTGTCTATCTCCTCCACTTGTTTTTCAATCTCCCCTACATTATCCAGCTTGTTCTTTTCCTTGAACTCTTTTATCCTGTTTGCAATGCTGTTCCTTTCTTTCTTTTTTTTCTCTATATCCTGCATCATCTCTTCTTTCTCTTCCTCAAGCTGCTTTATCTTGTCCTCTATTTCTTTAGTCTCTTCTTTTATATCACCTCTTCTCTGGCTTAATCTTGCCAGCTCGTTTTTAAGGGCATCAGTCCTTGAATTCTTCCTTGTGAGCTCTATCTTTAATGTCTCAACTTCCTTGTTAAGGTTTACCTGCCCTATTTCCCCTTTTTCCTCTATCTCTTTGGTTATTTTGTCTATCTCCTCTCTTTTCTCCCTGTTGTTGCTTTTTAGCGCCTCTATCTTATTGTTGATTTTTTCTAATTCATTGTTTGCTTCCTCTAATTTTTGCCGCAGCTCATTTCTTTCCCTTTCCTTCCTGTCTATCTGCAGCTTTGAGTAAGAGGCCTTGTTTACCTTGATGCGCTCATTCATGTCCTTGTACTTCAAAGCCTGGTCGCGGTCTTTCTTGAGCTCTTTAAGGTAAGTGTTCCTTTCAGCTAAAACAATCTCTGTTTCCTTAAGCCTCTCATCAACCTTTTCCAGCTCTAAAACTGCCTTGTGCTTCTTTTCCTCATACATTGAAATTCCTGCTATTTCCCCAATAAGCTCCATTCTTTCATTTGGGTGCATTTCCACAAGCTTTATTATGTCTCCTTGGAGGATTATGTTGTAAGCATCCGGGTTTATCCTTGCTATGCCGAGCAACTCAAGGATTTCCTGCCTTGTCCTTGTCTCGTCATTGATTTTATACACGCTTTGCCCGTTCTGCCTCACTATCCTTGTTATTTTAACTTCCCCATCCTCTGTTGGAAACATCTTATTGGAATTGTCGAAGAAAATAGAGACTTCACCCTGTTTAGCAGGATTTTTTGCTTTGCCGCCATTGTATATCAAGTTAGAAGACTTCTCTGCCCTTAATGATTTTGCAGAGCTCTTTCCCAAAACAAAGCATAATGCATCCAGAACATTGCTTTTTCCCGAGCCATTGGGCCCCAAAACGCAGTTAAAGTTGCCATTAAACAGAAACTCTGTATGCTTCGCAAAGCTCTTGAAGCCGTTCATCACAATCCTGTTTATCTTTGTGCCTTTCCCTGCCCTGCCATCTTTTTTCTCCTCTACAGCTACCTGTTGGCTTTGCTCTCCCATAATGGTAAACCCAAATATCGATTATATTTAAAGGTTTTTGTGTTAGAATAGTTTCTGGTATTTAATAATGAGCATTCCAAATTTTCAATTCAGTTCTGAAAGGAAAACTTAAATTCTCGCCAATTAATGCAGGCGAGTTCTTATAGTGGAATATCCAAATCAATGCGAGCCAGTGAGATGCGAGTGAGCGAATTTTTTGCGAACTCGCTCACAATTCACTGAGGCGAGCCTAAAATTCCCGGGAATTATTTTTAATAAAATTAGTATTATAATATCCTAAAAACCACCCTATCACCTCTTTTTCCCTTAAACTATTTTATTGAACTCTTTTTTTAAGTGAGTGGCCCCCCCGCTTTCGATTCGTGGGGGTGGTTTGGAAAGAACTCTGGATGGGGGGCCTAAAAACTATGATTTTTTTGCTGGCTTCCTCATTTCCTTGAGCCATAAAAGCCCTATTCTTATCATCTCCTTGTTGAAGTGGTCGCTTATTTTGTATGTTTTCTTGTACAAGTCGTAATCTATCAGTCCCATGCTCTTCATTGGCGTCAAAATCCTGTCATAAAACTGCCTTTTGTTATAGGAAACCTTTACTTTCTTTCCCTTGTAAGGCTCTTCCTCTATCAAGTCTGTAATTAAGCTGCCCTCATGCAGCTTTGTCGCAAACAAACTCATCTCTGTTTTGTTTATCTCTCCTCCATTTCCCTTAATCATTTCAATAAGCAGCTTCGCTACAATGATCTGCTGCTTAGTTGCAAAAATAACCTCATATATGTCCTCCGGCAGATTAAACCGGTCAAACAAAATAACCATCTTGGTAGTGGATAAGTATAACTATTATATAAATATATAACTCATATATAAATATTACGTTTTTGTATACTAGTTTAGTATTTTAGTAATAAAATAAACCAACACTAAGAGCTAAAGAACCTTTCAATCCTCTCCTCATAGTTCTTGCTTATCTTGAAGTCCATATCCGAAGGCAGGCACTTGTAATAATTCTGCCATGCAAATCTCTCATCCAAAAATATTATTGCTCCCTTGTCGGTCTCTGATCTTATGCACCTTCCTGCATTCTGCAGACATTTTGTTATCGCTGGAAATATATAACCATACTCAAAGCCCTTCCCATATTTTTCCTGGTAATAATCAATAAGCTCTTTTGTCTCCAAATCAGGCTTTTCTAAGGGCAGTCCAACAATAACAACTCCCTTTAGAAAATCTCCAGGCAGGTCTATACCTTCCCCAAAACTGCCTGCAGAAACAGCCAATAAAACAGAGCCGTCTTTTTTATTTCTTTTAAACTCTTCAAGGATGCCCTCCTTTTCCTCTTTGCCAAGGTTTGGCTTCTCAATAATCTTCTTTTTTTTGCATATCTCAAAAAAATACCTGTAAACCTTGTCCCTAAGATCATAACTGGGAAAAAACAAAATAGAATTCCCATTTATCTTACTAATAATCTTATTGCACACATTGGCTATATTTTTGTATTCCTCATCACCCCTTCTTGTGAATTTTGTCGTTGTCTCCGGTATTATCAGGCATAACCTGTTATTTTTTGGAAAAGGATTGCCATAAATTTTCTCAATGCTTTCTTTTGGAAAGCCAAGAATATCGCCATACATTGCTGTAGGAGTTAAAGTTCCTGACATCATTATTGTCGCATAGCTCCTTTCTATGACTTCCCTTGTCATTAAAGATGGGTCAAGGCATTTATAGTTCAAAATTAAATTACCATTGCCGGTTTTTGCCAATATCCTTGCAAATCCCTCATCATTACCCAGCCACGCTTCCAGAAATTTCCCGACACTCCCAACATAGCTCTGCTTCTGCCTTTCCCTTATGTCATCTCCTACAAAAGCAAGATCTGAAATAAGCTCATCATAATCCATGCCTTCATTTACCTTATCTATAAACTCATGCTTCCTCACAAATTTTTCTTCCTTGTTAAAATTCAGCTCCGCTCCCAAACTTTCAAAAATCTCCCTCAGATTTTTTAATTTGACAAGAGCGTCAAAATGCTCAAATTTACCGGCTTCTTTAAGCGCCCTGTCTATCATAAAGGAAGAAATCTTCGCAGTTAATAATTCCCTGGTCCTTCCTGGCAGATTATGCCCCTCATCAACAATTATTATGCTCTCTTCAAGCTTTTTGCCGGCCCTTGCAAACAAGCTGTCTCTGATATTAGGATTAAAAACATAATTGTAGTCTGCAATAATGACTTTGGCGTCCTTGGCCATGAAAGAAGCTATCTCATAGGGGCACAGTTTTGGCTTTTTGCATTCCTCCACCAACTCCTGCACATGCATCGGCCCCAAAATTTTCAATTCATTTAGCTTGCTGCTTGCAGCTATAGTTGGCTGTCTTGACTTTTTCCTTGTATTAACATAAAACTCGCACTCATCCTTGTCCCTCAGCTTTTTGCAGTACTCCAAAAAATCAGAATTCTGCAATGCATCCGCTTCTTGTAAGCACATCCATTTCTTTCCGATTAAATCAACAACCCCAAAATCATTCCCGTGCTTTTTCTTTATCTGCTTTAATGTATCTACTGCAATCTTATGCTGGGTCTGCCTTGATGTAAGGAAAAAAACAGCAAGGCCTTTCTTCAAGGCAAAGCTCAAACATGGCGCGAGCGCAGAAACAGTCTTCCCTATTCCAGTGGGTGCATGCACAATCATATTATTCTTGTTTTTCAACGAACTGTAAAATAAATTAATTTTTGTTTATAAGCTTTGTTGTAAAGGTGAGGTTGGTGCGAAAATCGGTGCTTGTGCGTGTTTTGCCAATGCAGAAAGCTCCGCAGGATTGGAATATGCGACCTGAGCAATACAAAGTATTGCAAAGTTGAGATGCAATGCTAAGGCTCGTGAATTGTGAGCGAGTTCGCAAGCTCACTCGCATTTCACTGCACGAATTAGAATTTCGCACCAACCTCTGTAAAGGCTGCAAGCTTTGGCAAAAGCCTGCATCTCCGGCGGCAAAACTTTTGTTTTCGAAACCTTTAAATATGACTATATACTCCAAAATATATTCTAAAACAGGAATTTTACAGCAATACTATACAAAAAAACGTTAGGGGGTCAATGAGAATGGATAACAAGGAAATCTTTA
>JACPDF010000006.1 GCA_016184145.1 Candidatus Woesearchaeota archaeon | reverse complement strand
AAACACGAGAGATTAAAAACAGAAATCGATGTGGCCTTTGCCAATTTGCCAAATGATCAGCGAGAGGGAGCTGTTAACAAAGTACGAATGGCAGAATCTTTGATTCTTAGTAATATCAGCAATGAGCAAATTAAACAGATGTCAAATTATGAGAGTTTGGTCAGAAGCAAGGCCCAGGAAGCAGGGATACCAGAAGATTTATTTTTAGTAGTATTCTTAATAGTAATTAGTAATTTTTTAATCTCAATTGTTTTTGCCTATCCACTACTGTTTGAAGGAAAACAAATACCAGAAAATTTTGTCTCTATAATTGTTATAGTGAACTTTTTTATTTATTATATTCTACTATTAATGTTTTTTAATTATTATACAAATATCCTTACCGGAGTTATTAAGAAATATAAGTTCATGTCAATTATTTTCTTATTAGCCGTAGGCTTAATGGGAATGGTGGTGTTATCTTATATAACCTTAGGAATGGTGAACACTTTACAATGGCTTATTCCAACTATAGTTACTATAGTGCTAATGTTTGCTTTTCATATCCTTGAAAAGTATAGGGGAAAAAATGCAGAGGAAGAAAAACCAAAGGATAAATATGAAGATTTGAGGGAAGTGTATAGAAAGTCTGACGTGCCAGAAGACGTAATAGAACAAATAGTCGATGCAGAAAAACTTAAAAAATATGAAAAATGAATCTTACAACCATTAAATACGTCAAAACCTTTTCTTATGAAATAAAACTACAATATTTTTCACTGTTTATTTCTTAACCAAACATATTCATATAATCCTTGCCTTCTGCAGCCTCTTCTGTCCTTACCTTGTCTATGGCTTTTACCATGTCTTTCCAAACATATTCATATAATCCTTGCCTTCTGCAGCCTCTTCTGTCCTTACCTTGTCTATGGCTTTTACCATGTCTTTTCTGGTCACTTTTGTCCTCTCTTCCCTTATAGCAAAATAGCCTGCTTCTGTGCATACAGCTTTTATCTCGGCTCCTGAGAAATCTTCCATGAGTATAGATAAATTTTCAAGGCTTACATCTTTGTCAAGGCTCATCCTGCTGCAATGTATTTTTAATATATCCTTTCTCGCTTCTGTTTTTGGTAAAGGTATTCTAATCAGCCTATCCAGCCTTCCAGGCCTTATAACAGCAGGATCAAGAATATCTTTTCTGTTTGTTGCCCCAATTACCTTAACATTATCAAGAGGATGAAAGCCGTCAATTTCCGCCAGCAATTGCATGAATGTCCTGTTTACCTCCCTTTCTCCGGATGTGCCCACCTCGATCCTTTTTGACGCCAAAGAATCAAGCTCGTCTATGAAGACAATTGACGGGGCTTTTTTCCTTGCCAGCTCAAAAATATCCTTCACCATCTTTGCGCCTTCTCCAATGAATTTCTGCACCAGTTCTGAGCCTACTACCTGAATGAATGTTGAGTTTGTTGATGACGCTACTGCCTTTGCAAGCAAAGTTTTTCCAGTGCCAGGGTCTCCATACAATAAGATTCCCTTTGGCGGCGTTATCCCGACTTTCTTGAATAATTCCGGCTTTTTTAACGGCAGTTCTACAACTTCCTTTATTTCCTGTATCTGCATGTCTAAGCCGCCAATATCGAGCCATGAGGTCTTTGGCTTTTCCACAATGACAAAGTTCTCAATATCAAATTTTCTCGCTATTGGTATCTTCCTGATGATTGTAAGGTTCTTCTGGTCTGCAAGGACCATGTCATTAGGCTTCAGATCTTTGCATTCATCAGAAATATTGACATAAAACTGGTTTCCATTCGGCAGCTTTAACACAGCCTCTTTGCCAAAAATCTGGCCGACTTCGCACACCATCAAAGGATTGTTTTTGAACTTGTCCAGCTCTTCCTTTAATTTGTTGATACTTTCCTTCAGAATCTTGTTTTCCTCGCTAAGTTGGCTGCTTTCTGCCGTATAGCTGTAAATTACGCTGTCCAGAATGTTCTTTTCTTTCGTTGTCATATGCATAAAAGTAGGGCTTTTACATTTAAATAACTTTTGATAAGTATAGGATAATTTAAGCTAATTATTTAATCTATGTTTTTAGATTTGATTTTTTCCTTTATTTTTCATTCGGTTGCTGCGCAACAACATCTAGTGCGAGGCGTCGCTTTCTTGCCATGCTAAAAAATTCCATAGGAATTTTCGGCATGCCGAAAATCTTTGATTTTCATGCATATCGCTCCACCTCGCATATTCATCAGATCAAAAACTTTCCATTATCCATGATTTTTTTATTGTCTATCAAAATAGTAGGATTTTTTATTATGCCGTCCAAATGCAATTGCACGCTGACCTTTCCGCCAAAACCTATGTTGTTGCCTAAAGCTATGTGGCACGTCCCTATGGCTTTTTCATCTTCTAGGATATTTCCAGTTATCATTGCCTTATTGTTGGTTCCAATGCCGAATTCTGCAATGTTCCTTGCTTTTTTTCCTAATGGATTTAATAAATTTTTAAGCTTTTTCGCATCTTTCCCTTCTATTTTATTTACATAGCCGTTTTTAACATACAATTTTAACGGGTTTTTCAGCTTTCCAACGCCTGCAAAAGAAGCATCAACAATATAAACTCCATTAGCTGTTTTTTCCACTGGCGCTATAAAAATTTCTCCAGTTGGCAAATTGCCGAAAGCGCCTTTTTTCGTAAATAATCCTGTGTCGCGGCCATACGCTTTCCTTCCTTTTATGCTGAATACCAGCTTAGTGCCTAATTTGGTTGTTATTGCCGCTTTTTTTCCTTTATCCATTATGTCTGCAAGCTTTTTGTGCAGCTTCTCCAGTTTTTTGTAGTCAATGCCTATTGTTCTTTCTAGGATTTGTTTTGTGATCCCAGGCATTATGACTATCCTTACTCCTTTTTTAGATGCCTTAATTCTGGCATTAGTATGGCTTAATGACTTGGTCGTTATAAGAATCTCAACATCATACTTTAGCATCTCTTTCGCTATCCCTTTCTGCGGCTCAGTGCCGTTCACTTTCGGTATTGGTATTGTTGCAAGTTTGACTTTTTTTGTTATCTTTGTTGCCTGATAGAAGAATTCTTTTGCTAAATGATATAATTTTGAGTCTGTTACTATCAATACACTTTCATTTCTCTTTAAGTCGAGGCATTTTTTCAAGATGATGTTTATAGGTTTAATCATTTTTATTCAAACAATTTATAATTAAAAATCAATAATAGCCTCTCCAATAATTCAAAAACAATAATTAAACTATATAAAATTATGTCCGGAAAGACTTAATCAAGCAACAAATTCCCCTTTCTTTATTATCCAATGCTCGTTGCCATCCTTATCTAATCCATAGATGTCTAATTTCTGCCTTGGGGAGTTTATGACAATATCAGTATGGTAGTCTGTTGCCCTGTCTGGCTCAAAACCGCTGCCCAAAGCTATATGAATCATCCTTGCTATCTTTTCATTTACTATAAGATAATCACATAGCTTTGCCTTTGGGTTTGTGTTTATTGCAAACTCTCCTACTTTGTTGAAATTGCTTTTTCTTAAGTCTATCAGCTCCTGAGGAGCACTTTTGTTCTTTTCCTGGGCTATTATCATTTCCCAGGCTTCTTTCTTTTTTTCATTAAATTTGTCTATAATATCTTTAGGGCCTGAAATTATCTTATAGCTATCCTTATTTACCTCTATCACCAGAGGATTTTTTTCTGATAATAAATAACTTTGGTCAATGCTTATGACAACATCCCCGACAAAAGTTCCTTTGAGATATTCCGGAGTTGTAAAAGCCTCTCCTCCAGGAAGATTAGCCATAGTACCCGCTTTTATACCGGTCCTTTTCAAATATTCAGAGTTAATTTTTTCCCTTACATCAGTATCAGAGGTTCTCACCCATCTATGTTTTCCATCTTTTTTCACCAAACCAACTTCAAAATCTGTCTTTAAGCCATTAATTTCCTCTCCAATGACTTTTATTATATCGCACTTATCCGCTATTTGCTTTATCTTGTAATTCCTTTCCCTCATCTCTTTCCAGTCTATGTTGCACGTCTCTATAAAAATGTCCATAGGCAAAGTGTCTGTAAATCCCACTCTTGCAAGAGGCTCTCGGTCCTCCATTGATGTTTGAGGGTAGAAGTCAAGCTTGTAAATCATCTGGCCAGGGCTCTGCCATCTTGTCTTCCTGTTTTTCGTTGGGTATCCAATCGCTTCTCCAAACAAATGCTTTCCTGGATAGCCTTTTCCAGAAATAAAGAATGAGGCGTCAATCGGCTTTATCCTTTGCAGGCTCAATAATTTTGAAAGGTTTTTGTATTTTTTTAAGATTTCCTCTTCTATATCCTTGCATAGTTCACAGCCCAATAAGGTGGTCCTTAATTCTGAAATCCTGTCTCCTTCTTCCCTCATGGAGCTTTTATGAGTGTAAGCGCTCATTGTCGCGTTTCCATTGCATTGAGTCAGCATGTGCCAGCATATTGCATAAGAATCAAGGTAATCCTCCAATGGATGCCCAAGCATCTCATCTTTTTGTATAAGCACAAATCCTATAGAAATGTTTTCATTGTCCTTTAAATTGTAAACATCTTTCCAGATTTTTTTGCATGTATCATCCAATTCTTCGGTTTTGTATTCCTTAAACCATTCATTTCTAAAAGGCAAATTAAAGTTGCCTCCGAAACCAGAGTCTTTTGACTCTATCGTGTAATCCGGCTTTTTGAAGATTTTTTCAAAATCATTTACTTTTTTCCCAACTTCTGTTATGAAATCCTTTAATGCAGCTGTTTTTCCCCTGCTTTTTCCTTCTTCAAGCTCTTCGTATATTTTCCATACGTCTTTTATGGCTTCCAAAGCCTCTGATTTCTTATTTATGCCTGCTGCATTTACTTCATTTCCAAGCTCATGCAAAGCTCTTGACAAGGGAGCTATAGAAAGGAAGGCATTCTTGCTCTTTGCATCAAAGACTACCAGGAAAGAGCTGTTTTTTGTGTTTCCCAATAAGCTTTTGTATTCTTCAACAGCAGAATTAAATGCTTTTCCGTCGTATTTCATAAAAACTTGCCTTCTCATACAATTAATAAATCTTTTGGTGCATTAGTCAATATTATCGGCTTTTTTCCCATCAGTATGGAGTCTTCTATCCTTATCCCAAGCTTTTTTGGAATGTAAATGCCGGGCTCTATTGTAAATACTATGCTTTCCCTTATTTTCCCTTTTGAGTTTAATGCTAAATTTGGCAATTCATGTATTTCCACACCAACACCGTGGCCCAGGCCGTGGGTAAAGTACCTTGAATAGTTTTTCAGGGCTTTTACGCAGTTTTCGTATATTTTCCCGCAATTATCATCCAGCTTTATATTATTAATAATATTTTTTTGGATTTTTAATAAAAAATTGTAAATGTCCTTTTCCTGTTTTGTCGGCTTTCCTATGTAGATTGTCCTTGTTATGTCTGTGCAGTAGCCTTTGTGTTTTATGCCAAAGTCTATCACACAAAAGCCTTTTTGCAGCTTTGTGTTTTTTGGCATATGATGCGGCATACAGGCATTTTTTCCGGATGCCACGATGGGAGGGAACGACATTCCCAAACCGAGTTTTTTCGCCTCGTATTCAAGAAAAGCAGCGGCTTCAGACTCTGTCCTAAAGCTTTTAAAATTTTTAATTGCCTTTTTTATTATTTTATTTCCATAATTGAAAGCTTTTTTTATTGTTTTTATCTCCTCTTTTGTCTTTATTTCCCTTAATCTCATGCAGTCAAAAGCCAAATCTTTCGTTTTGGAGCTTTTAAAGCATTTTTTAAAGCCTTTGTATGCCAGCAATGTAAAAGCACTTTTGTCTATCCCGATATTTTTCATTTTTAGCTTATCTTTTTTCAATGTTAGATTTATTGACTCAAAAAATCTTTTTTTATCCATGCTATAGACTTTTTTTACCAATGAGCTTTTTGCCCTTTCATATTCCATTTTTGGGACGACAAGGAAATGAGGCTGTTTTTTCGGCACAATCAAGGCTCCAACACCATAGTACTGGGCAAAGTAAACCATATTCGGATTAGGTTCCATACCAAGACTATAGAATAAGGCAAAATCAAGATTCTTTTTTTTCAATATTCTTTTTAATTCGCTTATTTTCATATTATATGCAATAAATCCCCACATTTTAAATGTTTTTATTTGGAAAGATTTAATAATAAACCATTCATATAAACCAAAATGAAAAAATACAGGCTTACCAACGGCATAAAAATACTTTTTGAGAAAAACAATTCTAAGTCCGTTTCTATTGAGATTATGTTTAAGGTAGGCTCTAATTACGAGACTGCCAAAGTTGCCGGCATATCCCATTTCCTTGAGCACATGCTTTTTGAGGGCACTAAGAAAAGGAAGAGCAGCACCGAAATAGCCAATGAGATAGAAAAGTACGGAGCAGAATTCAATGCCTATACTACTGGAGACAGGACTGCTTTCTTTATTAAGATTATAAACAAGAGATTTGACAAGGCTTTGGAAATATTAACTGATATGATAAAGAATTCTGTCTTTAATGAAAAGATAATGGAGAAGGAAAAAAAGGTTATTTTGAAGGAGATAAATATGGTAACAGACGACCCAAGGCAGCACCAATGGATACTTTTCCATAGGAATCTGTTTGAGAAGCATCCTACAAAGAACTCAACTTACGGAACAAAAGAGACAGTTAAAGCCATCAACAGAAAAGCATTGATGAATTATTTCAATAAATATTACCTTCCTAATAACATGATTGTTTCAATTGTCGGGAATGTTAATGATGTTAAAGATAAAACATCAAAGTATTTTTCTGATATGAAGCTAGGCAAGATAACCCTGAGAAGAGCAGTAAATGAGCCAAAACAAAATAAACCAAAAAAATTCGTTGAGAAAAGAAAAATAAACAACTCATACATGGTTCTGGGGTATAAGACCACTACTAGGCTGGATAATGACAGCTATACACTTGATGTAATCTATGGGATATTGGCCAGGGGACAGTCAGGATGGCTTTTTGATGAGATAAGGAATAAAAGAGGCTTAGCTTACCAAGTAGGGGCAATGCAGGAAAACGAAAAAGATTATGGCTATTTTGCTGTTTATACAGGCCTGGATAAGAGCAACATAGAAAAAGCGAGGAAAATAATACTTGAGCAGTTCGGCAAATTAAAAAACATAGATAAAAAAGAGCTGGAAGATGCCAAGACTTACATAGAAGGGAGCCATACCTTAGCTATTGAAGATAATTTTCATTTGGCAGATAATAATGCCTACTGGGAGTCAATAAAAGATTCAAGTTTAGCCAAGTCTTATATTAAAAATATAAAGAAAGTCACTGTTGATGATGTAAAAAGGGTTGCTAAGAAATATTTTAATGATAAATATACCTTGGTTGTAATAGAGCAGAAATAGCTATCTTGCTGGCGGAAAAGCCTTTTCTATCAAATCTTCCTTTCCTTTCATTTTCTTTCTAATTGGTTCTAATAATTTATTGACTTCTTCAGAAACCGCAGCCTTGAGATCCATTGGGTGCAGTTTTTGGCTTAAATAGTCTTTTTCCAGCTTTTCATAGTCATCATAAACAAGATTGCCGCCGAATTTTTCTGCTCTTTTTACTATTAATTTTTCTTTATTGTCTCTTTTGTTTACCATGATGACATACTTTAAGAATGCCAGTATGCCATTTTCTTCTGTTGAGATGGGGCAATGGGCTTTTTGAATTTTCTTTTTTATAGTTTCTTCCGAGTCTAATAAATCAATTTTTGAGTATTCATCCGATGCAGACATTTTGGTTCCATGCAGTCCTGGAAGCATTGGAGTCATTACCTCAACTCTTGCTTTGTACCCTAATCTTGGAAGGTTTTCCCTGGCAAAAGCCAGAATTTTTCTCTGGTCTATGCCGCCATACTGGACATCCATGTCCATGTACTGCTCGTCCAATGCCTGCAATATTGGGTAAATAAAGCCGCTCAGCTTTGGGTTTTCCCCGAATCTTACAACACCGGCAGCAGCCCTCTTGCACCTGTCAAACGTGTTTAATGCTGCGAGCCTGTACATATCCAATGTATATTCCTTGCCTAATTCAAAATCACTTCCTTTTTTAAACTCAAGATTTTTTGCGTCTATTCCCAGAGAGCTTACCATTGCAGAGATAATCTCCTTGTAGTATTTAACCCTTTTATCCAGCAAATCAAAAGGGGTTTTCTGGTCATCTAAATGCGCGTGTATATCTGCAAGCAGTATTGTAAATTTGAAATCAGCTTTCAGAAAATCACCAACCTTAATCATTGGTATAAAATAGCCTATATGTATTTTTCCTGTTGTGGCTAGCCCAATATACGCTTTAGGATGCTTTTTTTCCTTTAATAGCTGCCTTAATTCATCCTCTGTAATGATTTCCTGGGTGTTTCTTTTTATTAAGTTGAGCCTTTCTTCAATATCCATGAGAATGATTATTTTTGTTTTGTATTTAAATGTTTGGTGGTTAGTCAATTAGAATTATGCTTGATTAAACTCTTTTGCCCACTTGCAATACACACATTCTTCTTTTGCTTTAGGGATTTTCCCTTCTAAAACCTTTAAAGCATCCTTAAAGATATTTTCAGCGTTTTTTATGCTTATTTTCATCTTAATCAAATTGGTATGGAAAACAACATTCCCATATTCATTTACTTTATCCGGATGGTAGAACAATAAATAAGAATAATCTTCAGTTTCATAATTATTTTTTCTTAATAATAAGTTGTAAATATCCAATTGGTCCTGGTAATGCTCATGGGTGTCTTCCTTTAATGGAAAGCCCCTTGTCTTGTAGTCTAAAACAATAAGCTTTTCCTTTTTCATTAAAATATTATCAACCGCGCCTTTGAACAAATTTCCTTCCTTGTCTGTCCATTGCAATCCTTTCCTGTTGTTTCTCCATTCTTCCAATAATTCCTTATTATCAAATAATTTAATATTTCTGTCCAGTTCCTTTAATTCCGGAGGCAACTGGTTTTTGTCCCTATAAGAATCAAAATGAGCTTTTAGGATGCGGTCCATGCCGCTAGGCAAACTTGGGAAGATGCCTTCAGGCCTCTTGATGTTTTTATTAAAATGCAGCCAAAAGCACCTGGGGCAGTCCTTCAATAAGCTTAAACTGGACGGGGAAAATTTATAGGGCATTTTATAAAGAATAGTCGGATTGGGTTTATATGGTTTTTGGGTTGGGAGGAAAAGTTCGTATAACTATCTTTTTGCGAACATTTATGTTTGGAAAAAGTATGTTATGCGAATCTTTTCCCGCTTGGCATCCATGCACAAAACTTATAAGCTATTTTTGCCTTTATGAAGATTTCAATGCCTATGCTTAACCTCAACCAAAAACATTCTTCCGTCAGTTGAAAGCAGTTTAATATCAACTAAATCTTCCCTATGTAAATTGCTAGCTAGTTCTTTAGGAAATCTGAAGAAATAAGTTTTGCCGTCAAAATTCATGCTTCTCTCAACAGTTACTAACTTATCTTCTAATGCCTTCTTCATTATCAGGAACTTCTCATACTTTCTGGCTTGCTCAAAATCAAGGTATTCCTTTTTGCATGCCTTGCATTGCCAAACATTATATTTAAATTCAATGTCGCCATAAGAAATTCTCTTATCTATTAAACCAGTCTTTTTCCCATGGCATTTGAAAGGACCTTTAAATGAATCTTTATCTATTTTGAATTTAACTTCTTCTCCAAACTCTTCCTCTTTTAAATTATAGAAAGGTTCTTTTTCAAGCTCCTGCTGGTATTTTGATTTTTGTTTCATTTCCCAAACACATCATCCCAATGCCTGATGTCAACAAACACTATATGGTTGCCTTTAACTGCAAACAACAAGATATAATTTCCAGTAAGATGTATTCTTTTATATTCATTTAAAGGTGATCTCAGATTTTTGTAGGCATTTATTGTCTTTTCGTCTCTATTAATAATCTCTTGAAGTTTCTTATAAAATATTTGGGCTAGAATCCTGTCTCTCCTACTTAATTTTTCGAGCTTTGCCTTTAAAATATCTGAAATATCATAAGTAAACATGTTTTACAGCCCGAGAAGCTTCCTAAGCTCTGTATCATTCATCTTTCGGTTGCCATGCTTCTTTTTATGGCTCTCATAAATTGCATCGAGCTCCTTAAGCACCATTTCATTTGGAGCAAGCTCGATATAATCGTTTCCAGCTTCCAGAGCTAGTTTTTTCAAAGCTTCGCTTCTGTTCTTTAGACCAAATTTGCCTTTTATGACATCCAATACTCTTGCAGTGTAATCATCCATCTCCATTCGTGCTTGAATCACATTTAATCACCTTTAATCACAAAAAATCACCCTTATTTATATATTTTTCCATCACCAACAATCAAACGATTCAAAACCTTAATTCCAACTAAATTTCCAGTTACTTATCATAACACAAAATTCGTTTATAAACCTCACGCGCGGATGTCCAGTGCCAAACCCTATCTTCCACTGGACATTTGCCCGCAAAACTTATAAATCAATTTCCCTTTGTTTGGTTTTATGAAAATTTCTGTAAGTATGCTGAGCACTTACCTTTACTGCCCAAGGAAGCTGTTTCTGCAGAAAGTTTTGCAAGTTGAAGAAATACCAAAGGAAAGTTTAGTGCTAGGGAGCATAAGGCATGAGGTTTATGATTTTATAAACAAGGCAGAAGAAAATCTGGTTAAATCAATAACAGAAAAGCCGGAATATGAAAAACTAAGGGAAATATACCGGCAGGCATATGCCAGGAAGGTAAGGGAAGCGATAATAAGGAACAGGGCAAGAATAAGGGAAGTGAATTTGGACATAGTAAATGTATTCAAAAGAACATGGCCTTACATAACGGCAGAGGCAGAGGAAAGAGCCCAAAATATATTCAATTTCATAAAAGAGCATAATGTTTATGGGGATGAGCTATGGGGAAAATTAATTCCAAAAATCATCTCAGAATTAAGCATAGAATCAGATACATTGCAGTTAAAGGGAATTATAGATAAAGTTGAAATATACAAGGAAAGCTACATTCCTATAGAATTGAAGACTGGAAAAGCGCCTAAAGAAGGCTTGTGGCCAGGGCATAAGATACAGATAGTAGCATATGCCTTAATGCTGGAAGAAAAGTACCAAAAACCAATAAAAGAAGCGTTTGTGCACTACCTCGATAACAAAGAAAAGAGGCATATTACAATAAATCCTTTCATGAAAGAAGAAATAATAAACTTGGTAAAGGAAATACAGGAGTTATTAGAGAAAAAGAGCTTGCCAAATTATTGTGAAAACAGGAACAAGTGCGTAAACTGCGGGGCAAAAGAAACCTGCTATAATGAGCAGGAAGTTGATATATTAATGTCGGAAATACACTAAACAAGTCATTGATTTCCGGGCTTTGAAAAGCATATCTTTCCAAAACATTTAAATATAACTTAGATTCTTTTAAGAGAATATATTTACTCTTGAGGGGATAATATGGCTGAAGACGATAAAAAAAACTCAAAGCAGCTTATAGGGAAGACAGTAGTAAGCAAGACCGGAAAGCGCTTTGGAGAAGTAGGAGACCTTGTTTTTGAGACAAGATCGGGGGAATTGATTCATTTAGTCCTTCATAACCCGACAACCTACACAGCTAAATTAGAGCTGGAAAAGGATAAGCAGGGGCATATTCTTGTGCCATTCTCAGCAGTCATAGCTGTTGGAGATTTCATGGTTATTGCTGAGGAAGACATAATCTAAATCCAATAGTTATTTAAATTTTCTTTGATTTCTAGATAGGTATGGAAAGTGCTATATGGACAGAAAAGTACAGGCCAAAGGATTTCCCTGAAATTAAAGGGCAGAAAGAGATAGTAAGGCGCATAAAGGCCTTTGTGGAGCTGGAAAACATGCCTCACCTGCTGTTTGCAGGCCCGGCAGGAGTAGGAAAATCAACTTTAGCTCTGGTAATAGCAAGAAAATTCTTCAAGGATGCGTGGCACCAGAATTTCCTGGAGCTAAATGCATCAGACGAAAGGGGCATTGATATAATAAGGAACAAGGTAAAAGATTTTGCAAGGACCAAAGCCATTGGAGACGTCCCATTCAAAATTATTTTCCTGGATGAATGCGATGCTTTGACAAGGGAGGCGCAGCAGTCGTTGAGGAGAACAATGGAAAACTATACGACAACCTGCAGGTTCATCCTAAGCTGCAATTACTCCTCTAAAATTATCGATCCGATACAGAGCAGGTGCGCTATGTTCCGCTTCAAGCCTTTAGAGAAGAAGGAAATTTACGCAATAATTGAAAAAATAGAGAAAGAGGAAAAAATTAAAATCAATGAGAAAGCAAAAGAAGCTTTGTACGAGATAAGCGAAGGAGATGCAAGAAAGGTGGAAAACATACTGCAAAGCTCTGCCGCTGTAAGCAACAACATAACAGACGAGACAATCTACTCAATGGCATCAGTTGCAAGGCCAAAGGAAGTCGATGAGGTCTTAAAGCTGGCAATAGAAAACAAGTTCATAGAGGCAAGAAACAAGCTTTTAGATGTGATGATGAACTACAGCCTTTCAGGGTTGGACATCATAAAGCAGATACAAAAAGAAATATTAAACCTGGACATAGACAACGAGAAAAAGATGATTCTGATGGAAAAGTGCGGGGAGATTGAATTCAGAATGACAGAAGGAAGCGATGAATTCATACAGCTGGAAGCTTTGCTAAGCCAGTTTGCTTTGCATGGGAAAAATTAAGAACCCACAAGATGCTTTACAAGGACATTCTGCTGCACCGAATCCTGGTAGTTGTAATCTAAGGTTATCTCGACATTTGTCTCAAAGTCATTTCTTCCCGGGTCAAGATCTTGTGTGCAGGTAACGGTCCTTTTTCCATTTACCAATGTTACAAATCCTGATGTCTCGCCAGTTAATCCAACACACCTTAGGTTTGGCAGGCCTGTATTAACATTGACAAGAACCTTATTTTCTTTTTCCCTCACTTCTCTCGGGTCGCGGGGGCAATCAGCAGGCGGGCTTGTTGAGTCGCCTTCCTTGAAAACGCTTCCAGTGCCAGAATGGGTAACATCAAAGCTAAAACTTACCTTATCCTTACCAGAAACAGTCTCCCTAAAAGAGCTTATTTTCAAAGGAGAGCCAGATGTGAATACCGTCTTTGGCTCATTTGGCTTGCACACATCGTTCTTTTTGACATTACTTAAATCCCTCAACACACACAGCTTGGAAAGGGCTTTTGTCTGGTATTTATAGCAGACGTCTGCCCTAAAAATAAAGACGGTGTTTCCTGTCACGCTTCTTTCAAAATTAAGGAATCCGTCAGTGCTTGGGAAAGTAGCAAAAGTCTCAGTCGGCTCTATAATATTCCCTTCAGCGTCTCTTTTTCTTGCAGTAGGGTTATCCTCTGGTCTTTTATCATCTAAGTCATTCTGGCTTGCTCCAAAGTCTTCCGGAAGGAAACCTATAAGGTCAATCTTTACCTGGTCCTTGTTAAGGTCAAATTCGCCTTTATTTTTTAGGGTTACTATAGACTGGAAAGCGAATGTTCCCGAGTCAGTCACCTCCTTTGGCGGAGAACCTTCAACGAATTTTATCTCCAAACCCTGAGTACCACCAAGAAAAGGGGTCTTTGGAGCTGCACCAGTACTATCACCTTTGCCTTGGCAGCCTGCAATCACAAATAATGCTAGAATACTAATAATAATAATGTGAAAATGCCTCATTATCGATGCACCTTTTCCAAGTTATACAATTAATTTAAATTCTTTTATTTAAAGGTTTCTGTTTAGGCAATAAAAAACAAAATATATTTAAACCGCCCAGTAAATAAACTAATCATGCGGAGGGAAGGCTTTATTGAGAACTTCATTGTAACCATAG
>JACPDF010000020.1 GCA_016184145.1 Candidatus Woesearchaeota archaeon | reverse complement strand
GATATTGCTCACAAAAGGCAGCAACATAGATTTTGCCAATGCGTATTTACTTGGAAACTTCACTTAACATCAAACAGCTTTAAATATTAATTTAATATACTTAGAGAAAATGGACTTTTATAAAATCATCTCAGCGGGCTATGACGGGCTTTATGGAGAGGAGCAGAAAATTAAAATAGAAATCATAAGACGGAATTTTAATATAAACAATAATGATATTCTGCTTGACGTGGGGTGCGGCACAGGACTGTCCTCTGATTTCAGCTGCAAAGTTGTCGGGATAGACCCATCTATAAGCCTGATCCGGCAAAATAACAATAAAAATAAAATTCTGGCGATAGCAGAGAATATGCCATTCAAAGACAACAGCTTTGATAAAGTTATTTCAATAACATCCATGCATAATTTTGAAGGCATAGAAAAAAGCATAAGAGAAATCAAAAGAGTCGGAAAAAGGGATTTCGCTTTCAGCATCCTTAAGAAAAGCGGCAAATTTGACCTGATAGAAAAAGAAATACAAAATAATTTTATAGTCAAAAAAATGCTTGATGGCAAAAAAGACTGGATTTTTATCTGCAAGGCGTGATTTTCAGTAAAGTTTAAATAAAATTTCTGAAATAAAGCAATAAAATGGAAGATGAGAAAGTAAAACAGCTTGCTGAGACGCTCAAAAAGCAGGGCTTGGCTGCCTCTATGTACGAGGCTATGGAGAAAGCGAAGAGCATTCTGAATGTCAAAAGCCAGATAGACGAAGATAGACAGAAAAGAACAGAAGATACACCAAAAGCCGCTCCGCAGAATGCATATCCTAAGCAAGAGGAAGATAAGGACAATGAACTTCTAGTTCCTGATTATGGTGCAACGAAAGATTATGACATAACCAGAGAAACTGCTTCTTTGAACGAGCTTATGCTGAATGAGCTTCTGAAGGAAGTTGGAGTGACACCTGAGCAGGTAGAGCAGCAGGAGAAGCAAAAAACAGGGCAGATAAAGGAAAAATAAGCGTTTTTTGTATATTGTATTTACAATAGACTTTCTATGAGCTAAAAACCATAATATTTAAATACAGATTAACTACTCTATAATAATATCACTTTGATAATGTTATGGGGTTAAAATGAAGAAGCTTTTGTTTTTGATGGTATTTATTCTTGCGCTTTATTCCGTTAGTGTAAGCGCTGCGGCAAGCGTAGGAACTATCAATGATATATATCTGGGGACAACAGCACTTGGAACGACTAAAGAAAGCTCATTTACATTGACGAATAATGGGGATGTCAACCTAAGTGCAATTGCGTTTACTTTCAGCAAAACGGGCTTTAACCTAGGTTTTAACAAAACAAATTTCAGCCTTTCAAGCGGTGCAAGCGAAGATATAAATTTCACCATAACCATACCTGCCCTTACATCAACAGGCAACGTGACTTTAGGCTCTGTAAATCTTGTTTCCACGGAATTAAACCAATCTCCTTTGTTCAGCATAAGAGCTGATGTAGTTGGCGGCCTAATAATTGAAGACCTTGATGTTTTTCTTACCACAAGGCCAAAATACCAGACTGATGGAACTATAAGGTCTGACAACGAAGCTGATACAGAGGTAAATGATGGAAGCAAGCTTGATTTTGGTCCAGCGGATGCCGGTCCAGGCTCAGAATTAAGGTTCAACTTCAATATTGAGAATACTTTTGAGGATAGTGATGACATAGACATAAGAGATGCGACTGTGCTGGTCACAATAGAGGGCATTGACGATGGCGAGGACATAGACGAGGAGTCAGAAGAGTTTGATGTAAATTCAGGGCAGAGCACTGAAGCAGATATTTTTATCAGCATACCCTTATCAGTTGCCGATGGCACTTATGACATAGCTATAGAGGTGGAAGGGGATGATACAAACGGCAACACACATACTGCAACTATGAATCTTGAGATGGCTGTTAAAAAAGAAGGAAGGGACATTATAGTGGCTGAAGCGTCTTTATTTCCAGAAAAAGTGATCTGCGGGGGAGCATCAACTCTAACGGCAACAATAAAGAATCTTGGTACAAGGATAGAAGAAGATACGGGCATTGGAATTGCAAATTCAGACTTGGGGGTAAATTACCTGCAAAAAAGAATAGAGCTGTCAGAGGAACCTTTTGATGAGGATAACGAATTTACAAAGAGCATAACCATAGCTACTGATAAAAGCACAACAAAGTCAGGCACTTATCCGATAATTATCCGCTCTTATATCCAGGATGATGTTCTATGGGAGACAAAGACAGTTAATCTGGCGGTGGAGCAATGCTCTGATGGGGCAGCAGCAGAAGCACCGGCAGGAGAGGCTGTCGAGGAAACAAACGAAACTGAAACTGTGGAAGCTGTGACTGAAGAAACACAGGCAGCAACGGAAGAAACTCAGGAAGAAACAACAGGAAGCATAGCAGAAAGCGTCCAAGTCCCGGTCCTTAAGCCTGAAACGACAACAGAAATTCCTCTTACAAAAAGGGCAGGTTTCTGGGCTGCAGTTGTTTTGGCCAATATTATTGTTATAGGCGGCATAGCTTACTTAGCTGTAAAGCTTTACGGCAAAAAACTATAATATGGGGGAAACATACAAGAATAGTGCTTTAGTATTAGTTTCAGTCTTATTCCTAATTATTTCTTCATTTAATGCTTTTGCTGCAATTGCAGACCATGTTATTATTAGCGAGGTTTATTATGATGCTGTTGATGAATCAAACAGCGAATATATTGAATTATACAACCCAACAAGTTCTACAATAGATATTAGTGGGTGGGTAATAAATACAACAAGTTCTACAAACGATGCAACAATTCCGGCGAGTTCTAATATTCCTGCACATAGCTTTTTCCTTATTGCAGATTCAGGATGGTTTACTGGTAAAGATAATTCAGGCTGGCCAAATGCTAATTATGAGGGGGAAGAGATAACCCTCGCAAATTCTAATGGCGGAGTTCAACTATTAAATTCTCTGGGCGCAGTTATTGATGTAGTTGGTTGGGGCTCAGCAGATTCTGGTTTTTTTGAAGGTACTGTTTTATCAATTGTTGATAGTGGAAACAGCTCAGAAAGAAAATCATCCTTAACCCATAATGAAAACGAAGGAAACGGCTGGGATACAAACAATAATTCTGCTGATTTTGTAACCAGGACAACCCCACAGCCTCAGAACTCGTCTAATTCAACAGAGCATAAAGCAAACAAGATAGTCTGCAGTGATTCCCTTATCTGTGATTATACAACGATACAAGGTGCAATTGATGCTGCAATTTCTGGTGATACCATTAATGTTTCTGCCGGGACTTATAATGAATCAGCTGATGTAAATAAAAATGTAACAATTTTAGGTTCAGGTGTCAATTCTACAATTGTTAATCCAGGAGCAGGAAATTATGGATTCAAAATTACATCAGATGGAGTAACTATAAGCAATTTACAAATAGCAACTGTATTTATAATAGACGACACTGATGATACAGGAATAATGTTATTAGATGCGGATAATGTGGAAATTTCCAATAATAAAATTATATCCACTTCTGGAGCAGATCCAGATGGGAGGGAAGGAAGTTTAGGAATATGGATATGCGGTACGGATTCCGGATGTTCAGGTTCAAATAATCTTGTGATTAATCAAAATGCAATAACAATTAATGGAGTTTCGACAGGGATTTATGCAGAACAAGCAAATTCAGGGCATTCTGGATGGCAGATAACTTCCAATACAATAACAGCAGACTCCGGGGTTACTGCAGAACTTTATGATGTCACAAATTCAGAAGTAACCGGAAATACACTTGATGGTTCCACTTCACACAGTAATCTTATTTGGAGCAGTCAAAGATTTAACCTTACAAATTTAAGTTTTGATGATAATATTGTAAGAGATAGCTTAGGAAGTATGGTTGCTATTATGTCTGATATATTCCTTCTTGGTGATGGTTTAGATAATACTCTTATAGAGGATGTAACAGTAAATGGAAACACATTTAGCGCTTGGGGTTCAAGAGCATTAAGAATTGGTGATGGTGTAACTAATGTAATTGTAAGTAATAACAAATTTTTAAGTGCAGGAGAAGCACTCAAAAATGAAGATGCATTAGAAGTAAATGCAACAAACAACTACTGGAATCATGCAACTGGCCCCGGCGGAGCCGGCTCTGGTTTCGGAGCTAATGTAAGCTCAAATGTTGCCTTTTACCCATGGTACACAGATTCTGCCCTGACAACCTTGGCTGATGCAACAACATCCCATAGCTCGACAATAGAAGCAAAGACAATAACAAACCTTACCCAGGATAATGCTGCTATACAGATTGATGTGACATTGAATAATACAGTCTCTGCATCTGCTCCAATGTACAATGCTTACATTCAAGCTGATTCATTTGAAGCAGGCTTTGCAAGCTCTTCAACAAGCCCTCAAAGCTGCGGAGCAATTCCAGCAGGTTCTTCATGCACAAAAACATTTGATGTGACAGTAAATGGCGGGACAACCAGCGGCCTATACCATATAACCTGGAAATTCAACTGGACAAACAATGACGGAAGCCCTGATGTGAGAATAGACCTCAGCACTGTAACAATAACCGATAATCCTATAATAACAACAACTGAGAACATAACCAAAACAATCAGCCATGGAACGAATTCGACATTTAACACTACCATAAATTCAACAGGCAATGCCCCGTTAAACAGTGTGGTAGTGAACTATACAACCGCCAATTTATTATCAGACTGGGTAACTTTCTCTCCAACTTCAATAAGCTCCATAGCAGCAGGCTCTAATGCTTTGTTAAATATAACTGTTGCAGTTCCAAAAGGAACAGCGCCCGGAAATTATACAGGAACATTTACAATAACAGCAGATTCCGCCGCACCCAAAAATATTTTATTGAGGGTGACAGTCCCTACCGATGATTCATGGAATTCTTATCCAAGCAAAATAGATACATTCAGAAAAACGAATGTTGCAGGCATTGTTGGAACTATCTTCATAAACAACACCGGAAATGTAAATCAAACTTATACTCTTTTATATGCGGGGGCCATTCGCATAAATTCTGGTTTATGGGACACGTCCAACCCGGCAGGCATAACTGTCCCAAAACAAACTACAAATAGTTTTGATGTAAAGCACAAAGGCTATTTTCAACCTGGCTCTTATGATTTGAATGTTACTGTCAAGGTTGGCTCTGCAACAAATAACACAATTATGAACCTAACTTTAGAGAATAATAACCCAAATGTCAATCTAACATCTCCACTAAATGATTCTTTTGTGAATGGAATTGTTGACTTCAATGTCACTGCTTCAGACTTGAACTTAAGCAGGATTGAATTTTATATTAACAATGTATTGGCTTTAAATGATACTGGCATTGCATTTACATTCAAGTGGAACACAACTAACGGGACTTATCCTGATGATGTATATTCTTTAAGAGCAATCGCAATAGACAGCGCCGGCAATTTTAATTCAACAGGAACAATTAATGTGACAGTAAACAACACTGATGACAACCCTATTCTGAAAGCTAATATCCCCCCGATAACATTAGCAGAAGAAAACTCCACAATAATAAACCTGTCACTCTTCTTTAAAACAATAGACGGGGATTCATTAAACTACAGCTTTACGCCTGTAAACAACATAACTGTTAATGTGGACAATAATACGCAAACAGCTGATATTGCCGCCCAGCAGGATTTCTTCGGGACAAGATACCTGGTATTTTATGCGATAGACTCTTCAAATAATGTGACGGCAAGCAACAACATAACCATAACCGTAAATAATATTAATGATGTGCCTTCAGCACCAGCATTGTCAGCGCCATTAAATAATTCCGTAGTGTTCTCTGTGAACGGAAATGTTTTGCTGAACTGGTCAGCATCAACAGATGCGGATAATGACCCATTAACTTATTATGTGTTTTACGGCAATGACACTAATTTAGCTTCATCAACAACAACCCAGAATACAAATGTTCTCCTGATTAATCTGAACAATGCAACAACATATTACTGGAGGGTATTTGCGAATGACGGCACAAACAACTCATTGAATTCAAGCACATTCCAGTTTACAGTCACCCTCGACAGCGTCCCGATAATAAGCAGCTTTATACCGGCAAACTTAACACCTTCGGTGGCTGAGAACTCAATACTGGAGTTTAATGTAACTGCTGCAGATCCTGACGGGGGAACATTAAATTTCAGCTGGTATGTGGACGCTGCTCTAAACAAAACTGACGGGAATCAGTTCAATTACACCCCTTCATTTGGAGATTCCGGAACCCACACTGTTGCGGTTAATGTCACTGATAATAATTCAAACTCAGTGTCAAACACATGGATAGTGGCTGTTACAAATACAAACAGGGTGCCTGTTTTGGATGCAATACTTGATGAGTTTGTAGATGAGGATGAATTACTTAGCTTTAATGTATCAGCATTCGATCCAGACGGAGACAATTTGACATTTAATGCCAATGTAAGCGGAATTTTATTTACAAATGCAGCAAACAACAGCTTAACGACGTTTTCATGGACACCTACAAACGATTTTGTGGGTGACAATGTCATAAATGTCAGCGTAAGTGACAGCTCCCTGGCAGATTCCCAATTGGTAACAATTACCGTAAGCAATACGAATGACAACCCCGTAATCAACTCATTTTCCCCAACACAAAACAAGACAATAGCATCTAATGTAGGAAGCCAGCGCTTTGAGGTTTTATTTTCAGATATTGATGCGGGAGACTCGCCAACAGTTGCATGGTTCATGAACGGGACACCAATAGGACCCTCAAACGCTTCCAACGTGACACTTTCCGGATTAAATACAGGAATCTATAACATCACTGTTGTTGTTACAGATAGTGCGAGTGCAACCGCAAGGCAAGAATGGGTATTGAATGTAACAGGCGACATAGTGGGAGACGGCCTTACAAGCTCTGTCTTAGGTCTTAATGAGGCAGAAAGGCAGTCAGCAACCAATGTAACAGTGAACCACAGCACATTTGGTGGAATTGACTTTGGAAGCAATGTATTAAACTTCAGCGGCGTGGCCAATTTAGAGGACGCATTTAACATAAGCAACGGCTTAATATCTGTTGATACTGACACCTATCCAGGACTGAATAAATCAGCATCCTTGTCCATGAAAGGGCTTAACTTCACAAAGGCTCCATTGATAAACACATCATCAGGATTCGAGAGCACTGCTAATGGTGTGTTATGCTCAAATACAACATGCACTGATATAACCTATGATGTGGATAACGGGATTTTGAGGTTTAATGTTGCGCACTTCACAACATTCTTTGCGGTCATGAATACAACAAACGGAGCGCCAATAATTACATCCGTTCCAATAACTACAGCATCAACAGGGGAGCAATACAGATATGACGTCGAGGCGGCAGATCCTGACGGAGACACACTAACTTACTCCTTAACATCAGCACCGAGCGGAATGAGCATAGGCTCCAGCTCAGGGTTAATAACATTTACACCGACCTCTTTGGGGAATTTCACCGTCGCAGTCGAGGTAAGCGACGGCAATTTGACGGATACACAATCATACAATTTGGCAGTTGGAGAAGGGGCAAGATTAAGGATAACTGATTTGGATATTAAGGTTGGAAGCAAAACTGACAAGAACGTGCAGAACAACACCAGAATAAAGAAGGAGGCAGCACCAGGAGACAAGGTGCAGTTTGATGTGGAGATTAAGAATTTCTTCACTGATGAAGAAGACCTGGAGATAGAGGACATTGATGTTGAGATTACTATAGAAGACATAGACGATGGAGACGACCTTGAGGAGGATGCTGATGAATTTGACCTGAAAGCTGGAAAAGACGAAAGCGTCAGTGTGGACTTTGAAGTGCCCTTGGATGTTGAAGAGGACACTTTTGATGTAATCATAAATGTTGAAGGCCGCGATGAGAACGGCACAACACACGAGATAAGGCGGGAGCTGCAGCTTGATGTAGAGAAGGAAAGCCACGAAATAAGGATAGTAAGGGCAAGCGCCATACCATCAGAAATAAAATGCCAAAGGACAGTTTCCATAAACACAGAGATAATCAACACAGGAGCAAAAGATGAGGATGATGTTACCCTGGAAATATTTAATTCAGAGCTCGGAATAAATTCAGTAACAGATGCCATAGAGCTTGACGAGGGAACTGAGGACAATAGGTATACAAAATCAATCACAGCTGCAGTAAGCAATGATGTTGCTTCTGGAATATACCCCATAACAGTAAACACTTACTATGGCGGAAAATTGAGCAATACAGAGACAATTAATCTGGCAGTGCAGCAGTGCGAGCAGGCAAAGGAAGTCAAAAAAGAAGTCGAGGGAGAAGAGCCAAGGGTTGAAGTCATAAGACCAGCGCCAAAAGTGGAAGAGCAGCCTGAAAAGCCGATAGAAATATCATTTATTGATACAGACCTTTACTTCACATTGCTGGCAATAATAATTGTGATATTCATAGGAACTGCAATGTTCATCCTAGGAGCAGCGTTTATTATTCTGAGAAGATAGCTAATTTTTTTAATTCTTTTTTTTCTCTTTGTCAAAATTCATAATAATTGGAAATTATAATGTGTTTAAAAATGTTACAAATTCAGAAAAACTATTCAATAAACTCCCTCATCCTTCTTACAAATTCATCTGCATGCTTATAGTAGCGGTCATATTCTTCCCCTGTTATTTCTTTAACCTCGCGATGGGTGATCATCTTCATGAGCTTGTAGAAATGCCTCATTGTGGTAACATACTTTTGCTCCAGCAATTTTTTCTTTACCAGCTTCTGCTCCAATAAATCGGCAACATGCTCCGGAGTGGGGGGTATTTCTCCGTGCTTCATCAAGGCTGCATGCGCAGCATCGATAACCCCCCAGTAAAGGTCAATTGTTGCCTGCAGCAAGTGCCATTTGCTGTTGTGCAATGTGTTGGGAGCCCTTATGTAATAAGTCCAGATGCTTTCTGATGTAGGCCTTATTCTCCCCCTTTTCAGTAGGGACTGCAAAGGCTCGAAAAATCCGGAATCAATCAGGGCAACACCATCCCTTAATATGTTGATTCCTATAGGGTCGCCATTCCTTATGTATTCCCAGAATGAGGTAAACCTTAAAGTGGTTATGTGCAGATTTGTGGATACTCTTACAATGGACTTGTTAATTATAACCCTGTAAGCTTCCACAACCTCGGGGCTTAGGCTTATCGTAAGATCATCAATAATTACCAAAACATCGATATCGCTTTTTGCAGTTGTAGCTTTCCTTGCAGCAGAGCCGAAAAGAACAACGGCTCTTATAAGGGCTCCCATCTCCTTGTAGATTTCGTTTGCAAACCTATGGGCAGTATCAACCACATGCCTTTCATACTTCTCAATATTCGGATGCTCCTTCCTTGGGATGTCAAATTTCATTATATCCTAGTTTCCGCAATTTTATTTATAAACATTTATGACTATTTTTAAATGATAATAGATTTACCTAAATTAATTTAGTGAATTTTCAATAAACAAAACTATTTTATTTAGAAGCATTATTGCGTGGCATATGATAGGCAAACTATTAAAAGTTTTTTATAGCCATACAAGATCCTTGGAAATGCTTTACCTTATTGATGGCATCAAGAAAGCTGTTAGATTAGATGCAAATTACCATGAATCAGAAAAAATCAAAAAATTCTGCCATGATCAAAAATTATTTTTGGAGTTATCGGATTTTAAAGTAATAAAAGCGCCTGATGCTGGGAAAGGAGGATATGCCAATATTGTAAAAAGACTGCCAATTAGCCATTCGGAAGATGGCTTATACCACCTATATATTTCAAGAGACAAAAACATTGCAAAATTCCTTAAAATTCTGGAAAACAAGAATGATGATAGGAGTGTTGGAGAACTGCTTGGCTATCCAAAGTGCTGCATTGATTTTTTTATGAAAAACAGGGAAAGACAGCAGAAAATCCAGAATGACTACATCCTGCCGACTTTGGAAAACTCTAACGGATTTAAGTTTCCTTTCTATACAAATTATGCAATGAGGTATTTTGACATTACCTTATTGAGCCATTTTCCGCATGATTTCAACTGCAAAGAGTCAATAGCAATAGCAAAGAAAAACCTGGAATGCATAAAAAAATTTGATAAAACGCTTGCAGGCAATTTTGAAAATATGCTCAGGAATGCAATTCTTTATACTGAGAATGAGGGAGTTTTTGTTTTTAAAAATTATAGACTGGAAAATAATATTCTTGAATACAATGAAATCCTGCCAACGGAGAAAAATGAATTATTCAAATTGCTAAATCAGAATGAAAAAATCGAGATAATAAGCAAAAACAAAATAAAAACAGGAAATAAAATTTTGGATAATGCAGGCTTTATGGTTTTTACTTAGTATAGACTGTCATCAATGTCCCGTTTACCATTATGTCATGCTGCTTTCTGAGGCTTTGCGGATGGAAATGATGGCCGCAATGAATTAATTTTCCTGTAAGTTCGTTAAGCAGCTTTTTTTCCAAATTCCGGTGCATTGGCTCGTCAGGATAGACAAACACAGCGTCAAATCCAAAGATGCTATGGTTGTAGAAATCATCATTAAAAAATGCTGCATTCCCTATCCCGAGGTTTTTTTGCATCTCCAAAGACTTTCTGAACAGCTCGTTATCTATTTCGATGCCAACTGCCCTTTTGCAGAACAGGGAAGCTATTAGGACGACTTTTCCGTCACCGCTCCCTATATCAATGAATGTTTTATGCTCCTGCAAATTCAGCTGCTTAAATCCCTCATAAATATCCTGGGCAGGAATATGCCCCCAGAAGCCCTTGTCTGTGGACCTTAAAGGGAGCTTTCCATGGCTTAATAACTCTTTGTAGAAACTATCATACTCTTTTTTTATCTGCTGGAAGGCTAATGGCTTCATTGTTTTTTTCCTATTTGAATGAAGTTTTTATATTTTATTGTTTTTCTGAGGCAAAACTTAAATAAAGCATTATGCTAACTTCTTTTTATGGTTGGAAATATTGCGGGTTTTACAAATCTAGACCTTCTAAGATGCCTGTTTAAGATAGAGAAACCTATGAGCAGGTCTGCGCTTTCAGAGAGCTTAGAGCTCGGGGAAGGGACAATAAGAAGCATTCTTGACATATTAAAGGGCAATAATCTGCTGGTGTCCGGCAAAAAAGGGCATTATCTCAGCCAGAAAGGAAAAGAGATCCTTAAAGAGGCAAATAAAAATATCAGCATATCAAAAGCAGACTTGTCCTTTGTATTTTCCCGCAAAAAAGGAATAGCAGTTCAAATTAAGCATGTTAAAAATAAAAAAGGCCTGGGAAAAGCATACGAGCTGAGGGATACGGCAGTAAAGGCAGGCGCAGACGGGGCTTTAATACTTAAGTATGATGGGAGGCTTAAGCTTTATGAATTGGAAGACACAAACAATGTACGTGGTTTTAAGGAAATAGAGAATGAATTTTCTTTGGAGAAAAATGATTTGGTTGTAGCAGCTTATGCAGATTCTTACAAGCTTGCAGAATATGGCGCTTTGGCAGTTGCAATAGAAGTGAGCAGCAACTTAAAAAGCATTATGCAGAAGCTGAAATAGATTCTGTAAAGGCGCTGTTTCAGGATAATAAAGTATTTATAATGGAAAGCGCTTCTGTTGGATATTATATCCAATAAGGTGGTTTAATTGTCATGCATAGATAATCTATTGATAGAGATAATCGCAAAAAATTTTTTTGAATTAAAGCAAAAAAAGAAATTAAAAAGGAAAACAGATAGGCTTAGCTTTGGGCTTTCAATCTCCAATATCATAATCAATTCCAGCATAAAAATGGCAAAACAAAGCAAAACTGAGACTGTAAAGAAAGAAAAAGATTTTGATGGCAATATCGGGGAAAAGACTTGGGATAAAAATGGTGTTATAGCCAATGGTGGCTACGGAACCATCAGCAAACATTATGGAATCTCTCCGGTTGTAAAATATTTAGATTACAATAAGCTGTTTAGCTATCTTGGAGCTTTCAGGGCTAAAAGCATGTATGAGGGTTTAGAAAGTAATAGTATTGATTGGACTGCTAATAATGGAGATGAAAGCACCAGACAAATGGTCGGCAAGGAAACAATGGAAAAGGCAGCGAAGCACTTCAAATACTTTGTAATGGGTGATGTAATAGGAGACATAGGTTTTGTTCCCCCTTTTGGCGCAAATGTAGATTCAAAAGAATGGGAGAAATACAGGCTTATGACAAAGATGTCCATTTACCAACCTTTGTTGGCAATTAAGCGGGCTACAGCGTAGATTTTAAGAGATCACTCCAGTCCGGCGTATTTCCTTATCTTGTATAACGTGGCTCTGCTAGCAACTAAAATATTGGCAGCATCTTGACTTGCGGAATGGTATTTTGTCCTGTCAAGCCTTTCGCCTATCTGATCTACCTTGTCAAGGTGAGCCGGAGTTAAAGAGCCGGTTATGCTCGCATACTGAATGTCTTTAAGGGCAGTATAGTCGCCGTATAGCTGCTTAATAGAAACGTAGCCTGGGCTTTTATCTTCCCCTGGGGCTTCCTTTTTTACAGTAAATTCAAGCTCTCTTGATTCTTCCTCAAATAAATTTGCGATATTTACATCTCTTGCTTCCGGAGCTATTTCTTCTGCCACTAAGTCTGTCTTCATCTCCTTTTCAAAGTCTTTTATCAAATCCTCTATCTCTGTTATTTCCTCTTTACGTTTCTCTTCCATTTCCTTGAGCTTCTTTATACTGTCTGCAGGTTTTAATTTCCTTAACTCCTTTTTCAGCTCCTTAATATCTTTGTTTTTAGCCATTCTGACCACTATTTAATATGTAGGTTAAAGAACTGAATTTAAAGATTTTTCTTAAAAAGAAGAGTTTAACACAGAGAAAACAGAGAAATTTATAAATAAGTTTATCTTACTATCAGAAAATAAGAAATATTGGAGGTCAAAATGCCAGCAGAAACCATTAAAATGTCTTCAAGGGGACAAATTGTTATACCTCAGGACATAAGGAAGGAATTAAAAGCTAGTGAGGGAACTATTTTTTCCGTTGTCTCCGCCAAAGATGCAATTATCCTGAAAAAATTATCAACTCCCTCGAAAGAGGAGTTAATTAAGGAAATAGGGGCAATTGCATTAGAGGGCAGAAAGAGGGCAGAAAAACTAGGCATCAAAGAAAGCGACGTGCCTGAACTAATTCAAAGAGTAAGAAAATCAAGAAAATAAAATGAAAGTTACAGTGGATACAAATTTTCTTATTTCAGCCACTCAATGGGATTATAGCGTTGCGCATAAATTATTGAAGAAATTGATTCTTTCGGATGCTAAAATATTCACAACACGAGATATTTTGGACGAAATGGTTGAAGTGCTTGAAAGAGATTTTGAGTACAGCAAAAATGAAGCTTATTTTCATGACGTTTTACAATAAAAATTTTCTTCCCAAATTAAAATATGGTTCGCGCCGATGTTTTTATTAATGGAAACCGAAGGTCAAAACCTTTGTGTAGCAACAATTATTCCATAGGCACTGCAGTCCATAAGGTCCAGTCATTGCTTGGCGCATAGCCTCCAAACACAAAGTATGGCGGCCTGTTCTGGCCGAAGTAAGAATACTGGACATCTCCCCATCTTTGCGGCACCTGAGGCCCTCCGCCGCCAATGCCCATGCCGTAAACATTGCTGCCAAATAATCTCCATGTTTTCATTAAGCCATGGAAATCGCTAAGATCTGTACTTGCATCTGCTCCTGGCTCTACTGTAATAGCGCGGTCATAGCCATGTTTTTTCAAGATTTCCACAGTTTCCTTAATTGGGGCGTTTCCCTGCCCAGGGCTTAAATGATCATCCTGGAAGCCGTAATTATCCGCAAGGTGCAAATTTCCAACCATTCCTTCTTTTGCCAAACTTTCAACTTGCTTAAGGTACCAATCCTTAAACTTTGCATCGTTCTGCTCTTTTGTTAATCTAGGGTCTTCCTGCCAGAACTTCCTCCACATGTTCAAGTGGCCAGTATCCAAAGTTGCTTTTATGTGCCTGGCAGCTATTTTCTCTGCCTCTTCTTTGCTTATCCCCATATAATAAGGATTTTCCTGCAGCATTCCTTTACCTCCGGGGGTAAGAGCTTCATTCAGCTTTACCTCATCCATCTCTGTAGGCATTCTGCTTACCCCAAGTTGTATCTTTGGAGAGATAAGCATATTAACCATCCTTTCCCTTGATTTTTCAATCACCCATTTCAACTCCTCCAGATGGCCCCCGAACCTTTCAGGGAATAAATTTTCGATTGCAACAACCACGGGGTTGTTAGGATCTTTTGTCCTCCTTAATGCATGTATTCCGGCTTCTGCATACATTCTTACGCCGTGATTCTCGAGCCTTTTTATCGGGGTTATCAAATTTTCTTTTGTCTCATTAGTGTCAAAAGCCTGCTGCTCTTGGGCTGTTGAAGCCTGTCTTGCAAACTCAAGGCCCTTTTCCTGGTTTTTTATTAAATCATCAAGTATTTTAGTGGGTAATTTGGTTTCTGAAGGCACAAGGCTGCTTACAACATCACCAAATTCCGGCACTTGCTTCATTATCTTCCATTTTTCCTCTTCAGGAATCTCTCTCTCCAGCCTTTCATAGAATTCCTTTGCTTTCCTCAGCTTCTCCAGGGTCTTTAACTCCCTGTCAACTCTTTCTCCGTACTGCAATGCCCAACCCCGGGCGTGGCCTTCCTGGGTTTCCAGTGTAGCCCTTAAAAACATCTCTTCAGGATAGATTTTTTCATAGAAACTCAGCTCTCTTCCATTTTTTTCATGCAGGTATTTATTGTATTCTTCCGCTTCTTTCTTAAAATAATCAAAATGCCTTCTTGCAACCTCAAACCTTCCTGTTGACTCATTGTATTTGGGAACTCTTCCTTTTATAGTGTCCCAAGGGTCAACTATCTTCCTTTTTTCATAGTCGATATAGTCCCCTTTTCTGATTAAAGTAGGATTCCCATTAATATCAATTCCCCTATAATCTTTTTCTGCCCTATTCCATACAGGATATGCAACCAGCCTGTCCTTTTGCACTGTTTCCATTTTTTGGCTTGTACGCGCGTCCAACAGATCAAATTTTGCGTCGAATTCTTGGGTGTGGGCCATCCTTATCAGCAATCTTCCGCTGGAATCTCTGGCCAAATTCCTTGTATGTGTTTCATCATCAATGAACATGTCTGTCATCGGCCTTTCAAATTCCCCCGAATGCATAACCACGCTTCCACCGCCCATGTCTGCCTGGAAGTCAATTGCGCGCTTTAATTCCATTAGATCCTGGTTGGCCCCATATGTGGAGAAATTTCCACGCTCATCTCTTCCCATCATGCCCATAAGGCCAAAACTTGCGTGCGTATTAAATCTTACTTCATTAGCCATCTGCATTTCCCTTAATGCCTGCCTTTGATCCTCTCCCAGCATTTCCGGGGTTTGCTGGTTGCGGTTTCCCGTCCTGTAGCCTGGAAACTGTATCTCCAATTTGCCGGCCCCCATCCTTATTTTTGAATATATCCCGGCTACATTCTGGGCGGAGATTCCCATCGGCACAGACATCCCTATATCCTGCACACTTAAACTTACATCAGGCTTGTTGTCTGCTTTCATCCCGTAAGTTTCCGGCTCCATTGAGTTGAAGTAATCAACCATTGGATGGTGGCTGTAATATCCGTCTGTAAATTTCATTTTTAATCAAACATCAATTATTTTTTATTCTTTCATTTGAAACTGTTTTTATCTTATGTTCACAATCATTTGTTTTTATCTTATTTACAACTTGATTTGTTTTTTATCTGGAGCTTTCCAATAATAATTTGTTTTATCTTATGATTAACAACTATTTGCTTTGTCATTTTTTGATTTCACTTTTTATCTTTTATACATTGAAAAAAATGTTTAATAATAGCCTGCGTTTTTGCATTCACGCAACAATAAGGCAAAAACGCCGGGTATTATTTTTTTATTTAGTTTAATTTTAGTTGTTATTTCACTTTAACATACTCAAATTGTTGTATACTTATTTCTTAACCGTATTGGCATTTTTATTTTTGTTTCAGTTTATTTACCAATTTAGCATTCCATGATGTTTTTTGAAATGGTGATAAATTGTCCATGCAGCAGCTTTTGTTTGTGCTTCAGCTTCGCTTCTAGTTTATTTACCAATTTAGCATTCCATGATGTTTTTTGAAATGGTGATAAATTGTCCATGCAGCAGCTTTTGTTTGTGCTTCAGCTTCGCTTCTAGCCAAATCAAGCTTCATCAAATCAGTCTTGCTCGGCTTTTTTGGCCTTGGCCGTCTTTTCGGTCCTTTGGCTTTTCCAAAAAGCTCAGAAAAGCCTTTGAAAACCGAGGTGTAAGGGCTTGCGAAAGATGAGCTTTTCCCTTTTGTTTGCTGCTCTGTCTTTGTCCCTATATCTTCCCCTGCTTCCCTTAAATATCTCATAAGCTCCTCTCCCAGGGATTCCATTGCTGCCTTGACAGAAGAATCTATGATGCCTAAAAGCTGGAAATCTTCCTGCTCGCGCATTTTCTTGTAATTTTCTATTTCCTCGTTTGTCCACCCATAGCATCTAATATCTATTTCAACCCTGCCAAGATGGATGGGGCCGCGCTGGTATTCCTGGCTGTAAGACATCTCCGGCCTTGTCCTGAAGAGATAATTCAACAATAGAACCTGGTTAAGCTTAGTGTCCTTTACGCTCCCAGCGGGCTTTCTTGCCAATAATTCCACTTCTATCATTGAGCTTTCAAAAGCCACCAATAAGTCAGGAGTTTCCGTCTTGCTCTGGTCTAATTGCAGTCTTTGTATGTTTCTCAAGTAAGGCTTTACCCAGTGTATGTACATCCTTATGATTTCATAATGCTGCCTCAGGTATTTTAATGTAAAAACGCGCCTGTTTTTCAGCTCGTCAAATGTATGCTCTTTCCATGCCAGAAATGTCCTTAACTTTCTTTTGAGGACTTCTTTTACTTTCCTGTTAAAGGCACCCCTTTCCCTGTCTACAACATCATCAACATCTTCCTGCCTTAAAGGATGCGTTGAGAAAAACAAATCAGGCAAAGTTGTAAATTGCACTTCACGGGCCATGCCATAAACAGATGCAGGGTTTTTGGCGCCTTGCTCGACTAAATCCACCCATGTGCCCTTTAACGTGATTTCCGCGCTTTCCCTGCTCCTGCTTTTTTCGTTATAAGAGTCAATGTAATAGCTCAGCCTTTCATCCAAAATCCTCAATTCCCTGACTAACTGGAATAATTCCTTGACCATCTTCCCTATTGTTGCTAAGAATTGGGATACCTTATCCTGCTGCATTCCCAAGCGCTGCTGGTTAGCTCCAAAAAATGCAGAATTTTCAGCGGCTGCAAAAATGTCAGTTATCTTATCTATGTGAGGAAAGCCGGAATAATACCTTAAATAGTGGAGAATATAGAAATAAGGCTCTTCTATTGAGATGTTATAGCCTTCATAATGCAGCCTATAGCGCCTTGTAGGAGTAGGAAAGCCTGTGTTGAGGTACTGGCCTCTTGTCTGCTCTGCCAGCTCTTCCTTTTTAAAGCCAAACTTCATAAGTTCTGCTGTTGTAGCCATGTCTAACAATAACCTCTTTTCCTATATTTAGTATACTAATTTGTATATTAATATATTTATATATAAACTTTTCTGCTTTGGTTTAATAATGGGCTGTTAAGTCTTCCAAGATTTTAATACGCTAAAATTCCACCAATTCTATGATTGGTGGATAAATAGTGGTGGAATTCGCTGAGTCAAGAACCACCTTGATACTCATACTATACCAAAT
>JACPDF010000019.1 GCA_016184145.1 Candidatus Woesearchaeota archaeon | reverse complement strand
TACCGATGGAGCATGGCAAAAGCTTCCCACAATTATGGTCTCAAAGGATGGGCAGAATCTCTACTTTGCCGCGCAAACCCCTGGATTCAGCCTCTTTGCTATAGGAGGGCAACCGCAGCCAGGCCAGACTTCACAGGCCCTGCCAGAGGAAGCTCTCCTTATTCCGCCTTTGGAGGATTCCACTACAACTGATCAAACGCTTGTTGAGGGGGTAAAGAAAAACCTCTACTTTCTGAACAAAATGTTCCTCTTCCTTTTGCCGGTAATCTTCATCTCCGTCGTTATTATAGTTATTGTTATGAGAAGGAGAAGGAGATATATGCCACCGTCAATACCGCCAAGAACCCCCCCGTAACAAACCAAGAATGCCAATAATGAATAGATAAGCGAGGGTCGAGCATGTGGCAGACAGCGAGACCCGAGCAGTAAATATTGCGAGCGCCAGCGAGCAGATTTATAATTTAATGTAACCAAATAGAAACTTAACTTAATGCTTAATGTCCAATTACTTATGTCAGTGATTAATTTTAGATTAATATTATAAATCCATTAACTTTTCCTTGTTTTTATGAGCCTATATTTCATCGGCATAGGCCTTAATGATGAGAAAGATATCACATTAAAGGGGCTTGATGCTGTAAAAAAATGCGACTTTGTTTATTTGGAGAATTATACTTCAAAATTAAACTGCAGCATAAAATATTTGGAAGGGCTGTATGGAAAAAAGATAATTTCTGCTGGCAGGAGTTTGGTTGAGAGTGATGAAAATGAAATTTTGAAAAATGCAAAGGCAAAAGAAGTCGCTTTTTTGGTTGCAGGGGATGTTTTTTCCGCAACAACTCATATGGACCTTTATTTAAGAGCAAGAAGAGCAGGAATAAAAACAAGGGTTGTGCATAATGCTTCTGTTTTGACTGCAATTGGAATAACGGGCCTGCAGCTTTATAAGTTTGGCAAGACAACAAGCATACCATTTGAAAATGAGAATATAGAAACCCCTTATGACGCTTTGAAGATTAACCAGGAGAATAGCCTCCATACACTGTTTATTCTGGACTTAAAGCCTGACTCCAATGATAGTTTGTCTGTTAATGACGCGATAAGATATTTGCTGAAAACAGAAATGAAGCGGGGAGACAGGGTTTTTAATGATAATATGCTTTGCGTCGGCTGCAGCAAATTAGGAAGCCTGGACCAAATAATAAAAGCCGGAAAAGCCAAGGAATTGGTTAAATATGATTTTAAAAAAGGAATGCAGTGCCTGATTGTCCCTTCCAAGCAATTGCATTTCATGGAGGAAGAGGCTCTAAGCTTTTACTTTTAGAAGCTCAATACAAATAACATATTGCAAATAATATATTTCTTAGTTTTAGATGAGTCTTAACATCTTTTTGATATCCCCTGCCCTATGCATTGGAAAATTAGCGATCCTTATTTGCTCATTTTTATGCACGCCATAGCCAGAGCCTACAACAAAGCCTTTTTCAGACAGCCTGTTTATCACTTCGCCAGAGCCATTTGGAGTTTTTATCGCTATTGTCGTTTTTGACCTTATGCCCTTATCCTGCACAAATGGGGAATATAACTCATGCCTGTCAAAAAAATCGTAAATCATGTTTGCTTTTTCTTCTGTCTCTTCCCTTATCTTTTCTATTCCAATGTTATTCAGCTCTTTGCTTATTTCCCTCAAAAGATACATATCCAATATGTTTGGTGTTTCAACAGTCTGTCTTTTTTCTGCCTTGCTTAGCAAAGAAAGGAGGCTATGATAGCTTCCAATATTATAGCCCTTATTGCTGAGCAGCTTTGATTTTTCAATGCACCTGTCATTCACTATCAATACGCCCAAGCCCGCAGGCAGCCCAAACCCCTTCTGCACAGAGAAAAATGTGCAATCAACAAGAGAGTATTCAATATTAACATAAGGGACAGAAGAAACAATGTCCACTGCCACCAGCTTTTCGGGGTTTTTCTTTTTTATAGCATAAATATCTTCCATATCAACAGCAACACCGGAGCTTGTTTCATTTTGCGTGAAGCATATAAGCTCTGTTTTTCCAGGAATTTCAAGATCAAACTCAAAACCCTTTCCGAATTCAGCTTCAAGCTTTTCAGGGGATTTCATGAGCTGCTTTGCAATAATATAAAACCTTTCGGAAAAACTGCCTCCTATGAAATGAAAGCTATGTTCTGCCACGCAGTTTTCAATTATGCGCTCCATCGCTTCTGTCGCAGAAGACAGGAAGAAAACATGGAAGCCATTAGGAATGTTAAGGAGCCTTTTCAAAGATTCTGTGGTTTCAGAAAAAATGACCTCAAATTCCCTGCTTCTATGCGAGATTGAGCATATATTGTTGCTTAATGCATCCTTGATATGCTTTGCCACGTTGGGGTAAAGTTGTGTTGGTCCCGGTGTAAAGAATATTTTTTTATTTTTTTCCATTAGTATAAAACCCTGAATTTAATGGTATGTGGGATTTTTTTTAGATCCTCAATAACCCTATTGTCGTACTTTTTGTTTACATCAGTAATAGCATAACCCACCTGCTCGTTTGTCTTTAAATACTGGCCTTCAATGTTTATTCCATTTTTTGCCAATATACTGTTTATCTGGGCCAGAATTCCAGGAACATTCTCATGTATATGAAGCAACCTGTGCGCTTCCTGAAGCTGGGGCAGCTGTATATTGGGCAAATTAGCGCTGGAAAAAGTGTTTCCGTTATTAACATAACCCACGATCTTTCCAGTTACGAATTCTGCAATATTCTCCTGGGCTTCCACAGTGCTGCCGCCGATATGCGGCGTTAAAATTACATTTGGCAACTCTCTTAATTCGGAAACAAATTCCTCTGCGCTGCTTTTAGGCTCGTTTGGAAAAACATCTATAGCCACGCCTTTTATTTTCCCGTTTTTAAGGTATTTAACAAGCGCTTTTGTGTCAACCACAAAGCCCCTGCTTAAATTCAAAAAAATAACATTATTTTTCATCATCCCGAATTCTTTTTCTCCGATAAGATTTTTGTTAGCCGGGTTTCCGTCAACATGTATGCTTACAATATCAGCATTTTTGAGCAGCTCTTTCAGGGATCTGCATTGTTTCGCATTTCCCAGTGCAAGCTTCTCAACAATATCATAATAATATATATCCATCCCTAACGATTCTGCAAGTATAGAAAGCTGCGAGCCTATATTTCCATAGCCCACAATACCGAGTTTTTTGCCCCTGAGTTCATAACTGCCTTCAGCGGATTTATCCCATACGCCCTTATGGAGTTTTGCGCTTTTCTCAAAAATATCCCTCATCAGCATAACGATTTCTCCAATAACAAGCTCTACAACGCTTCTGGTATTGCTGTAAGGAGCATTAAAAACAGCTATTCCTTTTTTTGAGCAGCAATTGAGGTCAACCTGGTTTGTGCCAATGCAGAATGCGCCTATTGCCATAAGCCTGTCGGCATTTTTCAATACATTCTCGGTTATTTCGGTTTTTGACCTTATTCCAAGAATAGAAACATTTTTTATTTTTTTTATCAGCTCTTCCTCATCAAGGCTTTTAGGGACTATTTCCACAGTATAGCCCTCATTTTTGAATATAGATGCAGCACTCTTATGGATGTTCTCCAAAAGCAGCACATTAATCCTGTTTTTAGGATAGGATATGGACATAGGCAGCTTGTTTATATACAGGAATTCATCGAACGTAGGAATAACATGGTCTGCCTTTTTAACAACAACCTCCCTCTCAACATTTTCCGTGAATGCAAAGAACTTAGTCACTAAACCAGAAGCTTTCATCTCATAGTCCGTGTATCCATCGCCAATGACATAAACATCCCCTTTCAGGTTAAGGGCTTTTAGCTGCTTGGCTTTCCCGTCTTCCTGGGCTAAAATATTGCTTTTATCGTAGCCTGCAACATCCCCATCACTGTTAAAAATCAGTGTATTTGCATAAATATTCTTTTCAAGGATATTCAGCGGCTTAACAACTGGAACTATATATTCTTTAAAGCCATTTGAGATAATATACACATTATTTTGGTAACGCTTAAAAAAACTCTTGTTCCTTTTGAAAGAGGGGGAAATTTTCTTTTTTAATATGCCGACAATTTTATCAATGTGCTTCCTGTTTATTTTTAGAAAATTAAGGCGCCGCGACAAAGACTCTGGGATTGGCACCTTGCCTTCCATGCCCTGGACTGTTATGCCCTTTATTTTTTCCAGAATTTCATGCTTTTTTGGGTTGTTTTTTAATGAAAGCGCGGCAAGCTCATCCAATGCCTCTACCTGCGTCAATGTACTGTCAAAATCAATTATAAAATACTTGTTTTTGGACATTTATGTCAGCCTAAAGCGGCATTTCTTGTCATTATTTAAATTTTATCATAGATAATTTTATAAACCAAATTTGATGCCTTTAGCTTATAGCCCCGTGGTGTAGCGGTCAAGCATAGGGGATTTTGGTGGTGGAAAATTAAAAAATTTCATCAAAAACATCCTCTGACCCAGGTTCGAAACGAATTTTTTCCAAAAATTCGAGAAAAAAGAATGTGCACGAAAAATCTGGGATTTTTCGGCATGCCGAAAATCCAGGAGGATTTTCAAGCACAATGAGGGTTCTACGAACCCTCGGAACGATGGAAAAGACTCGGCGAAAGTCCTGGCGGGGCTATTTCATTATTTTTGGCAATTGAGCCAGTAATAACAATAATAAAATGCAAAAATCAGCTTCATTGAATAAATTTACAATAAAGGACAAAAAAATATTTGATGATGCATATAAAAAACTAAAATTTCCTTTGGCAGAGCACAGCTTCGCATGGATTTATCTCTGGAATGGCTGCTATAAGGACATAGAATGGGCAGAGATTAACGGCAATATATGCTTGTTTGTGACTTTTGAAGGCAACAGGTACATATGGGGGCCCATCCTTCCAGGGATAAAGATTTCTGAGACACTAAAAAAATGCTTTGAGATATGCGAGCAATACAACAGGGAAAAGAAAATTAAAAGAAAGCCTGCTGTACAGTACATTCCGGAAGAGCTTAAGGAAGAATACAGCAATATTGATGGCTATAAACTAATCCATCAGAACCAGGATTACATATACAGGAGAAAGGATATCATAGAGCTCAAAGGGGACAAATACAAGAGCAAAAGAAACCTGAGGAATTTCTTTGTGCAGAATTATAAGTATAAAGTGGAAGAGTATGAAAAGAGCAAGCATATGGGTGGCTGCATTGAGATTCTTGACAGGTGGAAGAGGCAAAAGCTTGAGGTAATAAACAAAAAGCACCATGAAAGCCTTCAAGATGAGTATGATGCAAACCTTAAAATGCTTAATAATGCATCTGCATTTTCCTTAAGAGGAATAGTTGTTTATGTTGATGAAAAGATACAGGGCTATACTTTTGGAGAGCAGACAAACAAAAACATTTGCACCGATTTCTTTGAAAAGACCAATCTTGGCATAAAAGGGCTTTCTGTCTTCATTTATGCAGAGCTGCTGAAGATGTTTGAAAGCGAGTTTGTTAATGCCGGAGAGGACTGGGGTGTTGGCTATCTAAGGGCTGTAAAGCTTTCCTATCACCCAATTATGATAAGGAAAAGCTATATGCTTGAAAAAGCGTAAATTGTAGGTTGGTGCGAAATCCTCACATTTGTTCGGGTTGCCATCGGTTCGCACTTTCTATTGTAGTATAAGGCGACATTCCCCGTAAGGGACGTCCCCCTTGTCGCGTGTATGTTTTAATTACTGGTGCTCACAAATTGATGGCAACCTTCAATTTCGCACCAACCGCGCTTAAACAAAAAACTATAAAAACTACTCTTTGTTTCATGAGACTATTATGGACCTTAACAAAATTGCCAAGAAATGGCAGAAGAAATGGGAAGAAAAAGGAATTTTCAAGGTCGAAGAAGGCAGCAAGAAAAAGAAATTCTATTGCCTGGAGATGTACCCCTACCCATCGGGAGGAGGCTTGCATATGGGCCATTTGAGGAATTATGCCATTGGGGATGCCTTAGCCAGGTACAAGAGAATGCAGGGGTTTAATGTCCTCTATCCCATGGGTTATGATGCTTTTGGATTGCCGGCGGAGAATGCTGCCATAAAAAACAAAGCCGATCCTGAAAAGTGGACATGGGCTAATATAGAGATTATGAAGCAACAGCAGAAGGATATGGGGCTTAGCTATGACTGGGACAGGCAAATACAGAGCTGCGATGAGGATTACTATAAATGGAACCAGTGGATTTTTTTAAAGTTCTATGAGAAAGGCCTGGCATACAGAAAGAATGCGGTTGTCAACTGGTGCCCCTCATGCACAACAGTGCTCGCAAACGAGCAGGTTATTGAAGGAAGGTGCTGGAGATGCAAGAATGAAGTTGAGGAAAAAGAGCTTGAGCAGTGGTTCTTTAAGATAACAGATTATGCTGACCAGCTTCTTGAAGACATCGAAAAGCTGGAGCATTGGCCTGAGAGAGTTAAGATAATGCAGCGCAACTGGATTGGAAAAAGCCATGGGGTTGAGATTAATTTCAAAATCAAAGACAGCAAAAAAACAATTTCCACATTTACAACAAGGCCTGACACTATTTTCGGCGTGACTGCTTTAGTGTTTGCTGTCGAGCATCCTATGGTCCTGGAATTAATAAAAAATACAGACAAAGAAAAAGAAGCAGTGGATTTCATTAAAAAAACCAAAAAGAGGACTATGAAAGACAGGACTTCCGAAGAAATTGAAAAGAATGGGGTTTTTATTGGAAAATACTGCATCAATCCTGTAAATAATGAGGAAATACCGATTTATGTTGCTGATTACGCCTTGATGGAGTATGGCACCGGAGCGGTTATGGTTGTTCCTGCGCACGACCAGAGGGATTTCGAGTTTGCCAAAAAATATGATATTCCGATAAAGGTTGTAATAACGCCGCAGCAGCACGAACTGAAAGCGGAAAAGATGAGCAGGGCTTATGTTGAGGAAGGGGTTTTGGCAAATTCCGGGAAGTTTAATGGAATGAATAATCTGGATGCTATAGAGGAGATTTCTGAATGGATGGAAAAACAGAAGATGGGCAAGAGGGCTGTTCATTACAAGATAAGAGACTGGCTGATTTCAAGGCAGAGATACTGGGGAACGCCCATACCTATGGTTCATTGCAACAAATGCGGCATAGTTGCGGTTCCGTATGAAAACCTGCCTGTTAAGCTGCCTAAGCCGGATAAGTGCAGATTTACAGGAGAAGGGAATCCTCTGGAGACGTGCAAGGAGTTTGTAAATGTAAAATGCCCAAAATGCAAAGGCGATGCAAGAAGGGAGACGGACACAATGGACACTTTTGTCGACAGCTCCTGGTATTTCCTAAGGTATTGCAGCCCAAAATACGACAAAGGCCCTTTTGACAGAAAAAAAGCAGATTATTGGATGCCGGTAAACCAGTATATCGGGGGCATAGAGCATGCCATATTGCACTTGTTGTATGCAAGATTCTTTACAAAAGCCCTTAGGGACTTGAAATTGACGCGAGTGGACGAGCCTTTTGCCAGGCTGCTTACGCAGGGGATGGTGCTGAAAGATGGGGAGGTTATGAGCAAAAGCAGAGGAAATATTGTGGATCCAAGGGAAATAACTGTAAAATACGGTCCTGACACTGCAAGGCTCTTTATACTGTTTGTTGCGATGCCTGAGAAGGAGCTTGAGTGGAGCGACAAGGGGATTAATGGAGTGTACAGGTTCCTCAATAGGGTTTATAATATGCACGGAATGGTTGATAATATCAAGGCTGATGAGCACATATTAAACAAGATGCACAGGACTATCAGGAATGCCAGCGAGAATATGGATAATTTAGAATTTAACAAGGCCATTGTAGAGCTGTATGGATATGCTGATTATCTTTCATCTCTGGAAAAAATCCCAAAAGAAGCTTTTGAATATCTACTTTTATTATTATCCCCTTTCACTCCGCATTTATGCGAGGAATTATGGGAAAAGACGGGAAATAAAGGATTTATTTCACTGGAAAAATGGCCTGGATTTGACAAAAGCAAAATAAGCGAAAAAATAGAGGAAGAGGAGCAATTAATGGAAAATACAATCAGCGATATAAGAAGCGTGCTGAAGCTGGTCAAGATAGAGCCAAAAAAAGTTTATTTATATGCAATCCCAAATGAAAAAAATATATTTTCAGGCAATAAAGACATGCTAAAAAGGAAACTGGGCTTTGATGTGGAAGCTTATGCCGTCAATGACAAGGATATTTACGATCCTAAGGGGAAAGCTAAAAAAGCAAAGCCTGGAAAACCCGCATTGTTTTTAGAATGAAAATCATAATTCTTGGCGCAGGAGCCATTGGAAGCCTTTATGGGGCAAAGCTTTCCAGATTGAATGATATTGTTTTAGTTGCGAGGAAGAAGCATGCTGATACCATAAACAGGAGAGGGCTTAAGATTACCGGGGTTGAAAACAGAACATACAGATTGAAAGCCGCAACAAGAATGAAGAAAATCGAAAAAAATTCCCTAATAATCCTGACAACCAAGGTTTATGATTCTGGGAATGCAATCAATCAAATAAAAAAACTGCTGAGGGAAGATACAATCATTTTATGCCTGCAGAACGGCTATGGGAGCGAGGAAGTTGTAAAAAAAATAGTTGGCAAAAAATGCCTGGTTTTAAGGGGAGTGACTGCTGTAGGCACCAGCTTTTTGAAACCCGGGATTATAAAGATGAACAATATTGGGTATACAGCAATCGAGAAAAGCGGGAAAAGCAAGGAAATATCGGAAAACTTTGACAGGTGCGGCTTGAAGGCCTATGTCTCCAAAAATATCATGGAAGATGTCTGGAAAAAACTGTTCATGAACTGCGTGCTTAACCCAATAACAGGGATTTTCAAGATAAAAAACAAGGAAATTGCACATGAGAGCCTCAGGCCGTTAAGAACCGCTGTCATAAAGGAATGCCTGGCTGTGGCGAAAAAAGACGGGTTTAATTTCAGCTTCAAATTTGTTGAAGATATACTTGATAGGGTAAGGAAATCAGACAATTATTCTTCGATGTACCAGGATTTATTGAAAGGAAACAGGACAGAAATTGATTACCTTAATGGAGCTGTTGTTAAGCTTGGAAAAAAATACGGCATTAAGTGCCCTGTAAATGAGAGCCTTGTTGGAATGATTAAGTTTCTTGAAGCCAGAGGATAAAAACAAAAATTTAAATAAGCTTCTTCGTTGTTGATTCTATATGAAAATCAGGAAAGTCTTAATAGTCTACACAAAGCCAAAAAGAAGAGAGGAGAAATCAACTCTGGATTTAGTCAAAAAAACATTGAAAAAATACAGGATTAAGTATAAGAAAAGAAGGAGGGAAAAGCTAAAAGAAAAGTTTTTCCGCGACAAAGATTTAATTCTGGCTATCGGCGGTGACGGCACTTTTCTGATGGCCTCACATTACGTACTTGACAAGACGCCTATGCTCGGCATTAATTCCGACCCTTCAAGCAAAGAAGGATTTTTCATGAATGCCAATAAGGATGATTTTGAAAAAAAGCTTAAAAGAATAATGAACAATGAGTTCCAAATAAAAAAACTCCACAGACTGGAAGCGCACATAGGGAGAAAGAGAGTTCCTGATCTGGCTCTTAATGAGTATTATGTCGCTTCAGAGAAGCCTTACCATACTGCAAGGTATCATTTAACGGTAAGGGGAAAGACAGAGAGGCAGAAAAGCTCAGGAGTTTTAGTTTCTACAGCAGCAGGGAGCTATGCGTGGATCAAAAGCGCCGGGGGAAAAGAAATACCGCTTTATTCTGACGATTTTGAGTATATAATAAGGGAGCCTTATTGCGGCAAAACTGCAGCTAAATGCAGGCTTTTCAATGACATTCTGAGGAAAGATAAGAAAATTGTGATTGAATTTGAGCTTGGCAACGGAATAATAATTGCAGATTCAACCGCTACCGAGCATAAATTCAAATCCGGGGAAAAAGTCACGATAAAACTGTCTAAAAAGCCGCTGCATGTGATTTCTTTTGATAAAGAATGATATTTTTGGTTTCTCAATAAAATAAATAAAATAAAAGTAGGCAGGCATGCAAGGAAATGGACACTGGCAAAGCAAAGCAGCTTACCCTGATTTATCCTCGGTTCCGCTACCCTATGAGCACCGATATTAATGATTACAGCTGCTGCATTCCTGCCCTGACTGGGTTTTCAAAAGTATCGATCCCACAGGACAGAGCTTCATTGTCAAAACCAAGACCACTTTGCAATGCAAATGCCTCTTCCCAAGCTTCAGCCCCCTCATAAAGCCCGTTTAGAGTTACAGCGCAGGGCCAACGCGCCAGCCTAGCCTGCCCGCATAGAGGATGTATATATGTTTTTTAAAGGTTGTGGAAAACTCTTTGAGTTTTCACAACCTCAAAAATCAAAGATTTTTGATGGTTGCGGGTTTTTGTTCGATGATGATTATTGCAGAAGGCGAATAGACGAATTGAGGAATCCAACGAAAACTTTATAATATAGCTTAGTTTTAGGATTGTTGGGGGTTAAAATCAGCTCGAATATTGTATTTCTTGGTACTGGCGGGGATAGCTATGTTGTGGGTAAGCAGCTAAGGGCTTCAGGCGGGATAATACTGCAAATTGGAGAGGACCAGTTCCATATTGATCCAGGCCCTGGAGCCTTGAACATGGCAGCCCAGACAGGAATAAACCTGAGGGCAAATACAGCTCTGCTTGTTTCCCACAACCACATAAACCATTGCAATGACATCAATGTAGTTATAGATGCGATGACTTACGGGGGCTTTGACAAGAAAGGCGTTCTTGTGGCAAATAATACCTCAATAAACGGGGCCGAATCTTATACGCCTTTTCTGCAGAAATATTACAGGGATTTCCTGGAAAGGTTTATTGTGCTTGAGGAAGGCAAAAGGGTGGGGATAAATGATGTTGAGATTCTTGCTTTAAAGGCAAAGCATTCCGAGCCTAATGCGCTGGGGTTCAAGTTCATAACTCCTGAATACACATTAGCATATTCCGGAGACACAATATACAGCGCAGAGATTGCAGCGCAATATGATGACTCCAACATTTTAATATTAAACGTGCCTTACCTTAAGAGAGAGGAAGGGAAAGACAACTTATGCAAGGAGGATGCGATAAAGATAATAAGCAGGGTAAAGCCAAGACTGGCAATAATAACCCACTTTGGAGCTAATTTCCTTAAGGCTGACCCTTTGTATGAGGCCAGGGAAATACAGAAAGAAACCAGCGTTCAGACAATAGCAGCAAAGGACGGAATGATTGTGAACCCCATAAGCTATTCTGTTGAGCAGGGCCAGAAAACTTTGTACAAATATGCGAGGGAAGAAGGAATAAGGGTACAGGAATATGCAAAAAAAGAGCAGGAAAAAGTAAAAGAACTTAACGAGATGATTGAGAAGCAGACTACTTTAGTCCAAGATAATTCTGAGTCAGAAGACCAGCAAAATAACTAAATAACCAATAATGCAGCCTGTAGCAAGATACGGCATTGCAGGATAAAACTTGTCCTGCTTGCCCTTGAACAGCAGATACAATAAAGCCAAAGTCACGAAAAACGGAATTATTAAAGTTTTAAAGAATCCTATAATTTCAGGATTGTTGAGCATAAGGTCTTTCATTACAACTCCTGCAAACAATAACGGGAAGCCAACATCACCGCCTCCTAAAACTGCAATTCTTGTTCCCTTTTGCTCTGCTTTTGCGGGCTTTGCTATTATCCTGCCCTTTTTTCTCTCGTAAGGGAACATGAACCCTGCAAATACCCTGCTCTTCGCCTGGAATTTTGCCAAAGTTATCATGTGCTTTGTCTTGTTGACTGCTATTATGTCATAAATGGAGATAAGCAGCAAAAGCATGAATGCTGCAAAGATATTGATTATCGGGACAAAGATTGCAGCTAGGCCGCCATAGACAAAGACTTCTGTGAGGTTCTGCATGATTGTTGTTGGCCTGTATATTTTTAGTATTGCGAGTATGAAAGCTAAAATTGCGGCTGCTACCTGCGGGATAAAGGCAGAAAAAGCAATTGCCATTGTGACAAAAACAGCAAGAAAAAACCATAGTTTCCATAAATTGAATTTCTTGTACTTAATTAATAATAAAAGCAACAAAGTGCCGATTAGTATCGCTACTACAATCCATATGTATGATGTTGACTGCTGGACTTCAGGCCTTTCTATTTTGTACGGCAGGTCCTGAGGGACTATCTCCTTCACGACTAAATTTGTCTCTGGATCGATATATTCCCTGGTTAGTATGTATTTGTTGGTTACTGCGAGCCCTATAACCTGGGTTATGAAGAAAATCAAAGCGAGCAGCAGGGTTATTCTTAATGTGTGCTTCATTTTTTCACTTAAACAGCCAGTTTATTTAAATATTTGTTTTAGACTGTTAAAATAAAGATATTCTTCATCAAGGCAATCAATGCTGAAAAATATTATTGAAAATCCAATTTCAAAAAATTTATAAATAATATGCTTCTTTGTTAAGAAAGATGACAAGGAGCAAAAGCGCAAAACAAGAGCTGATTAGAAAATATTTCACAATCGAGGAAGCTGAGGGGATGCTTCCAAAAGTGGAAAGAATCCTGAGAAGGACAATAAGGCTGAATAAGGTCCTAGATTTGCTGAGCTCTATTGAAATCGAGGTTTATGACGATGATTATGACAACTTAAGAAGGATTACAAAGCTGAACAAGCATTTCCACAAGCTTTCTTATGAGTTTTATGCTAACATAGAGGAGATAGAGGACATTGGCTGCATAATTAAAGACCTTGAGATAGGCATAATAGATTTTTATTCTAAATTCGAAGGAAGGGAAATCTTCCTGTGCTGGAAATTGGGGGAGAAGAAGATAAAGTTCTGGCATGAGGTTGATTCTGGATACGAGGGAAGAAGGCCGATTCTTGACTTAAGGAAGAACAGATAGTTAGGTTTTTAAATTATTGTGCATTAACTTGCATAGGTTTTCTAAGATGAGGAGAAAATCAAGAAAGGTCAAAGTCGGGAATATGCATATTGGCGGCAATGCAGATATCAGCATACAGTCAATGACAACTACTGACACAACTGATGCAGACGCAACAATAAAGCAGATTCATGAGCTTGAGGAGGCTGGATGCGAGATAATAAGGGTTTCAGCGCCTACAATGGAGGCTGCAAAAGCCTTGGAAGAGATTAAAAAAAATATCAATATGCCATTAGTTGCTGATATACATTTTGATTATAGGATAGCATTGGAAGCGGCTAAATATGCTGATAAGCTCAGGATTAATCCGGGAAACATAGGGAATGAGGAAAAGGTAAAATTGGTGGTTAAGGCTGCAAAGGAGCATGGGATTCCAATCAGGGTTGGAGTTAATTTAGGAAGCCTGGAAAGGGACCTGTTTGATAAATATGGGTATAGTGCAGAAGCTATGGTGGAGAGCGCAATGAGGCATGTCAAAATTCTTGAAGATCTGGATTTTTATGATACCGTTGTTTCCTTGAAAGCAAGCGATGTGTCCCGCATGGTAGAGGCTTACAGGCTGTTTGCCGCTAAAACTGAGTATCCGCTGCATCTTGGGGTCACGGAAGCTGGAAGCAAGCTGCCTGGCAGCATTAAATCGGCAATGGGTTTTGGAATCTTGCTAAATGAGGGAATTGGAGATACAATAAGGGTTTCTTTATCTTAAGAAGCCTGGGGCTAAGGAAGGCTGGCGTAGAGGTTACAAGCTGCCCTACTTGCGCAAGGACGCATGTCAATGTGATAAGGATGGTTGAGGAAATCGAGAGCAAAACAGAGAACATAAAAAAGCCCATACATATCGCTGTTATGGGTTGTGCAGTAAATGGCCCCGGGGAAAGCAAAAAGGTTGATTTGGGGATTGTCGGAGGGGCTGGAAACACTAACTTATTGTACAAGCAGGGGAAGATTGTCGGAAAGGTTGAGCAGGATAAGATCGTGGAGACTTTGTTAAAGGAGATAGAGGAGATGAATAAAGGGGATTAGTATGAAATGTTAAACATTAAAAAGTTATTAAAACTTATTACTTTCATTATTGTTTTTCAGTTCTCAATTTACATAACCGTAGCGTCTTCTGAATGTCCATATAAAGTTGAAGGCAAAGATGCAAGTGTTTTAGATAATTGTTTTATAAAAACTAGTGAAGTAAGCCCATTAAAAATTACTTTTAATGAATGTAAAAATATAGAAATTAGATACTATGAATTCGCAGAAAATGATAATGGCCCAGTATATGATAGATATCCTAGGCGCCTAATTCCAGGGCGTAT